>CAZCVY010000307.1:0-7158 GCA_964501985.1 uncultured Acidobacteriota bacterium | reverse complement strand
AATGCTGCGTGGGCAGGCGTTCTGCGGCATCACAATGCGCCGGATTCAGGTGATAAGCTCGGCGGGGTTAATGCCGGCACACGCGCCCAAGGAGAAAAGGCGATTTCCATGAACTCTCATATTCTCTTAGTTGAAGATGAACCCGGGTTGGTGCTGACGCTCAGCGATCGTTTGCGCAGCGAGGGCTACGTGGTGGAGGCGCTCTACGACGGAAACGATGTCGTCGAACATGCTACGCGTGGTCATTTCGGACTGATCATTTTGGATGTCATGCTCCCTGGCAAGAGTGGCTTCGAAGTGTGCCAAGAGCTGCGGCAACGTGGTTTTACGACCCCTATCCTCATGCTCACCGCGCGCACCCAGATGGTCGACAAAGTAAAGGGGCTCAAGATCGGAGCCGACGACTACTTAACCAAGCCCTTTGAAATGCCCGAGCTCCTGGCGCGCGTCGAGGCCCTGCTCCGGCGGGGAAAGGGAGCGGGCAGCGAGGGCCCGGACTTCTACGATTTCGGGCCGCTTCATATCGATATGCGGCGCACCGAAGTGTCGCGCGATGGTTCGCTCGCTCCTCTTTCGACCAAGGAATTCCAACTGCTTCGTTATCTCATCGAACATCGGGGCAGGACCTTAAGCCGGGAAGAGCTTTTGAAGGATGTTTGGGGATATAACTCCGCGCCCTCCACACGTACCGTGGACGTCCATGTGGCCTGGCTGCGCCAGAAGCTCGAAAACAATCCCAAACAGCCGAAGTACATTCTCACCGTCCACGGGCAAGGCTATAAGTTCGCAGCCTGATCGTCCTCATGCCCCATATATACGGAGCGACGTAAATTGTAGCGTCGATCTCCGATCGACGACGGCGGTCGGAGACCGCCGCCTGGAGTTCCCACATTTCGGATGTGGTTTCGCCGCTCCGGCCCGCGAACAGGTCGCGGAGCTGATTGGAGCGCCCTCGCGGGACGTAATTTTTAACTCGTGCGCGACGCAGAGCAACAATGCCGCCATCGCCGCCGCGCTGACGGCGAATCCCACCAAACGGCACATCGTCCCGTCGCAGGTGGAACATTCTTCCGTTTTGAATTACTGCATGGCGCTCGAACGCGGGCAATGTAGCGGCGGGTTGACCCCGCCATTTGGCGCGGCGGACGTAGCGCGGGCGTCCCGCCCGCTGTCTCGGGAGCGTCCCGCTCCCGCCTCGCGCGGGCAGGATGCCCACGCCACATCGGGCGGGAGGCCCGCGCTACAACAACCCGGCTACCACGTTACCTACCTGCCGGTTGACCGCGAGGGATTATTGAATCTGGCTGACCTGGAAGCTGCCATCACCGATGAAACCGCCGTGGTGTCGCTGATTTGGGCGAACAACGGAAGCCGGAGCGTCCCGGCAGATGATCAGGTTGTCGACTGATGGTGCCACAACCCGCGAGCAGATCGAATCGGTCGTCACGGCCCTAGAGCGACAGACGGAAGCGTTACGTGTATGATGACCGTTCGTGATCGCTCATGAGAATCGACGACCTTGAATGGACGCTTGAACGTGTCGACCATATCGCTCTACATGAGGTCACGCCGGAAGAGGTCGAAGAAGTGTTCAGCTCCGCTCCGGTCTTCAAGCGCGGTCGAGGTGGAGTTTACGAAGCCTGGGGACAAACCGAAACCGGGCGATACTTGCTGGTAATCTTTCGCTACCTGGGACATAATCGAGCGTGGCCCATTACGGCCCGCGACATGGATGAAAATGAAAAAAGGTTCTTCCGCAAAAAGCAATGACCCCGGTGCCCGCAAGAAACTGGTCTATGTGAAATCCGCGGCGGAAATCCCGGATTTCAAGTCGGAGGACGAGGTTGCCGCGTGGTACCAGACCCACAGCACCGTTTTGATCCAGGACCAGCTTGAAACAGTACCCGCCCGGGTGGGGGGCAAACTGCGCGCGCGCCTTTCCGCCCGTCGCGTCACGGGGAACCCTCTGCCCAGAGGCCAACGTCGCACCCGCTCTGCCCAGTCCACGTAGAGTCTATAGTTAACAGCCGACAGTTAATAGTCGACAGTCGACAGTTAACAGCCCGGGGCGTTCTTGATGGCACTGTGAACTGTAAACCGTGAACTGTCTTTCGATGTTGCTGTGAACTGTCAACTGTCAACGAATTCCGCAGCTTTCTCTGCTCTTCGAGCGCGTCACCCTGCCATTGGGGGGCCGAACGGCGTTCGGCCCGGACCAGCGCTGCTGGTCCCAGCGGACGTGCCACGGGTATCTTGCCCGTGCCCGAGCATGGCCAGGACCTGTCCCGATGTCTTTGATCGGGATGGCCATGGCACACCGCAACCCGACCCCGTTTGTTGTCCCGCCGCCCTTGAAAACCGCCAACCGAAAGCCTGCACGTGCCTGATGCGCCGCTACCGGCAAGCTGAAAGCGGGTCGTAAAACCGGAATCCCGGCCTGTTCATTGCCGGGTAATGCAAAAGGGCCGCGGAGGAATTCGGCTCGGAGCCAAATACCTCCGAGCTACTCCGCTTCCTTCAGGCCGGAATTTGACGAAACCGGTTCGCGCGTCGAATGAAGTCGATGGACGGGCGTTGCTGGGGGTCGGGTGGCAGAAAGATCTCACCGAGAGGGGCTCGAAAAATATTCACACCGCCAGCGAGATGAAGTCGTTCGAAGATATGTAGCCGCCCGTTATTCAATTGCATGCGGTACTGTTCATCAAGGTAGATGAGGCCGGCATCAAATGCGCGATGGTAGGTCGGGGACAAAGCGATCCCGTTCCGAACGTGGTCGGCGCTTCCGGGCGCTCCGACCGGAAGGATATGCGCAGCATCAACGAGTCGCAGCTGCACGCGGCTAACGGCACATTGCCGTCCATAGGCGAAAAGTACCTGCCGCGAGAATCCAGCCTCCCTGCTAAGCCTGTTAACTTCGGTGATTATACGCCTTCGCTCCGTAGATAGGATTTGCACCTCCTGCTGCGGAGGCTCCTCATGTAGAGCGCGATTGAGTAAATGCAAAACGTTCGCCTCCCGCCCAAAGCGGTGGAGAACCCCCGCGTTCGTCGCATACGCCATAAACATGTCAGGCCTGATGCCCACTGCTATTTCATCATTGCTCTTTCGATGGAAACTTAGCCCCTCTGTTTCGGCCTGTCTCAGCGCCTGGATGTCGATTTGCACGGAGGGCGAACCTGTCGTGAAGGTGCGGTGCCGTTGAAGATCGAATCCGGCGAAAAGATTCAATGTGGGTTCGTATCCCAAGAGCACGGTGGGACCATCCGTGCCAAGTTGGAGAGGTGAATTCACTGAGGTCATCTGAATGCGATACTCATCCCTCAAGGAGGGGCGACCGCCAAAAGTGAGGGTCCAGGCAAAGACCGTGAGCGCCTGCGGCCCTAGAGAAGTGGTTCCGGGTGGACCTCAATCCCTTTGGGTTAAGCGCCAACGCGCTCCGTCGAATTCAATTTCACCGCGCCGCTTCAAATGCTGCTGTGCGGTTCGAACGTAGTGTTTCCATTTCTTGCCAAAGTGTACTTCACCGATAACGCGGTCCACGGAGTCATCACAAAGGTCTGGGTGTATGAGTTGAATCAAGGGGTGCAGTTCTTCAGTCCGCAGAGGGCCTTTTGAAAGTAGAAATTTGATTGTGTCAGAAAAAATCGCGTGGGTCGTTTTCCCTTTTGCCCTGTGACGAAGAAGTCGGACGTGTGTCAGACGCAGTTTCTCCTGGAACGCATGTCGTGCTTGCTCCCGTATGGATTTCTCCGCGCGCTTGTATAGTGCCCGGAGCTCTTCCATTTCTGAGGAAAGTTCGCCCACGTCCTCAACGGAGACTTTCGCACCCAAGGAGGCGTAGCCCTCAAAATCTGACCTGACCTCCTTAACGATACCATTCTCTCTCAACGCAATACCGTACTCTACGTTGCCGTATAAACCTGCCTCAGTAAGGTTTCCCGATGTCACGATTGCCATTTTGCAATCCGCGACATAGACTTTCGCGTGAACGCTGGGAAGGTGAGTGAGCTCGAACGCAGGGATCTTTCGACCAAATTCCGTTAGGGCACTGAGGTCCAGGGAGCCGGCAAGAGTGCTTTCCGGCCTGAGATCTGTAATGATGCGGACCCGCACCGAATCAAGGCGGTTGCGCTGAGCAAGAAGAGAGACTATGTGCTCAGCAGCGGAGCGTTTCAGGAAAGGGCAGGCAATAAGCAGGTCCTCATCGACGAGCGAGACAAGTCCGTGAAGGGTTTGCGCCCACGGGCTCCTGAGGAGAGAAATGGTCTGCTGGCCAACTATCATCTGGGAGTCCACACCACGCGCTGGCTTTCGTCGTATTTGCAGCCTCCGCCCCTGACCCTCGCATACTCGAGACCCGCGGCAACGTCACAATTAAAGCGCTGACAGGTGTCGCAACGCTCGATGTAGCGCCGCCCTGCTTTGTTGGGTACTCCTGCTACGATTCCCCGCACGCCCGAGTAAACTGCTCCCGGCATCTCGCAGTCGCATCGCATGCGTCACCCCTCAGTTCGTCTATCCTCCCGGACGGCCTTTGCCTCGAGTCGGTTGGCCGGGGAATCCACGCTCCACCGATGTCGACAGCAAGTGAACCGGACGGCCTGAGAATCCGCTTGAATTCTCTCCCGAACGGCTTGAACCATTCCACGTAGTCATGGCTTTCGACGTTGCCATAGTCCTTTTTACGCACGAGGCCGAAAGGAGGACTTGTGACAATTAAATCAATTGATTCGTCCTTGAGGAGAGTCATATGCTCAAGCGAATCTCCCAAAACAACCGTCCCGTGTCTTGTTTCAAGAAACTGCCGTGTGTAGCCGTTCAGCTTTGTCTCGCGCGGCATTTGAAGGGTAGGCATCGAGTCAGCGACTTCCTGGTATTGTAGCTCCATTTGGTCCGACATCGATGATATTATCGGCTGTTCCTAACTTCAGCAAGATGGTTTTTCAAGCCCCGCGGTATGCGTAGTTTGTACTCCCCGGCGGCCCGTCATCGGGCCACCGTAACGGAATGGCTGTTTGGCTAACCCAAAGGGTGGGCGCGGTAACATGAGTGATGAAAGAGTCGGTCTTGGTTCAGTGGCTCGATTGCGCAGTTGAGGACGAACTGACCTTCGATGAAATCGTCTCCACCGGTACCTTTGCTAACAAGGTTCCACATCAGCGCAACAGGGGTAGAACGCTATGAATATCAGAGAGCCTTTTATGCGTTTTCCTGAGCCGCGCGTCAAAGTGAAATTCTTGCGGCGGCCACAGCGTTTCTTGGCGGAAGTATCATTCGCCGATGGCTCCAAGACCCGTGCGTATTGCGCCAATCCAGGCTCCTTCAACGGTTGTTTGAAGAATGGAAGCGCAGCGGTTCTCTGGGATAGCGCGGACACTCAAAGGAAGCGCCGCTACACACTGAGAGCAGTGAAACTCGGCCGGGTTTGGATTGGTACAGATACACACTTGGCGAACCGCCTCGTGGAGAGGGCGCTGCAACAACAACTGCTCCCGACGCTTAAAGGTTACCCCACCCTGGAGAGGGAAAGACCGTCTGGGAAAGGACAGCGCATAGATTTTTTGCTAAGCGGCGCAAAAGGTTCCTGTTTTCTCGAAGTCAAGAGTGCAACCGTTGTTGCAGAGGGGGTCGCCCGCTTCCCAGATTCTGTCACTCCGCGCGGGTTGAAGCACCTGAATTGCCTAACACAGCATGCCAAGCAAGGTCACCGGGCCGTCATTCTGTTCGTTGTTCAAAGAGGAGATGCTACGTGTTTTACGGTCAGTAGCGCCCGCCACCCAGCCTACGCCAAAGCTTTTCAGAGGGCTTTGAGGTCGGGGGTTGAGGCGCTGGCTTTCGCCGTCGCTGTTACTCCTAAAGCCTTTGGCAAACCGATATTCTTGCCGTTCGCGGCTACAGCTGAAAACCGGGAAACCACGGGACGGGACGTCTTCTGAGAACTGGCCGCAGCTTGGCGCGTGCGTCGCGCCACGAGCGCGGTCAATCCGCACCTTCCAAAATTTGGCAAACCAGTAGTCAGACCTTATCAAGGCGTAGCGCCGAAGGGCGTTCGGCCATGCTTGCCGGGTCGAATCACATTCGGCCCAAGCGGCGCTCGGCCTTGCTGTGAGAAAATGCTAGCAATCTAAGCTGCGCGGTGATCTTTCATTTTCATGAGGGGTCTGCGTACGACTCCCGAACGGACGACAGTAGGGTGTTACCGGCTACAGCATTACCGTAACCATCGAGAACCTCCACCTGAAGACCTGGATACTTCGGATGGAAACGCTGCTCCTTCCATGTGGATACCGTCATCGCGTCCTTCGCCCCCCGAGAAAAGTCATACATTGGAATTCCCGTACGGTCCCCACGCATATCCCGGCCGTCCCCGTGCCTAATGATGACATCAAACTCCTCTACGTCCCAGATGCGCTTCTCGACGTTTTTCACAAGTGCCATTGCACACCTCCAAGTATTAGTTCGGCTTTTCGATTAGCTCCTAGACGTTATCCGTGATCTCCGCTTCCAGCGCGGGAAACGCGCCTACGCAATCCCGAACGGGCCTAATTCGATCAATTTTTCCATCCGCTCGTCGCCCGAGGCCAGCAATACCTCGCTGGCTTTGTCGCGGTCAACCACCGTGTACGTCCAGCAGCCGAAGCGGCTGTTGCCGCAACTGGGCGTGCTGGTGTCGATTTGGGTGGGGCATTCGCCGTTCGAGGCGCTGGCGTAGGGACACGCCATAGCGTTTCCGTACGTGGGCGGTTGTCGCCACCCCATGGGTTCGGATTCTGAAGCAGATAGGCCCAAACCTCTTCCGTGGTTAGGAACTGAATCGGATTCGAGACCCAGACGCGGGGCAGGTCGGGATGCCGGTTCATGCCATTGCGCGCCTGGCGGCCGGCCATGGTCTGAGCGCGCGTGGAACTTTCGACGCGGCACGCTCCGAGGTGCAGGATGGCCTCACCTCAGTGGCCGATCCGCTGCTTCACGAAGTCGTTCACCGGATCAATCTTCATGCGCTGCGTGCACCAGCGGAACGTGCGGTTGGGGGGAGGATATCCACGGCCGACAATGTTGACCCAAAACGATTCCCCGGCTTCAGCAGATTCGTTTCAATGTTCAGGCCGTGCTGCTGGGAACACTTGCGCATCCGGTCGAGCGCGCCTTCGATCATTT
>CAZCVY010000306.1:0-7169 GCA_964501985.1 uncultured Acidobacteriota bacterium | reverse complement strand
TTCAGTTCACTAGATCAGCCAGGCTTGTCCTGGCGCTACCAGAGTAATTTTTCTCCGAGAAAAATTACTCTGCGCTACGCCCTTCGCCGCTTCGCCCCAGCCGCGCCGGTCCCCGCCGCCACCCGCACGAAAACGGTGTAACGATGATGACCTGTCGCCACCGCCCTTTGAATCGGTATCGAAAAAGGAGTTTCCGGATAGCTGGACCGAGCAGTGGTCAATTTGGAACAGATAAAAGACGTCTACCAGATATATTCTCTTGCTGTGTTGCTTTAGTGCAAGGCTGTTCTGCTGCAATGGGAGGTCCAGCCTTCTCCCATCGGACATCTCTCCTTGCAAATGCGGGATCAACAGGAACGAATCCGGAACAAGGAGAAACGACGTGAAGATTCTCGTAGTAGGTGGAACAGGAAACGTGGGTAGTGGAGTTGTTATAGAGTTGCTCAAGCGTGGCGCAGAGGTTCGAGCGCTGGTGCGCAAGCAGCCTGCAGCAGGCAAGCTGCCTACCGGCGTGGAAGCAACCATCGGTGATCTGCTCGATCCGGTTTCGGTGGAAAAGGCGATGCACGGCGTCGATAGACTTTTTCTGCTCAATGCGGTCGTTACCGACGAGTTGACCCAGGCGTTGATCGCCTATGGTCTCGCGAAACGGATGGGCCTAAAACATGTGACGTATCTGTCGGTCTTCAAGGTCGATGAGTTCCGTGATGTGCCGCACTTTGCATCAAAGCTGGCGGTCGAAAATGCTCTGCGTGAGTTCGGAGTTCCATACACCATCCTCCGGCCCGGTTATTACATTCAAAACGACATTAATCTGAAGGGCACTCTCACCGGTGCGGGAGTCTATCCGATGCCGATTGGAACTGCGGGCATAGCCACAGCGGATATTCGAGACATCGCGGAAGCAGCAGCGATTTCACTTACCGAAAAGGGCCACGAACAGCAAACCTATGACATTGTGGGACCAACGCTGATTACAGGTCCAGGCAATGCCGCGCTGTGGAGCAAGCTGCTGGGTAAGGAGATCAAGTACACCGGGCACAACTTCGACCAATGGGAGCACGGGATGCGCGCCAATATGCCGAGTTGGAGCGCGTTCGATCTTCGCATGATGTTCCAGGGTTACTTCGACCGTGGTTTCGCTTCGACAGAGACAGAGGTCGCTCGCCTCACGAAGCTCCTTGGCCGCGCACCGCGCAGCTATGAGGACTTTGCCGCAGAGATGGCAAAGCTTTGGAAAGCATAACCGACCTCGACGGGGGGACGTAAGGGTGTCAAAGCCCGTCCCAAACCCCTGGCAGGTCCTCGCGGCTGAGCAGGGTAGCGAGGGTGACACAGACGGTCGCCGTTTGGCGCCCACGAACTGCCGACTATCGGATGGCTCCGAACTCACGTGCCCGCGGCGGTGGCCAGCCGTCCTCCCTCATGATGTTTCGCCCACGCCACCAGGGCTACCAATAGCTTCTGAATCTGAGCTTTCGTGCTTTCATCCGTAAGATTGCCTTTTTCATCGAAACGCTGGGCGGCATTGGTTATCATCACTTCCGGTTTATTTAGTGGATACATATTAAGAAACACAAAAACTTGCCGCAAATGGTATTGTGCGCGTGCTGTCCCCATGGCTCCGACGGAAGCGCCCATCATCGCCACCGGCTTCCCATCCCAGGCGCTATCGCCGTAAGGTCGGGAAGCCCAATCAATGGCATTCTTGAGAACTCCGGGAATCGAGTAGTTGTATTCCGCCGTCACGATCAAGATGGCGTCCGCGGCACGAATACGCTGCTTAAATAAGACAACCCGCTCCGGCGTGTGGGCTTCGTCATCCTGGTTAAAAGGTGGAATCCCGTCGAGGTCGAAGATCTCAAGGCTGGCGCCTTCCGGGACCAGTTGTTGTGCGGCTCGCAAGGCAGCGCGATTGAGTGAGGCCTTCCGAAGGCTGCCGGCAATTCCGAGAATAGTCATTGGCGAGTTCATTTCGCCTCCTTTAACGGATCTTTCCGCGCGCGGCGATTTTCCAACAGCCCACCGCTTCGCCCTGGCGCAAGGTCACGATCTCGTCGTGCATGTTCACGGTGGCGCAAACGTGGTTGGGAATTACCGTTACAACTTCGCCCACGTGGAACTTGTGCTGCGACTGGCTGATGTCCAGGTAGCCGTGCTCCTCGTTCAATTTGATGAGGGGCGCGTCTGGAGCTTCCATCACTCGCCCGTGGCCAGTCTTGGGCCCCGAGCCCAGCAAGTCGGAAGAAAACGTCTTGGAGCCGCCATCGATGATGGCCCGGCCAGGAACGGCAGTGGAAACCACAGTCGCCACCACACGGACCGCGCAATCTTCGAGAGCGCACGCTCCCTGATAGTAGGTATTCAGATCATTGTAAACATACGTGCCAGGACGAATCTCCGTGAGCCCGGGGATCAGATGGGCAAATTCCGCGGAAGGAGTCGAGCCGCCGGAGACGATCTCCACCGGCATGCGCTCGGCGCGAAATGCTGCAAGGCCGCGGGCAACGAGTTCCGCCACGTGCTCGGCCTCGGCACGGCGCTCCTCGGGAGGGCCCCAGACGTTGCCGAAATACCCCATCAGCCCGCGAAACTTCAGACCCGGCAGCTTGTCGATGGCTTTCGCCAGGGTGACCATCGCAGGCCCCGGTTCCAGCCCACAGCGGCGGCCACCCGCGTCGAACTCCACCAGGACGCCAATGGTCGCGCCCTGCGCGGCAGCGGCGCGGGAGAGCTCCTGGGCCGCAGCTTCTGAATCGAGCGAAACCAGCAGCCGCCGGGCAGAAGCGATGTGCGCCAGCCGGCGGTGCTTTTCTGCCCCCATGATGGGATAGGCCACCAAAATGTCGTCGAACCCGGCGCCAGCCATCACTTCCGCTTCGCCCACTTTGGCAACCGTCAGCCCCACCGCGCCTTTCGCCAACTGAGAGCGCGCAACCTCCACGGTCTTGTGCGTCTTCGTGTGCGGACGCAAATTCAAGCCTTGGCGGCGGCACATTCCCGCCAGACGTTCCAGGTTCTTTTCCACGGCATCGAGATCAACCGTCAACACCGGGGTGGAAAGCTCTTGAGCCAGCATCAATACCTCACTTTACTTCTTGCGGCGGCTTACTGACCCGCGCGATGCAATCGATCTCAATTTTGATCTTGGGTAGCTGCGCGCCTACCGTGGTCCGGGCAGGCTGGTCTTCGGTGAAGAACTGCTTGTAAACCTCATTCATCGCCGCAAAATCTTTCATATCGGCGAGAAACACGCCGACACGCACCACATCTTTCAGCGAACTACCCGCGGCTTCCAGAATGGCGGAAATGTTCTGAAGCGTCTGCCGGGTTTCCGATTGAATGTCGCCGTATTCGAATTCGTTGGTTTTGGGATTCACGCACGCTTGACCGGCAACAAAAACAAAACCGTCAGCGACGATGGCTTGGGAATAGACGCCTTTGGGTTGGGGGGCATTCGGGGTACGAACCACTTTGCGCATGTTATCTCCTCAATCGATAGACTACGAATCGCGCCGTAAACCTCAGTGCGCAATCGCAACGTCACGCAAGCTGGCCGCCGTCAACAAAGAGCAGGACACCATTGACGTAATCGGCATCGCGCGACGCCAGAAACGTTGCGGGACCGGCGATGTCCTCGGGTTCGCCGAGCCGGCCCACGGGAATCAGATTCTCATATTTCTTCATGAACTTCGGGTCGTTCAGAAAGGGCTTGGTCAGGCGCGTCTTGATCAGTCCCGGACCGATGGCGTTGGAATTGATTCCCATCGGGCCCAGCTCCCGCGCCAGAGTTTTGGCCAAAAGGAATAAGCCCGCCTTCGATGCGTTGTACGGCGCAAGTTCGGCTTCCGCATCCCAGGCATTGGTGGAGGCCATGAAGACCAGCTTGCCGCTGCGTTGTTTGATCATGTGTGCGGCCACGGCCCGGGCAAAAAGGAATCCGCCGCGCAGGTTGATGTCGATCGTCCAGTCCCAATGCTTGTCGTCCGTCTCTACGAAAGGCACGCCCTTGCCCACTCCGGCAACGTACATCAACACATCAATGCGCTTATACCAGCGGATCACCTGCGCCACGGTACGTTCCACCTGGGGCTTCTTTCGCACGTCGCAAGCCACCGTGCGAACACTTCCCCCCGCCTCACCGATCTCTTTCGCGGTGCCCGCCATCATCGGGCGATCGATGTCGGCAATCACCAAATGTGCGCCTTCGCGAGCCAGGCGGACGGCAATGCCCTTCCCGATCCCTTGCGCGCCGCCCACTACCAGCGCCACTTGGCCTTCAAATCGATCGGCAATGAAGTTCATCATGTTTCGTCCTTACGCGACCCTGGACAGAAGAGCCGAAATGGTGTTTGGTTTTATCGAAAGCCCCCCAGTATAATGAGCCACCAGGTTTTCGTAAAGGGCCGCTCCGCGCACGACAAGTTGAGGAGAAGTACGAGGATTCGGAACTGAGGATTGAAAATCCGCATTTCAGGATGTCTATGTCCACATCTTTAGGTTCGAGATCACCGAGCGCTTTGGTTGCAGGCACGGCTTCCCCTGTGCGTGCCGAACTCCCGCGCGCGATAGGGAGGCTGGGCGCAATCGCCATTGTCGTTGGCACGATTATCGGATCCGGAGTATTCATGGTTCCGCACAACGTGGCGCTTCAGGTGGGGTCGGTCCCGACCGTCATTCTGGTTTGGATCGTGGGAGGAGCGCTAGCGCTGGCCGGGTCACTTTCCCTCGCGGAGCTCGGTGCGGCCACTCCCGAAGCGGGGGGAGTCTACGTTTATCTGCGCGATGCCTACGGCAAGCTGGCCGCCTTTCTCTACGGCTGGGCGGCGCTCCTGGTGATTGAGTCGGGCGGCATCGCGACTCTTGCGGTCGCCTTCAGCATCTATGCCTCAACTTTCTTCCCGTTCACACCCCTGGAACGGAAGCTCGTGGCCACCGCGGTAATCGCATTGTTGACGATCGTGAATATTGCCGGAGTCAGGCAGGCGTCAGGGGTGCAAACGCTTTTTACGCTTGCCAAACTAACGGGGCTGGCCATCATCGCGGGCTTCGCCATGTTCGCTCGCCACTTGACGCCCATTGCGGCGCCGGCGGGATACATGCCGCCGCATCTCACCCTGAGCTCCTTTGGCGTGGCGCTGATTGGCGTGCTGTGGGCTTATCACGGATGGCACCATTTATCGCACGTGGCGGGTGAAGTGAAAAACCCTGCGAAAGTCCTTCCGGTCAGTTTCTTTGTGGGCGCTCTCATCGTCATCTTCGCTTATTTAAGCGCTAACTTTGCGTACCTGCATGTCCTCTCGCTGCCCACCATGGCCCAGGACGCCTACCAGCGCGTGGCCGCAAAGACCATGGAAATTCTTTGGGGTCCGCGCGGCGCTGCGTTTGTCTCCGGATTGATTCTCTGCTCAATTTTCGGCGCCACAAACGGGAACATTCTGGGTGGCGCGCGCGCTTATTTCGCGATGGCGCGCGACGGTGTTATTTTCTCCGCGGTGGGACGAATTCATCCGCGCTTTGAAACCCCCTACGTTGCCCTGCTCATCCAGGGAGTGTGGTCCATCCTGTTGGCAGCCACCGGCACCTTTGAGCAGCTTTATACCTACGTGATTTTTACGGGTTGGATTTTCTACGCCGCCGCAGCGCTGGCGGTGGTCATTTTGCGCCGAAAGCGGCCGGAGCTGGCGCGGCCTTTCCGGGTTTACACGGTTCTACCTGTGGCCTTTGCGATCGCAGCGCTGATCATCATTATCAATGCGCTGGCCCGCAGCCCGCGCGAATCCGGAATCGGCTTGGGACTGGTGCTTTTGGGAATTCCCGTTTACTTCGCTTGGATGCGCGCCACGCGAGCACGCCAGAGGGCGTAACGTCGTCTGGGAATTCAATTTCGATTTCGAAGGGAGAGGTTACTTCAGGTTTTCCGTTATGAGGAACTCGACCACCACGACATCGTGCCAGCGGCCATCGAGGCGAGTGTGTTTCTCGTGCACGCCGACCTCTCTCCAGCCGGTCATGCGGCAAAGCGTGCGGCCAGCGTCATTGTGAGCCACAAATCTTCCAATCAATTTGAAGTGCCCTTCCTTGCGCCCGGCGGATTGAATGGCGCGCATGAGCTCCCTGCCTACACCGTGCCGACGGTAATCGCGATCGATGTAGATAAGCAGCTCGGCGATGCCCTCAATGCGAGGCCGCACTTGATAGGGGCTTAGCGACGCCCATCCAAGAACTCGTCCGTTCAGGTCCGCGACCAGAAGCGGGCATTTTCCCGAGTGATCCGCAACCCAGCGCGCGCGTTCCTCAGCCGTGCCCAGGAAGTTTTCGAACGTCGCCAAGTGGTCTTGAATCGCCTGAAAGTAGATTCGCGCGATGTCGCGGGCATCCTGCTGCTCGGCCGGACGCACTTGCAATTGCGCGCGGGGTTTTCCTGGCATGACGGGGGTGGTGGGCGATGACATAATCCTGACCCCTCTCATCATAACAAGACCGGGGAGATTCACCAAGCCGGGTTTCTCCAAAACGAAACACCGCGAGTCTCGGCTGTGGGTGCCCACAAGCAGCCAGATTCGGGTTGACTTCCACGAGGCGGCAAATTATTCTTAAGACTTCAGCAATGGCAAAAACCCTCCAACCCTGCGCGCTGAAGTGCTGTTGTACGGTGCCAGCGCCGGCGTGTGGAGGAGTTGCTTAGCAGCGCGTTAATTAAAGCGACCTGATTCCAACCCACCGTCGGAGATGAATCCGGCAGTGGGTTTTTTGTTTTTGGAGCACACTCAGAATGAAAGCCTCGAACACACTTTGGAAGGAAACCCTTTCCGGCAAACTGCCGGAAGACCTGGCCCGCGAAATAGATATTTATGAAACGGATTTGGGCCTGAAGAAACAGGGGAAGATCGACGAGCGCCTGATGGCGGAAACGCGATTGCGGCGGGGCGTCTACGGTCAGCGTTACGACAATGGCCAACGCCACGATGGCAAGAAGGTGCAGGAGTTCACCTACCCATCCGGACGTTTGACCAAGGGGCCGAATACCCTCTGGGATGCTCCAGGCATGCAGCGCATCAAAATACCAGCCGGGGGCCTGAACGCGGGGCAACTCGAAACTCTCGCAGAACTCGCGGAAGAGTATTCCGACGGAATCGCTCACATCACAACTCGCCAGGATGTGCAGC
>CAZCVY010000305.1:4145-7192 GCA_964501985.1 uncultured Acidobacteriota bacterium | reverse complement strand
AACCTCATCTTTTTCATCCTGGTTCCGATTCTCAGTTTCTTCTTCTTGAAGGATGGCCGGGAGATGCTCAGCTCCGCGGTGGGCATCCTTGCCGCAGGCGCCAGCCGCAATATGGTGGAGCGAATTGCCGCCGACCTGCACGTGCTCCTTGCCCAATACATGCGGGCATTGGTGTTGCTGGGGGTCGTAGCATCCTTGAGTTACGGACTATTCTTCTCGATGGTCGGCGTTCCGTACGGGATTCTGTTGGCGGCGACCGCTTTTCCCTTGGAGTTTATTCCTATGGTCGGTCCTCTGGTGGGGGCAACGATCGTCTTGCTCGTTGCCGGCTTGAGCGGCTCCCAACACCTGCTTGCGATCTTCGTGTTCCTTCTCGCCTTCCGCTTTATACAGGATTACGTTGTTTCACCACATTTGCTGAGCGCGGGCATGAAGCTTCACCCCTTGCTGGTCATCTTCGGAGTCCTGGCGGGCGGCTCGATCGCGGGTGTAGCCGGGTGTTTTCTTTCGGTTCCGGTGCTCGCGGCCCTGCGAATCATTTACCGGCAGTTGTTACCCAAGGCGCCACCGACGGTGGTAGCGCCTAGCACGGCTGCCCCTCTGTAACGGAATCTACCCTTTTCGGCCCGCGAACCGTGTTGGTGGGAGTAGACCTGCGTGACTTCCGCGCCAAAAAGAACGATCTGGGCGGAATAATAAACCCAAGTGAGAATAATGACGAGGGACGATGCTGCCCCGTATGCCGAGACGACAGTGGATCTGGCGAGATACAACCCAATCAGCGCTTTGCCGCTCGTCAAAAGAAGTGAGGCAACGGCCGCACCCATCCATACGTCACTCCAAGAGACTTCCGCATTAGGTAGGAACTTGAAGATCATCGCAAGGAGCATCGCAATCACACCCAGCGAGAGAAGAAAGTTAACTGATTCCAAGAGGAATACTGGCCAGGGAAGCAGCGGCGCTATGAAAGTTCCCACGGCCCCGAGCGCGGCACTCACCACGAGTGATACGAGAAGCAGAAAGCCGAGGCCTAAGACCAGGCCGAAAGACAAGAAGCGTTCTCGAATTGCGCGCAACCAGACGTTTTCTGAGCTGCGCGAAACCTTCCAAATCTTATTGAGCGCATCTTGCAGCTCAACAAACGCACCGGATGCACCTACGAGCAGAATCCCGATCCCGAAGGCACTCGCAATAATGCCCAGCGCCGGCCGATCGGCGCTCTGGATGATGGCTTGTACGGCCCTGGCGCCCGTCTCTCCCAATAAGCCTTGGAGTTGCCGGGAGAATTCACCTTCCGCCGCCTTTTGTCCAAACGCCAGACCCGCGACGGAGATCGCGACGATCAAGACCGGAGCGAGCGAGAAAACGGTGTAAAAAGCCAGCGCCGCGCCCATGCTTGGGGCGTTGTCATCTGCCCATGCCGAGCATGACTTCTTCAACAGCACGTAAGCGGCGTTCAGTTTCACGAAGCCCGTCCACCCTCACCCCATCCGATTGACGTGAAAATTGGTGATGTAGTGCATGAGTCCGAAGATGTTCAGAAGCCACACCACCACCACAATCACCACGACGGCATTCAAAAGCGATTTAATGGAGCCCGCCATGGGAATGAACGTGTTGACGAGCCAAAGAAGCACGCCCACCACAACCAGGGCGATTAGGACTTGTACCAAAGGCGTTTGCACGATACCCATTAGCTTATAATCTCCTTTTTGTTGGAGGCGGGCTCCTATACGCCCGCTCCCCGTAACCCATTGCTGAAGATCGCCGGTGCCTCCCGACTGACGGTGGAAACGATGCCACCCCGTAGAGCAAACGCGAATCCCAGACGCTCGGCCTGATCGGCCAGGATCTGGCCGCAGATGGCATCAGCCTGAAGGCAAATCCATAGATCGACCTGCGCGGTTTGCAGGTTCGACAAGTCATAGTCAGGAGCCATTTTTCCCTCATTCCGCCTTGGTCAAAGGCACGCTCACCAGATGTTCGGCCAGGAACCAGACCTGAAACTCGTTGGTTCGAATCACCTGACTCACCAGCAAATCGTTGGTCCCGTCGTCGCCTGCCTGCGCTGTTTGTCGAGCCGCCGTGCGCGCCGCCCGCAGGAGAAATTCATGCGCTTCGAGCAACCGGGCGATTTGCACCGGAGCCTCTTCGCGCCCGCGCGGCGGACGCGGAATGAGCGAGGTTTCGGCGGCGTCAATGCCCATCGCGAGGCTGATTCCACCCAGGATCTGAATGCGCTCGGCGAGGGCGTCCACTAGTTCCGCCTGTTCGCCGTAGTGCTTGTCAAACAGCAGGTGCAATTGATAGAAGGTTTGCCCCGCCACCTGCCAATGGTGCTTCTTGTACATGTCGCGCAGGACCATGGTATCGGCCAGCACCTGGTTCAATGCTTGCACACTCGACACGCAGACTTCTTCGTCGAGCGCAATCGGCAGCTTGGCGATCTTGCCGAAGGGCTGAATCTCTCGTGCCTGCTGGTGTAGTTGGGGTTGGGCGCGCTCGGTTCCCTCCGCGCTGGGGCCTTCTTTCAAGTCTTCATACGTAGCCGTTCGATTCATTCTCGCACCCTCACTTTTTTCGATTTTTGTTGCTTGTGATACTTCAACCGGTATTTGGTGACGCACGTTGGGCCCGGCCAGGGCCGCCTCGAAGTCCGGTGCGCTGTCATGATTGAGTTTCCTCCAACTAGTTCTTTGCGCTGCCTCCGCTTTCGCCTCCGGGACCGACGGCTTTCTTGATCCCTTTGCCGGCGTCCTTGCCACCTTTCGCGACTCCCTTACCGGCATCCTCGCCACCCTTGCCTGCACCCTTACCGGCGTCCTTGCCGCCTTTGGCGACACCCTTACCGGCATCCTTACCGCCTTTGCCAATCCCCTTGCCGGCGGCCTCAGCACCTTTGCCGATCCCCTTACCAGCGTCCTTGCCGCCTTTGGCGACACCCTTACCAGCATCCTTACCGCCTTTGGCGACACCCTTGCCGACATCCTCGCCGCCTTTGGCGACACCCTTGCCGACATCCTCGCCGCCTTTGGCGACACCCTTGC
>CAZCVY010000305.1:0-4045 GCA_964501985.1 uncultured Acidobacteriota bacterium | reverse complement strand
CGACATCCTCGCCGCCTTTACCTACCCCCTTGCCAGCATCCTTCCCAGCATCGCCCACATCCTTAACGACCTGCGCGGAAGCACGCGACATCAGGCTTAGCCCCAACATCATCGTCAACAAAAAGGTGAACGCGACCCTACTCAATGCTGTGTTGCTTGAATTCATATGTCTCTCCCCTTTTCATTTCCTTGCGCCCGCGCCGGCGTCGGTTTCGATCCGCTGGAGTCCTCGATGCACACTGGTTATATCCTGAAGTTCACCGTGTTTCAGTCCCCAACTGCTCACCCCTATGGTCAAGATTGCTCAGCCGAGATTTGCGTCCGCTCGGTACTCCTAGTTTCCCGCGGACGCGACGGTCGTGGGCGTCTCCGGGTAGGTTTTCAAGTAGGGAATCACGGGAGTAACGCGGAAAGGCATCTTCTCACTCGGATCAACGAGCGCGGCGGCCTTCCGGGTGGTGAAGGAAACGGCTCCATCCCACGCACTGACTTGTAATCGGGAGCCCAGGGGCAGCGCGGCGATTTGGTCCAAGTTCCTGGGACTTAACGCCGGAGCGCCGCCGGTCAACGCACGCATCCGGATCAGTTTTCCGTTGTCCTCGGTCAACCCATCGCCCAAGTGCGGCCCGAGGAGGTGAGGAATGTGCGGGGCTAGGGCAGCAGCCTCTTCCAGGAACAAACCGGCTTGACCCAGTTTATCTTTGTAGGGTGAATTCTTGAGGAACTCAATTCCCTTGGCGTCGGCCTCAACTTCTTCTTTACGATCCCGGGTGATATCCAGGGAGGCGAGCAAATGCTCATCGGAAATTTGCAGGCGATCGTTGAATGCAAACGATGCATCCAGTTTTTGTCCCAAAGCGATGTGTGCGAGTTCATGGGCGAGGATTGTGGCCAGGCTCGGCTCATCGGGCAAGACATCGATTAGACCCCGGCTGAGCACAATCGTATAGGCCAGGCTGAAGGACTCCAAGGTCGACGCCAACATGACGCGGCAGTGGATCGGCGGAAGGTTTTCCAGATGGTTGGTCACCACCAGGTTGTTGACCACCGTTTCCAGCACTTTATCCACCGGCCCCGGGGGCGCAATGAGTCGCGCCTTTTCCAGCCGGTCGAGTAGATTGTGCTCGGCGTCCATCGTCAACTGCCTCTGGCTCTCCACGGGGGACAAGTCCGACGCAACTTCACTGCTGTCGCGGACCGGCGCGGGGGCATCCACCAGGATGTTGGTCCACTCCTGCTGCTGAGGATGGGCGGTGAGGTCATAGCCCCAGAATCGAGTCTCGGACTTGTAACGGAGTCGCTTGCCGCGGTCGGATTCCTGGCTGTAAATGTAGACGGGCAGCCAGACGCCGGGTTGAAGATTCTCGCGCCAGCAATCGAAGTGGACATAATAATCCCAGCGAGGAGGATGGATCCGCGTGCCGTTCAAGCGAACGATCGCGTAGTTATGATCCTCAACCCAGATCCGTCCTTCAAATGCTCCCAAGGCCTTGGGGTCGCGGGGGTGAATATCGATAGCCAAGCAGCGGACGTCACCCAGGTATTCCCAGCGGACGGGGTCGAAGCTGTAGTGCTTCTGATCAAAGTTATTCTCATCAACCACCAGGGGCTCCACTGCGAATTCGTCCATGTGGAGATGGTCTCTCAGCATCTCGGGGCGGCGAATCAACCGGGAAAAGGTGGAATCCGGAATGAACGATGCCTCCTCCGCCTTGTTGCTGACATTCTTGCTGAACTTCAACCGACCCAAAAAGTAAGCATCATCCTTGGGAACATCGCCCAGTTCTCCCTCCGGCTGATAGTACTGAAGGTAGGTTTCGACGCGGGGTGAGTATTCCTGCAGTTTGGCGCGGGTTTTCCACTCGTTGGCGACGATATGGTAGACGATGTTCGTGATTGCCGCAGGCGCCGGTGGCTCGGTTGCCTTTGGAGGTTTTGACCGGTCGCGCCCTGCTAAAGGCAAAAGCACAGGCGTAGATAGCAAGAGAATCGGAAGTAACCAAGTGGCGGAGCTACTGCGAAGATGAGGCATATCTTTCCCTTCGATTATGTAGATTGATCGGCCAGCCGGAACTGGATGCGTAAGGTCGCCGGAAAATCCGCCGGCTGGCCGTCGCGCAGGGCGGGCTTGAATCGGATTTGCGTGGCCGCGTGTTCTGCCGCTTCGTCGAGCCCGTGCCCTAAGGATTTGGCCACGCCAATGACCCTTATACCGCCAGTCGCTAAGAAGACCACCGAAAGTGTGACTTCACCTTGAATTCTCAATCGGCGTGCCTCCTCCGTATAGGTCGGGGCAGGCTTGGAAAGTATCTCCACGGGCTGGGAATCTACGGGCGGTGGCAGATGAAGATTTTCCGCTTGGACTTGAGTGACTTGCCGTGCTTTCTCAAAACCCCCTATGGCTACACCGGGTCCGCCATCTCCGCGGCCATAGCCCGTCCCCGTGACCCCGCTGCCGAAACCGGCACTGGCGACCACTCCCTGAATACCGTGACGGCCACCGGTCCCGTTGCCGACGCCGGGGCCTTCAGGAAGCTCAAACGACCCCAACTTCGGGACGTTGCCGGGATTGTCACTTTGCGCTGAGCCAGGCAGTCCTTGTGGGCTCCCAAACCCACCCGTTTGCACTTCATCCGCCGGACGCTTCGTCGTGACCAGTTCGGGCGCACCACCGAAAAGACCGGTGTTGACTGCGATCTGCTCTTTAGCGGGCGGATTCGGCTGGGCAGCGGGTGACGTCGGCATCGGGATCGTGGGAAGAGGTTCAGAGGAAACCGTGGGCCGAATCTTGGGAACTTCGAGGGCGGTCGTGGAAGGTGCAAGCGGTTTCGGGATCTCCGGGGACTTCATATTTGGGACGAACACCCGGGCCACCATACGCGGTAGCTCCACAACGGGTTTCTCCGGCGGCATCAATGCCCGAAGCCATGTCAAGGCGTAATGCTTATCGGGTACCGGCAGCTCGTTAGGGAACAATGCCCCAAGAAAAATTGCCCCGCCAATAACCAGAGCCTCAGCCAGCAAGCCGCAGATAAACGCGACCCCGCGACGTTTTCGGCCCTCGGCAGAAGGATTCAAGGTTTTAAACATAGTTAACTTGCCCCGCCTATATATAAGCACTTGGGTGATATGCGTGTCTGCTCAACTTCGCTCACCTATTCGTTCAGAATTGCTCACCAGAGCTTAGGAAGAGGGATTGCCTGTTGCGGCGGACGGGAATGACCGGGGCTTGACCTAGAAGCTGGTCGTGTAGGGCGTAACGGCATTTCCGAAAGGGGGGCACGGCGCTTAACGTCCCGATTCAAAACGCCGTGCGACCTAGAACATTAGATTAGGAGCGGTACGCCCTTTTCTGTCGAATTCCGGCTTGCGGGAGCCTTAGCAGATCGCGAAGACTCACTCCGAAAGTTATACAAAAGCCAAGTCTATCAACTCCCTGCGGGCATTACTGCATTTAGTAAAGTTTACGATCATGCTAGCTTGACAGCCTAAGATGATTAACTTATTATCGTTAAGGAGATGGATCAACCCACTCCCACCTTCCAGGTCATCTGAACCAAGTCAGGTAATCTGCAATCGTACCTCCGAGGCAAGATCAAGGAAGTTCCTGACGGACGTAGTCAATCCGGCGCTTGACGCTCTTAAGCAAGTCACAAAGGAGTTTTCTATGCAACCACTATCGCAAGGTCAGTACGTCAAGCACTTACAATATGGCCTCGGCGTGGTGACCCAATCGGACGCCGAGCGCACCTCTATCGACTTCCCTCTTCACGGACCCAAGAAGTTTGCCACCAAGATTATGGTGGTTGAATTGACTGACGAAGCCCCACCAGCAAAACCTCGGCCTGCCAGGCGAAGGAAATCGCCCCTCCAGATTCCTCCATTCACAATATCGATAATTGGCAAGTGAGCGAGAAGTTCGAACGGCCAGGAAGCCTACAAATCTTATTGTGCGATAGCCAAACCCGACGGCTCAGAAACCACGGCCCCTAATCGACATAGGTAGGCGGTCACCCGCTTTCCCTGTCACACCACCGTACATGCG
>CAZCVY010000304.1:0-7297 GCA_964501985.1 uncultured Acidobacteriota bacterium | reverse complement strand
CAGTGAAGCAATTCCTCGGTACCAGGGCGTTTCAAATTCATCTCCGTGGTCTACTACTTATGCTTGTATATGATTTCATCGAGAATGCCGTACTCGTGTGCTTGCTGGGCACTCATCCAGAAATCACGTTCCACGTCGCGCTCAATCTTTTCAATCGGCTGATTGGTATGCTTTCCCATGATTTCGTTCAGGCTGGCACGAATGCGCAGGATTTCGCGGGCATGAATGTCGATATCGGTAGCCTGTCCCGAAAGTCCACCAATGGTAGGTTGGTGAATCAAAACGCGGGCGTTGGGGAGGGCATAACGCTTGCCGGGAGTTCCGGACGCGAGCAAAAGCGCGGCGATACTGGCGGCCTGCCCAATGCAGATCGTCGCCACATCGGGGCGAATAAACTGCATCGTATCGTAAATGGCCATCCCCGCTGTCACCACGCCTCCAGGCGAATTAATGTAAAGAGAGACGTCCTTCTCTGGATCCTCGGCCTCCAGGAAGAGCAATTGCGCTGTCACTAGGTTGGCGATGTTATCGTCAATCGGAGTTCCGATGAAAATGATATTGTCACGCAAAAGACGGGAATAGATGTCGTAAGCGCGCTCACCACGGTTGGTTTGCTCCACCACCATGGGAACTAACGTCAGGTTAGGCTGGTTGCTCATGTTCTTTATCTACAGACTCTCTCCAACCGGGCCGGCAGACTGCACATTTTTCCGAATGATTTTCGCGTTGCGGTATATGAAGTCCAGCGCTTTTTGATTTCGGCGAGTAGACTTCAGTGTATCCAGCTTCCCGTCGCGTGTCAAGCGCGTCTTCAATTCCGCCGGGGTGATGCGCCGGTCCTGCGCCATCTCCCGAATCGTGTTGTCGAGTTCTTCTTCCGTTAAGTCAATCTTTTCGGCTTCCGCCACACGGCCGAGGATGAGCGCGGCGCCGACTTCCTTCTCAGCTTCAGGCCGCGCTTCCTCTCGGACCTTTTTCCAATCCACCTGGGTTTGTCGCGGATCGATTCCTTGCGCCATCAGTTGTCCCACGGTCCGCTCAAGCTTGCGATCCAACTGCGCTTCCACCAGTACCTCGGGAACCGGGAACTGGTTCGCCTCGAGGAGTTTTTCCGCCAACTTTTGCTTGGAGTCCATTTCCGCGTGCCGTTTGGCCTCTTCCACCAAGTCCTGGCGCACCTTCGTTCGCAGTTCTTCGAGGGACGCGAACTCGCTCACGGACTTGGCCAGATCGTCGTCCGCGGGAGGCACCACTTTTCTTTTGATGCTCTGAATCTCCACTCGGTAACTAAAAGTTTTGCCCGCCAGAGTTTTCTGGGGGTATTCGGCGGCGTAGGTAACCGGGAATTCTTTGACTTCCCCAACGCTGGCGCCGCGCAAATTCTCAGTGAACGCCGGCACGGTGTGCTTCCCGCCCAGGTGGATCTCAGCTTCCTTGGCCTCAGTCGGCTGGCTCGCCGGAGCGGCGGTGTCCTGGCCGCGATAATTGACCGTCACGTGGTCGTCGTCCTGGGCAGCACGGTCGGTGACCACTTCGAAGGTTGCCGCGCTCTCTTGTAGATTCGCCACCGCCTTGTCCACGTCGCCGTCGGTGACCGCCGCCGACTCCTCTTCCACTTCCAATTCCTTGTAGGGTTGGAGCTCAAACTCCGGGAACACTTCGAAAGTCGCTTTGCAAGTAAGGGGTTGGTCGTCCTCGAACTTCAACTCTTCGAATTGGGGCTGACCGGCAATCTCCCACTTGTGGTCTTTCACCGCCGTCTCAAAGAAGCGGGGAATCAAAGTTTGGGCAACTTCGCTGCGGATGTCGTCGCGAAAACGTTGGCGTACGAGGGAACGGGGGGCGTGGCCCGGACGAAAGCCCGGAATCCGCGCGCGCTTGGCGAACTGCCCCGCGACAGAATCGGCTTCCCGCTGTACGACGTCTAGAGGTACTTCAATAACCAGTTCTTTTTTGCAGGTTGTGGCTTCCACGGCGCCTCAAAGGCAAATTTAGAAGGTGAAATGCGGACGGCAGGGTTTGATATGCGAACCCGAATCCGATATGTAAAGCCCGAGTCCCACCTGGTAGGTGTCCGAGCCTCCTTAGACCCGAACAGCTTGAGTATAGCATAAGCGTATAACCTGTCAATCGTCGACCGGACCTGGGAGCGCGGGCATGCCGCCCGCGCCATTTGTGCGCGAGGGCTGAACCCCGTCAGCCGAAGGTTGTAGATCGTTGCCGCGCGCCCACTGGCCGCGCTCCGAGCACAGCCCGGAGGGGCTGTGCTCCAGCGCCACAGGCACTCTTGCCGGCATAAGCGTAAACCTAAAGATGGGAGGTACCATTCGTAAGCCCGCGCAGGGGGCCGTCATCTCACCCGTATCGAAAGTAAGAGCTAACTCCTCGACTGAGAGCTGCGATCGAAGATCACCAATCACAAATTGCCAATGGCCCCATGACCTAATGAACACATTGCGCGGTGCAAAGTCTTCCGCGGGTCAATCCAAGCCGCGTGATACAATGCTTGCAGACCTCACGTGCCCTCGCAGATGAGGCAAGGATGGAAACCAAGTTGGGGGCTGCACCGTGTGCGCTTGTAGAAGCACCGAAATCCAGCGCGAAGCCGGGAGACCGCCCCAGTCCCAAAGTTCTGCTCACAAGTGTTTGCCGCCCTCTCGGCCCCGCTCACGGAGACGCTCCGAGCGTGGGCTACGAAGTTCTCCACGGACAAGTCACCCGCGCGCAAGGGGTCTTTAGCCCGCGCTCGGTGAATTTCACCTATGGGTTGGATTACATTGCCGCCAATCTGGACGCGCCTGCCGTCGTGCTGCAATATCCCTCGCATCGTGAATTGATCCGCGAACTGAAGAAAGGGCCGGACTACGTTGGCGTTTCATTCAATCTCGTTTTGTTCCATCGCATGAAGGAAGTGGTGGCGCTGGTGCGCAAGCATGCGCCGCGCGCCAAAATCGTTCTGGGCGGCTATGGAACGGTGTTGGATGATGCCACGCTGGCGCCTTACGGCGACTACTTTTGCCGCGGCGAGGGAGTGGCCTTCTTCCGCGCGTTACTCAACGAGCCGCCCCGTCCCATGCCTTACGATCATCCTCTCGTGATGCTCAACCTGAAGGTCTTTTCCGTGCCCATGGACCGCACCGGCGTGATCTTCGCGGGGCTCGGCTGCCCCAACGGCTGCGACTTCTGCTGCACGTCGCATTACTTCAAACGCCGCCACATCCGCCTGCTCCCCACGGGCGACGACATTTTCCGGGTGGTTGAGCGCTACCTCGAAGTCGACCCGCGCATGAGCATGGCGATTCTCGACGAAGACTTCCTGCTCGCCAAAGACCGCGCCGTCCGCATGCGCGAACTGGTACTGGCCCGCGGCACGCCGCTTTCCATCTTCGCGTTCGCTTCCGTCAAGGCTTTGAGCCGGTTCACGCCGCAAGAACTATTGGAGACCGGCGTGGACGGTGTTTGGGTGGGGTACGAAGGGAAACGCTCGGGCTACGCCAAACAGCAGGGCAAGCCCATCGAGGAACTGATTCCCGAACTGCGCTCGCACGGCATCACCGTGCTCTCCTCCATGATCCTGGGTTTCGAATATCACACGCCGGAGATCATTCGCGAAGAGATGGCGGAATTCCTGGCGCTGCGACCTACTTATGGCCAGTTTCTTATCTATGGCCCCACGCCCGGTACACCCTTCTACGAGCGAATCATGAAGGAAGGGCGAATGCGCCCCGAGATGATGGCCGACCCCGAGCGCTATTACCGCAACTGTGATGGGTTCACCTCGATGGTGGTGCACCCCACCATGTCGGCGGGAGAGATTGAGGCGTTGCAGCGTGAATGCTTCGACACGGACTTCCGCGTCAATGGACCTTCCATCCTGCGCTCGGTGGAGGTCTGGTTCCAAGGCTGGAAGCGCTACCACAATTCCGATTCTCCCTACCTGCGCGCCAAAGCGGAGCGCTGGGCGGAGGAAATTCACTACGCGTGGCCGCTTTTCCGCGTGGCCAAGGGATTTGGTCCAACGCCCGAGGCCGCCGCGAAATTACAAGCCGAGATTCTGGCGGCCATCGGGCCGCCGTCGTTGGGCCCGCGCCTGCGCTCGTGGATTGCGCCTGCGGCTGCGGCTTGGACCGGGTTTGCCCTACGCCACAACTTGTTCCAGCACCCCAAGCTGGTGCGGCGGGCATACCGCACCAATCCGTGGACGTTGCGGTCCGGCGAACTTGGTTCTCTACGCGTCAGCTTGGAGCGCGCCCTGCATAGCACGCTGGTAAAGCTTGAAGGTGCCCTTGATCGCTCGAGCGCAGAACGCCTGGCAGTCGCCATTCGCGCCCATCTGTGGCGTAACGATGCGGACGTCAAGGTAGTGGTGGCTGAGGGAACAAAGGCGAAACCTCAGGATCTGCGGTTTCTGGCCGAGGAACTGGCTTCGCTGCGGCACCGCGTTTCCATTTCGGTTTTGTCCGGGCCGGAAGCCGGGGATCTCCGCATGATTGCTTGAGGTCTCCTTAAAGGCTTGTCGGGCAGCTTTGTTCTTTCAGCGACGCGTGTGGAATGGCGCTATCCGAGTTGGCGCAAAGAGGCCGAGCTTAAACCTTGGAGTTAACGACGCGGACGGAAGGCATACCGTCGGGCTCATCGACGAGCTCGATATCCTGAAAGATATTCGGGGATTCTTTCTTCAAGACGCGAAAGACCTCGACGGCCAGCAGACGAATTTCCGTGTCAGCGTGGACGCTGCCGCGCAGTTCGAGGAAGTGCCGCCACGCACGCGAATTTCCGGTCACGAAGATTTTGGTCTCGGTGGCATTGGGAAGGATGGAGCGGGCTGCCTGGCGCGCCCATTTGCGCCGGTCCCGCGGCGTCATTTCCGGGTGCTTCTGCTGAACCAATTGCACCGTCGCTTCAGCGAGCTCGTTATACGCCTGTCGCACCGACTCGATAGTCCGCTGCCACTTCTCCCGAAGTTCCGGGTTTTCCTGGTAAAGCGGCGGCACCACGTATCGCGCGTCGCTTTCATCCACGTAGCGCTGGGAAAGCTGCGAATAGCCAAAGCCCGCGCGGTGGCGAACGAATTCGTGCGTCAGGGCGCGACTGACGCCGGTGATCAGTAGGCACCACACGGCGTGCTCGAGGACGCTTCCGTGTTTCGATACAAGGATGTTATCGAGGTACTCGCGATTGGTCTTCCGCCCCTTGCCAAATGACATGTAGCAAGTGCGTCCAGCGATTTCGGCCAGAACCTCGCCGGCCGCGGGAGCGTCAGTGGAAAACACCATTCCTTCATCGGCAAGGAAGCGCGCCAGTTCGTCGTCGGCGACTTGCTGGCGTCCCACCAAATAGACTTTGGCCTTGGAGATGTAGGGATCGAGGGGTGGAATCGTGGCCATCCGGCTCCCATTAAGCCAATATGTGTAAAGCCCAGGGTACGAGAATTCTCTCTGTCCGCCCAACCGCCCGCGCGCCCGCCTTGCCCACGGTTATGAGCCGGCAGCCGTCTTCGTGCCGGCCGGCGCAGGCGCCGCTTTCTTGAACGCGGCGTACTTCCGCTGGAACCGCTCCACGCGGCCGGCGCTGTCAACGAGCTTCTGCTTGCCCGTAAAGAACGGGTGGCACTTGGAACAGATGTCCAGGTGCAGGAGCTCGCTCTTGAAAGTCGAGCGCGTCTTGAAAGTGTTCCCGCACGCGCAGGCCACCGTGACCTCATGGTAGTTCGGATGAATCTTTTCCTTCATAAGACTCCTTCTTTGGGTCGAGAGCAAACCTACATTGTAACTTCACTGCCGGAAACTTTCAATTCGTCTTTTGCGGAGCAGACGGCATCGCCAGGCTTTCAGAATCGCGGCCCCCTAATGTCCCGGCTGAACGCGACACGTGATGGTGCAATCCAGGCGCGCGATCGGCCGCGCGAAACATTCCTCTTGACAAAAGTACCAAACCCTACTACATATGGGGGTAATGTAGTGTGCAACCACAAATTGTGGTTATTCACGCAGACATCAACACTTACAGCAAAGGAGGGGAAAAAATATGGCAGCGAAGAAGGCAAAGAAAAAGAAGAGATAAGCAATAACCCAGGATTAGGTTTCCTCCTTTCCCCAGGCCCGCTCCCCCAAGCGGGCCTTTTTGTTCCCAGCCCTCCATCGTGCAACCGCGGTCAGGTGAAGCTGATTTTCACATCCTCACGGTCGGCTTCCGGCGCCTGGAAAAGCGCGTGGGGTTGAAGGTGCATGAAGCCCGCCACAATGTTGGCAGGAATCTGGCCGATGCGAATGTTGAAGACGTTTACGTCCTCGTTAAAGCGGCCGCGCTGCCCGGCGATCTTCTCTTCGAGTTCGGTGATGCGGCCTTGCAGTTGCATAAAGTTCGTGTTGGCCTTCAGGTCTGGATAGTTCTCCGCCACGGCGAACAATGTCTTGAGGGCGCCCGATACCATGCCGTCGGCTTGCGTCTTCTCGGCGGGAGTGGTGGCGCGCATGTAGGCGGTTCGCGCGTCGGTGATGGCCTGCAAGGTTTTCTGCTCATACTGCATATAACCTTTGCAGGTATCGATGAGCTTGGGCAGTTCGTCGTGCCGCTGCTTCAGCAGCACGTCGATGTTGGCGAAGGATCGGTCGATATCGTTCTTCAGCGTGACCAGTCTGTTGTAGATGCCCACGAGATACAGGATCAGGCCGATGACGATGATCGCCAGGACCACAAAAATTGCGATGATCACGGCCGCGACTATCATATCCAGCTCCCTTCTTCCTTGGCGATCGGCGACTGGCGATCACCCCTTCCTACGTCATCTTCACTTCGACGTCCTGGCGATCTTCCTCTGCCACTTTGAACAGGTCGCGATGTTGCAGGTGCATCAGGCCGGCGATGAAAACGTCGGGCAACTGCTGAATACGGATGTTGTAGGTGTTGACGTCGTCGTTGAAGAACTCGCGCCGGTCGGCGATTTTTTCTTCCAGCTCGGAGATTCGTTTCTGGAGTTGCATGAAGTTGTTGTTGGCCTTCAACTCGGGGTAGTTTTCCGACACCGCAAACAGACTCTTGAGCGCGCCGGTAATCATGTTATCGGCTTGAGCTTTCTCCCCCACGGAGCCGGCTTTCATATAGGCCGTACGCGCCTCGGTGATGCGCTGGAAGGTCTTCTGCTCATATTGCATATAGCCTTTGCAGGTCTCGATCAATTTGGGCAGCTCGTCGTGCCGCTGCTTCAGCAGAACGTCGATATTCGCCCAGGCCTTGTCGATGTCGTTTTTCAACCGCACCAGGCTGTTGTAAATGGTAATGAGGTAAACGAAGATCC
>CAZCVY010000303.1:0-7344 GCA_964501985.1 uncultured Acidobacteriota bacterium | reverse complement strand
GGGGTCCCGCCCGCTGGGGCGTGGGCATCCTGCCCGCGCTATGCCGCAATTTAGGCCGCTACCGGCCACAGAATGCGTTTCTGCCCAAACCGTCGTAAAATGGAGGCGGGGGGGAGCGCATGAGGGGCACGTGGAAAGTGGCAGGATGGGTCGCGCTCGTGGGCGTCGTCTTGGGGACTGCGAGTGTAGCTTACCTAATCCGTATGCGGAGAAAGGCGCCGGTGCTGTCCGTGCAGGGCGCGGTGATCCGGCAAGACTCCGACGTGCGAAAAGAAACGCCCATTGCCGATGTGGAAATCAGCGCGGCCAACGTCTTCGCCGCGACCTATTGCAAGTCCGATTCCTCCGGTTTCTTCTGGCTGGATTTGCCGAAGGGCAGCGCTCCGGGCCAGCCCGTCGCGCTGGTCTTCCGCCATCCGGGATACCAAGCCCTGGAACTGAACGCCACCGCCGGCAGCAGAGATTATGTAGCTCGCATGACGCCCATCGTTCAGGAAGCCCACGATGCGCACCATCCCGAGATGGTGATTTCGAACGTTGACGTGCGGTATTCCATAAAGTCAACCTCGGAATCCAACATCGGCAGCGTGGTGAAGACCTTCCCGGCCGTCAATACCGGCAATGTGCCCTGCAATCGCCGCTGGCCCTGCTCGCCCGACGAAAAGTGGAAAGCGTCCGTGGGCTCGATCTCCCTCGATGCCGGCCAGGGCAACGAGTTTCGCAACGCCCGCGTCTCATGCATTGCCGGGCCCTGCCCCTTCACCAAGGTGAGGTCACAGCAGTTTTCCAACCACGGCCGTAGCCTCGAGGTCTCGGTGCTGGACTGGTCCGATACGGCCACTTTCCTGCTGGAGGTGGAGGTCGATCGCGTGATGAGCAGCAACACCGGCCGTGAATCCTACCCGGTGATCTTCGGCAGCGCGCTGAATTTCGCTTTGCCGGTGGGGGCGGAGGGAGTGTTTATTGAGGCCGAATTGAATGGGGCGCCGATTGTGTTCCCGCTGGGTCCCGACCTCATCTTGAGCTGGGCCGACTGCAACACCCGGGTGAACAACGACCGCACCAACGCCTACCGGTGCGCGCTCAAGCCCGGTTACCGTTTTCAGGAATGATGCACTCGCCCCGCGGACCCTCTAGGGCTGGGAGGCCCGGTCATAAATCCGCGCCAATTCTCTCAGCCGTTCGCCGAGCTTGGGAGTAAGTTGGCCGGCCATCAATCGCCACTGCCAATTGCCGCTGGGCCGGGCGGGCAGGTTCATGCGCGCTTCGCTGCCTAAACCCAGGACGTCCTGCAGCGGGACGATCGCCATGTCGGCTACCGACGCCAGGGCGGCGCGGATCATCACCCAGTTTATTTCCCTGCCGTCCATTCCCAGGTATTTACGCGCGAAATCGCGTTCCGCCAGGATGTTCTCTTCCGTCCGCGTGCTGTCGCCGGCGCCCGTCGAGGTCCACCAGCCAAGAGTCGTATCATTGTCGTGCGTGCCGGTGTAAACCGCGAAGCTGCGGCTAAAATTGTGGGGCTTGAAGTCCGGCGCTTGGGGATCGCTGCCGAACGCGAATTGCAGAATGCCCATTCCCGGATAGCCGAAACGGTCGCGCAGCGCAATGACCTCCGGCGTGATCACTCCCAGCGTCTCGGCGACGATGGGCAAATCTCCCAGCGCTTTCTGGACGGCCTCGAAGAGCTCGGCGCCGGGACCCTTCACCCATCGGCCGTTCACCGCAGTCTTCTCGCCCGCCGGGATTTCGAAATAGGCCTCGAACCCACGGAAGTGGTCGAGCCGGATGATGTCCACCAGGCGCAGCGCCGCTCGAAAGCGCTCAATCCACCAGGAATAGCCGGCCTGGGCCATGGCGTTCCAGTTGTAAAGAGGGTTGCCCCACAGTTGCCCGGTGGCGCTGAAATAGTCGGGGGGCACGCCCGCCTGCGCCGAGGGGCTGCCATCCGCGTCAAGGTGGAAGAGCTCGGGATAGGCCCACACGTCGGCGCTATCGTGAGCGACAAAAATCGGGATGTCGCCCATCATCTGAATTCCCCGCTCGTGGCAATAGGCCTTCAGCTCGGACCACTGCTGGAAGAACTGGAACTGGACGTATTTCTGCGCCGCGATTTCCAGGGCCAGGCCTTTCTGCCAGCGGGCAAGCGCGTCGGGCCGGCGCGTGGCGATGTCGCGCTCCCACTTGGTCCACACGGCCTCGCCGCCATGAGCTTCCTTCAAGGCCATGAAAAGAGCGTAGTTGTCGAGCCAGGAAGAATTCTGCAGGCAGAACTCTTCGTAGGCGTCCCGGCAGGCGAGCGGGGCGCGGGCGTGGAAATTCTGCGCCGCCTTCCCGAGGAGCGGAAGCTTGTACTGGATCACCCAGCCGAAGTCGACGTGCGCCTCGGGAAACCGCGGGAGAGCGTCGGCAACATCATCGGAGGCGAGGTCCCCCGCCGCAACCAGTCGCTCGAGACTCACCAGCAGCGGATTCCCCGCAAAGGCCGAGAAGCATTGGTAAGGTGAGTCGCCGTAACCCGTTGGACCTAAAGGGAGTACCTGCCAGATGCCCAGCCGGGAGCCGGCCAGAAAATCGGCAAAACGATACGCTTCGGGGCCAAGCTCGCCGATCCCGAACATCCCGGGCAATGACGTGGGGTGAAGCAGGATGCCGCTGGTGCGCCGGAATCTCATAGTTGAATCCTACGGTGCTTCATTTGGATCGGATGCATCGCTGAGTCCAAAGGGCCGGCAATCCCGCAATTTTCCCTAACCCCTTTTACTGCCCGCAAGTAGATGACCGTGTCGGTCGAATTGTTGCCCGCGGACAAGAGTAAGCCCGTGTAGGTTTTACACGACAAAAGCGGCCTCTGTAAAGAGACACTCGTCATTGCTATGCCCTCCGTACACGGCCAACTTCTCCTTAATTAGTTGATAAGCAGAGAGATCCAATCGCGTTACGGATCTCCCGTAACCTTTGGTAGGGGCTTTGCTCCTCAGAACTGACTCTGGGCTTTTGGCCAGTCCTAGTCTAAATTGAATAGGGCCACTTGCGTTGTGTCGCGGCGTATTGCGGTTTATTCACAATGCGCTCCTAGAAATCGGCCGCACGTCCACCACTCGATCGAATTTTTGGGGGTGGTCGACGTGTTGAGGTTTTGGAGTAAAAAAGGAACGCGTAGGACGCAGATCGGACATCCAAGTTCTCTATGAGCCTGACCTTGGGCGCGACCTATCTCAAGGGGAGCCGCTGCCAATTCGTTGTCTGGGCCCCTTTGGCACAACGCGTTGATGTGCGGATTCTCGACGATCGACACACCACCTTGGTTCCCGAACCCGCCTGGCCGGCTAGCCAAAATGGTGCCCGATTGATCGAGATGCATAGAACGGATCGCGGTTATCACGAAGCGACCGTCGATGGAATTCAGTTGGGAACTCGCTACCTCTATTGCCTCGATGGGAAGAAAGATCGGCCTGACCCGGCATCGAGGTGTCAACCCGAGGGCGTTCACAGGCCTTCCGAAATCATCGATCTCCACGGATATCAATGGAAGGATGCAGCTTGGCGTGGGCTCCCGCTTGAGAACTACATCATCTACGAACTCCACGTGGGCACGTTCAGCCGCGAGGGAACGTTCGATGCGATCATTCCCTATCTGGATGAACTGAATGACCTGGGCGTGACGGCACTCGAACTAATGCCTGTCGCGCAATTCCCAGGTAGTCGCAATTGGGGCTATGACGGGGTTTATCCTTTTGCCGTGCAGAATAGCTACGGCGGCCTCGAGGGCCTGCAGAGGCTCGTCGATGCCTGCCACGCGCGCGGACTGGCGGTCGTGCTCGATGTGGTCTACAACCATTTGGGCCCCGAGGGAAATTACCTCGCTGACTTTGGCCCGTATTTTACGGACCAATATCGATCTCCGTGGGGACAGGCCATAAACTTCGACGGCCGCGACAGTGACGAGGTCGTCCGCTATTTCACCGAGAATGCTCTGTACTGGCTGCGGGATTTTCATATCGACGCTCTGCGCTTGGACGCCATTCACGGAATTGTGGATTGCAATGCGCAGCCCTTCCTCCGTCTGTTGGCCCAGGGCGTGCGCGAGTTCGCGGAGCAATCGGGCCGCAAGATTCATCTGATCGCGGAAAGCGACCTGAACGACGCGCGCTACATTCAGTCCGCGGATTCCGGCGGGTGCGGGTTGGACGCCCAGTGGAGTGATGACTTTCACCATGCCATCCACACGCTCCTCACGGGGGAGCAGTCGGGCTACTACCTCGACTTTGGCCGGCTAGAGCACCTGAAGAAAGCTCTCGAAGAAGGCTTCGTATACTCCGGTCAGTTTTCCGATTATCGCCGCCGCCGCCATGGGAATTCCTCTCGACAAATCCCGGCGCGGCAGTTGGTGGTCTTCGCCCAAAACCACGACCAAGTCGGGAACCGGCTGTTCGGCGAGCGACTCAGCACGCTTCTGTCTTTCGAGGCGACAAAGCTGGCGGCGGCATTGGTGATCCTTTCCCCTTTCGTGCCTCTATTGTTCATGGGGGAGGAATGGGGAGAGCCGGCCCCGTTTCAGTATTTCACCAGCCACTCGGACGCAGCTCTAATCGAGGCCGTGCGTCGTGGACGCAAGGAGGAGTTTGCCGCGTTTCGCTGGCGTGGTGAACCTCCTGACGCGCACGACGAAGCGACCTTCATGCGCTGCAAGCTCGACCACTCTCTGAAGGCCACTGAACCCCATCGAACGCTTTGGGAGTTCTATCAGGAACTGCTCAAGCTGCGGAGAACGATTCCGGCGCTTTCCCATCTCAGCAAAGAGCAAATGGAAGTGCGAGTCCTTGAGAAGGAGAAGATGTTGCAGGTTCGACGTTGGCGCGAAAACGATGAAGCGATTATCGTTGCAAATTTCAGCGATGAGCCCCAAGGCCTGATCATGAATGGTCCCAGCGGCCCTTGGGCGGTGAGGTTGGACACGGCTGATCAGCGCTTGCTTGGGGGCATCACAACTGTTTTGCCAAGCGTCAATTTGTCCGAAGGGGCGCGTTTGAGTCTGAGCCCCAAGAGTCTGATAGTATTTCAAAAGTCGGGGTGACCTCGAAAACATGGGATACATTTGCATTCACGGACATTTTTACCAGCCGCCGCGGGAGAATCCCTGGCTTGAGGCCATCGAGCTTCAGGAATCTGCGCATCCCTACCACGACTGGAACGAGCGGATCGATGCCGAATGCTACGCGCCGAACTCGACCGCCCGCATTCTGGACGAGAACAAGCGCATCGTCAGCATTGTGAACAACTACGCCAAGATCAGCTTCAATTTTGGGCCTACATTGCTTTCCTGGATGGAGGCGCACGACCCGGCGGTTTATCGCGCCATTCGCGAGGCCGACGCGGAGAGCGCTAAGGCTTTTGGCGGGCACGGGTCAGCCCTGGCGCAGCCCTACAACCACATGATCATGCCGCTAGCCAACGAGCGCGACAGATCCACCCAGGCGATTTGGGGAATTCGCGACTTCGAGCACCGGTTTGGACGCCGGCCGGAGGGGATGTGGCTGCCCGAAGCCGCCGTGGACCTCGCGACCTTGGAGGTGCTAGCTGGGCTAGGCATCAAGTTCACCATTCTTGCCCCCAATCAGGCCCAGCGGGTAAAGAAAATGGGCGGCCGCAACTGGAAGGACCTCGCCAACGGCTCGATCGACCCGACCATGGTTTACCGCATCTCTTTGCCTTCGGGCAAGACCATGAACCTGTTTTTCTACGACGGTCCCATCTCCCGCGCCGTGGCGTTCGAGGGGGTACTGGACAATGGCCAGCAGTTCGCCGAGCGGCTACTGAGCGGCTTTTCCGAGGACACGCGGCCCTGGCCCGAGCTGATGCACATCGCCACGGACGGCGAGAGCTACGGGCACCACCACAAGCACGGCGAGATGGCGCTGGCCTACGCCCTGAACTACATCGAATCCAAGGAGCTGGCCGAGCTCATCAACTACGGCTTGTACCTCGAACGCCACCCCCCCACCCACTCGGTCGAAATCTTCGACAACAGCTCCTGGAGTTGCGTTCACGGCGTGGAGCGCTGGCGCAGCAATTGCGGCTGCAACTCGGGCGGGCATCCGGGTTGGAACCAGGAATGGCGCGCCCCCTTGCGCGCGGCGCTGGATTGGCTTCGCGACACGCTGGCCCCGCTCTACGAAGAGAAAGCCAAGCAGTTGCTCAAGGACCCATGGGCCGCGCGCAACGACTATATCGATGTAGTCCTTGACCGCAACGCGGCGAAGCGGGAGACGTTTCTCGCCAAGCACGCTCTCCGCCAGCTTGATGACAATCAGAAAAGGACAGTTTGGAGGCTACTCGAACTTCAGCGGCACGCCATGCTGATGTACACGAGCTGCGGCTGGTTCTTCGATGAGCTATCGGGAATCGAAACCGTGCAGGTGATTGAATACGCCGGCCGCGCCGCCCAGCTCGGCGGGGAGCTTTTCGGCGATCATCGCGAAAGTCTCTTCATCGAGAAGCTGAGCCAGGCCAAGAGCAACATTCCCGAGCATGCGGATGGGGGCAGCATTTACCAGAAGTTCGTCAAGCCGGCCTTCGTCGACCTGCGCAAAGTGGCCGCGCATTACTCGATCAGGTCGCTTTTCGAGCCTTACGAAAATGACACCCACATTTATTGCTACAAAGTCGAGCGCCAGGCGGGCTTTCGCTTGCCCGAGGGTGGCAACGACGCCCAGAGGCTGGCGGCGGGCCTGGCGAGATTCACCTCGGAGATCACGCAGACGTCCGCGGTGCTGAGTTTTGCCGCGATTGACCGGGGCGACTACAACCCTACGGGCGGCGTGCTGAAAGCCGGCGACGCAGCCGCCTTCGAGGCCGTCGGCCGCGCGCTGCGGGAAGCCTTCTCGCGGGGCGACATGGAGGAGGCCAGCCGCCTTCTGCAACAGAACATCGAGGGCGAACCCTATGCACTTACGGTGATTTTCCGTGACGAACAACAGCGAATCCTGAATCGCATCATCGAGTCGCAATGGGGCGAGGCCGAGGCGGCATTCACCAACCTCTACCCTCACCTGCTGTCCACGATGCGTACGCTGGCGAGAGTGGGAGGATCGGTGATGATTCCCCGCGCGTTCAGCGCTGCCGCCGAATTTGTGCTGAACACACGGCTGCGGCGGGCGTTGGGGAGCGACTCGTGGGATTTTGAGGGTATCCGGGGTCTGATCGCCGATGCTGAGGGCGCCCATGTGGCTCTCGATGTGCCCACGCTCGAATACACGCTGCGGATGCGGCTCGAGCAGATCTCCGAGGCCTTCCGGGCCGACCCCAGCAATGATACGTTGCTCGCCGGACTCGACGCGGCAG
>CAZCVY010000302.1:5806-7391 GCA_964501985.1 uncultured Acidobacteriota bacterium | reverse complement strand
GCCTACGCACTCGCGCGCGCCGGGCGCGAAGCGCAGGTTTTTGAGGGCAAGGATCGGCTTGACTCGGCTCCGCGCACGCTGATTGTCACCGACCGCATGCGGGAAATCCTCGGAGGCCTGGGCGAGAAGGCGGTGGTGAACGAGATCCGCCAATTCGAATTGTTCACCGATGGCCGGGTGGCGAAAATCTCCCTGCGTCGGCCCGACCTTGTCATTGAGCGCAGCACCTTGATCCGAGAGTTGGCGAACGCTGCGGTAGCCGCCGGCGCGCGAGTCGAGTTCGGACAAAAACTCCTTTCCCTCCACCAGCACGACCACACCCTGACCATGGTGATGGAGCGCACGCAAGGCGGGCGCACCGAGGACGCTCAGTTTGGCACCGTTGTGGGTGCGGACGGCGCGGTCAGCCGGGTGGCGCAGTCGGCGGGCTGGCCCAAGCCGCGCACGGTACCCCTGGTGCAGGCCATCGTGGATTTGCCCCAGGGCATGACGCCCGACACGGTGCGCGTCTGGTTCATCCCCGATGACACGCCTTACTTTTACTGGCTCATTCCGCACTCCCCCACCGAGGGTGTTGTTGGCCTGATCGGCGAAGATGGAGTCCCCACGCGCGCGGCTCTCGATGGCTTCCTCGAACGCCATCACCTGACGCCCCGGGGGTTCCAGGGCGCCAGAATTCCTATCTATACCGGATGGATGCCCGTCCGCCGCCAACTGCCGGGTGGCGATGTTTATCTCGTGGGCGACGCTGCCGGGCACGTGAAGGTCACGACGGTGGGGGGAATCGTCACCGGCTTCCGCGGCGCCCTGGCCGTGGCCGACGCCATTGTGAACGGCGGTTCGAGCGCGAAGCTCCACGCCCTCCGCCTGGAATTAAATACCCACCTCCTCATCCGCAAGCTGATTCACGGCTTCACCCAGGCGCACTACTCGCACCTGGTGGACCTGCTGAATTCCCGCGCCCGCCACGACCTGGAAGCCCACACCCGAGACGAGCCCGGTAGCCTCCTGCTTCGCCTCTGCCTGCACCAACCCCGCATGCTGCTGCTGGGCCTGAGAGCCCTCATGACCGGCGGCGCCTTCCTGCGTCAGAATCCCTAAGAATCTCAAAGCTCAATGCCAGTGTCAGGTAACAGGCGCAGGGCGCCAGTACGACGCTTTCCTGAAGGATCAGTTCCTATGTTCAATATGCCAGATCAACGCCTTCACGTTGAAAAAAATCACAGCGCTTCCATGGTGCTCAAACAACAACAATCGTTGTTGTGGTTCCTTTTCTTTCTGATTTGTTTGGGACTAGGGCACGCACCCCTGAACCGCTATGATCCTGGGAAGCTGACGGGAACTACTGACGTGGCTGATTATGAAGATATCGTCGTGGGCCGCCGGGGCCAGCCAGCCCCCGGCTCGATTGGCCTCTATGCCCGGATTAACGAGGCGCAGAACCTCAACCGTGTGCTCGTGCCTTACGTCGCCAAGCCTTTCTATTGGCTGGGGCGGGGTCACATCGGTACCTGGGACCCGGCCCTCTTTGGTTTGCTGGTTGCGAACGCAATTTTCACGGCAACCACCGGCTGCTTGTTGGTGG
>CAZCVY010000302.1:0-5706 GCA_964501985.1 uncultured Acidobacteriota bacterium | reverse complement strand
TGTTCGTATTCGGTTGGTGGGTATCGGAGGTACGACGGGACCGTCTCCAACTCCCTCACCTGGCATGGATGAGTGCCTTAGGTGTGGTCAGCATGGCCACCGTAACCCTTGTCATGTCAACTGTCGCGGGGGGACTGGTTTGGCCCTGGCAGTACGCGGCCTTTGTCCATGACCCCACCAGCTTCCTGACGGGATTGCGGGAATGCATTTTCAATCACGGCTTCTGGTACATATTTATCTGGCTGCTCCCCGTGGGGCTGGTGCGCGTGCGCCGCCTGCCCCGGCCTTGGGTGCTGGCCACTGTTGTGGCATTTTGTGGAGTCCTGGCGATGGGCGCCTACAATAACGCCGGGGGTAGTACTTCACGCGCACTCTTCAGCGTCGCCGGACCCCTCCTGAGCCTATCCACTGCCGTCTTCCTCGCCGGCCCCCAGGCTGCGAAAGAAGAAAGGAATGGACCGACAGGCCTTTGAGCGTGGCCTTACATCTGCCGCCTATTTCAACGGCTTTCTGCGGGCATGACGGCTAAAGTGTAAAGTGAAAAGGATAAGAGGGCAGGGGCGGTTTAAACTTTAACCTTTATCCTGCACCCTTTTCTTCTTGCTCAATCGCGCGTGAACCTTTTCCGCCGGCCGGCCCTCGCCGTCTTCCGCCAAGGCTTCATTTACGGCTTCGACGGTTTCGTAACGCTCTTTCCACTCTTCATAAGCCTCGGCGTCGAAGACCACGAAGCGCGCTTTGCCTTCCACCGTCAATACCACAGGTCGGTGGGTCCTTTTGAGGAGGCGGGCGAAACGTGCGGTTTGGCGTTTAAAGGTCGTCAAAGGATGGATGTCGTGCGCTACGTCAATCATTTCTAAGCACCTCAAAAGCATCTTAGCAAGTGCGCAGCGTGAGTGCAAGGCGTTAAGGTAGGTGTCAGGTTCGCAGGTGTCAGGACAACCCAACCCCCTGACGCCTGATACCAATTCCCAATCCCCAACCCCTGATCCCTAATCCCGAATCCCTCACGCCAAATTCCAATACTCCTTGGCCTTTTCTCCGTGCCCTCCGTGTCTCGGTGGTGAACCTTCTTTCCTGCGGGGGCACCCAAAAGTACTGTAGACACCCCTGCAAGGTTTGAGTTAGAAAGAGGCGGGTTATCCGTGGTGAAGACCAGGACTATTACCTCAGAAGGGACTTGACCCAGATCGGAGAATCACCGAGAATAAACGTCTTGTAGTCTCAAGACAACTGTATAAATTGAGCGCACGACGCCTAGCGCATGACTGGATGCGGAGAAACCTATCGAATCGCCGAGTGGCAAGGTGCCCGTACAATACCATGTGGGATGGAATTCCTTTGCTGTAGGAGCGGTTCCCGATTCCCCCGACGTAGCGGGCTCCGGCGGAAAACGGGCTGACCGCCCCGATCATCACAGCGATGGTGCAGCGACTTAATGGCGCTGCCCCAATAGACAACGGGACATTTTGTTGGAGACTCGGCAACCGAAGAATCACCGAGTCGGAGGGAAAAACTGTGAAACTTAAGCGCCGTACGATCGTGAGTCTGGCCATATTCGCCTTCGCTGCTGTCACCCTTGTGGGGGTAACGGTCAAAATGACGGGTCAATCTCCGGATTCGTCAACCCAGACGCCAACAGGCTACGTCGAAGATTGGTCCTCTCACCGCTTGGTTTACGCCAACCCCGGGACGGAAGAGCAGGCCATGCAGAATCCAACCACTTACGCGCGCTGGCTCAAAATGCAGACCGATCCCCGGTATATCATGCAAAAGGCCCGGCGAGCGGGCCGGACCGCGCCCCTCGATCTGACCAACGGCCCCAGTACCCAGTTGATTAGCGACCCCTCTTCCTTCGAGCAGTCAGTTTCTTCTCTGGCGACAAAGTCGAAGTCGAAAACGTCTATGGCGACAGACTGGAGCATGGGCCTTAACGGCGCCCCGGAAACCAATATCGGCACGCTCACCGGCAATGATGCGACGAGCGCGTCGCATTTCTCGGTAGGCGGCCAGACCATCACAGCGAGTGCCCCGACGGCGGCGAGTGTCACGGGAACGGTTTCGACCCTTCCTACGAGTACCAGCAATAATTCGATATCGATTACGAATGGCACGAATACACTTAGTCTGACCACCAACGCTGTGGCGGCAAGCTACACGGGCACCTTCTCGGGGCTGGCTTTGACGGGCGATTCGATAAGTTTCCACAGCGGCGCCAATACCGTGACCATGACGCCAGGAGGGGCGGGGGCGACTTGGCCAGGCACCTTCCAGGCGGTTCCGACGACCTTGAACAATCCTTCGATTTCGGTCACGAGCGGCTCAAATCAACTGACCGAGACGTCGAACGCGACGGCGTCGTCCGACACCGTTACGGTATCGGCAGTGCCCACGTCGGCCAGCACCACCGCGCTCAAAATTGTCAATGGCGTTGGGACGGTCAATATGGCCCCCACCGGCGCGACCGTCGAGTCGGACGCGATCACGGTCGCGTCGCTGCCTACGTCGGCCAGCAGTGCTGTGCTCTCGATCCTCAACGCCGACGGGACCGTCAATTTTGCCCCAACCGGCGCCACGGTGTCGTCGGACACGGTCACGGTTTCGGCGATGCCCACGGTTACCACCACCGCGCTCACGATCCAAAATAGCACGGGGACTGTCACGATGGCTCCCAGCGGCGCGACAGCAGCGGGACCGATCACGGTCACGGTCTCGGCGATTCCCACGTCCGCCAGCGCCGTCGCGCTCTCGGTTGCCAACGGCGATGGTACCGTCAATATGACCCCCAGCGGCGCCTCGGCGTTGACAGGCACGGTTGCGGTCGCGGCTGTGCCGACGTCGAACAGCACCGCAGCGCTCTCGATCGCCAATAGTGTCGGTACGGTCAATTTGACCCCCAGCGGGGCCTCAGTATCGACGGCAACCGCCAATTTCGCGGCGGTCCCGACGACCAGCACTACCGCCGCGATCGATAATGCCGCCACTTCGGTTACCCTTACGGCGGTGACCGGGACGGGTACGGGCACCATTGACGTCTACGGCACTCCCACAACGTCTACTGGACTCACCGTCGGCGGGGTGTCTTACACCTTTGCCACTTCGTGCGCCGCAGTAAATTGTATTGTCATCAATAGTACAACAAACACCCAAGCAGAGAATATCGAGGCAGTGATCAACGCTAACACTAGCCAGTGTGGAACTGCCAGTTGTGTTTATACCGGCCAGACCGTAAATCCTGAGGTTGTAGCAACCGAAGGCTCCAGCGACGTGACCCTAACCAACTATTATTATACTAGCGTCACGTTTAGCACCTCCGGAACTGGCATTTTTGAGAACACCAGCCCGATTGCCCAGGGGAGCACCTCTGGGTGCACGAGCTTGACCGCCGGCAAGTTTATCATCGGCACCACCACAGCGAGTTCGGCCACCAACCTCTACAATGCCATCAATAGTACTTCCTGCCAGACCACCTATAAGATCGGCGTTACCGTGAGCAGTCTCAGTGGCAGCGGGTTTAGCATTACCGATACCCCACTCGGCTATGCAACCTTCGCCGGTACCAACGGGTTGACGTTGACCGGAACCGCCGGGAGCAATGGGACTGGGAATGCTTGCGGAACCCCTAGCGCTGGCACCTTCCTCCTCGCCGGCGCGTCGACCGTGCCTACCACCTCGACCGTGGCGTCAGAACTGTACGCCGCTATCAATCTTTGCACGAGCTCGGGGGTTGCCGCGACCGGTTTGAGCGCCAGCTCGTTCACGCTAACCGACAGCGTGCTCGGTTATGCAACCTTCTCGCCTTTGACGAATATCACGACGGTGACCGGAACCACCGGGGGAAGCAACGGGACAGGAAATGCTTGCGGAACCCCCACCTCCGGTACGTTTCTCCTCGCTGGCACCAGCGCCATCCCCACGACCTCGACGGTTGCTACGGAACTAGCCGCCGCGATCGCTCTTTGCACGAGCTCGGGGGTTGGCACTAGCGGTGTAAGCACCAACACGTTCAAGGTTACCGATACCGCGCTCGGTTATGCAACCTTCGCGCCTTTGACGAGTATCACGATGGTTAGTGCAACTTCCGGGGGGACCAACGGGACGGGAAATTCTTGCACAGGCTCAGGTGTTGGCAGCTTTCTGCTCGCCTCCACCGGCACCACCGTTCCCAGCACCTCGCTCACGGCGGCACAACTGTACGCCGCCGTCAATATGTGCACGAGCTCGGGGCTTGCCGCCACCTCTCTAAGCGGCAGCGGATTCACAGTTGCGGACAGTGCCACCGTCCTCGGTTATGCTGCCTTCACCGGTACTTCGAGTGTGACGGTAGGCACACCCGCCGGGGGGAGCAATGGGACTGCAAGTACCTGCACCGCCACCGGCGTTGGCACCTTTCTTCTCAACACCACGGGCAGCGTACCGACGACTTCAACCCTAGCGACACAACTGGCCGCTGCTATCAACAGCACCGGCTGCCATACCACCTTTCCGATCGGCGCCTCCGCCGGTACGGTCAGTGGCACCGGGTTCACGGTCACCGACAGCGTCCTTGGCTATGCGACCTTCACCAGTCCATCGGGGGACGTGACATTGGGCACACCCTCTGGGGGGAGCAACGGCAACGGGAGTGTCTGCACGGCAACCGGCACGGGTACCTTTCTTCTCAACACCACCGGCAGCGTACCGACGACCTCAAGCGTAGCGACACAACTGGCCAGTGCCATCAACGACACCAGTTGCCAAAACACCTATCCGATCGGTGCTACCGCCGGCACGGTCAGTGGCAGCGGGTTCACGGTCACCGACGGCGTACTTGGCTATGCAACCTTCACCGGTCTGTCGGGCATTGTGACGGTGGGCACAGCGAGCGGCGGGAGCAACGGGTCGAATGCCTGCTCCAACTCGACCGTCGGCAGCTACTCCCTGGCCACGACCGGCACCACCGTTCCCACTACCACGACCGTAGCGGCGCAAATGGCCGCCTCCATTAATTCGTGCAACACGACCTATCCCGCGGTAGGCATGACCGCAGCCAATGGTGGCACGGCCACGGTTACGGTTACCGATACCGCCCCCGGCCAGAACGTCAACACCTTTACGACCGCGGCTACGAATAACAGCGGTGTTTTCTCCTGGAGTACGGAAACCTCGACCGGGACCAACGGCTCAAACACTTGCTCGGGATCCGCCCCTACGTTCACCGGCAACTTTGAGAACAGTGCGACCTCCACAACCTTGGCGGGCTACTATCAGACGGCCATTAACAATTGCGCGACTGCTGCGGGTTTCACCACCTCCCTCAGCGGCTCCGGGGTAACGGTTACCGACAACTATCTTGGCGCTGCCACCTTCAGTGCCACGAGCCTCGACAGCACATTCGCGTGGAGCGCCGTAACTGCCGGGAGCAATGGCACGACCAGTTGTACCGGGTCGTCCCCCTCCTTTGGAGCTACATACGTAGTTGGCGGTACGACGGCGGCCTTGGCGAGCAATATCAACTCCGAAATCGTCGCTTGCGACGAATCAGCGATGGGCATCACGACCAGCTACACCACTGGCAACAGCAGTTTTACGGTTAGCCCTACAACCACCGGCACCGGTAGCAATGGCACCGGAGCGCTATCCCCCACGAGCGGTACCTACTTCGGCTGGAGTTCACCCACCTTCAGTGGCGGCACCGACGGCACCACTTCGGGGACCACCTTTGCC
>CAZCVY010000301.1:0-7458 GCA_964501985.1 uncultured Acidobacteriota bacterium | reverse complement strand
GCGGACTTCCCCGTCGCCATCGTGGAAGGAATCAATTCGGCTCGCGCGTTCGTGCTGATTCTCACCGATCACGCCGCGGCATCACCCCATGTTCTCAGCGAAGTTGGCCACGCCTTCAACGGCAAGAAGCGAATTATGCCTTTCCGGATTTCGCAGCAGACGCTGCCCGAGGATCTGGAATACTTCCTCGCCATGACCCAGTGGCTCGACGCCCCGGAGGGTTGCACCGACCAGAACTTAAAGCGGCTGGTCGATGCAACCTTGGCCGCGCTTGCGGGCGAACGAGTTCCGCGCCCGTTGCCGATCAAGAGTCGAACAACGTGGGTTGTAAGCTCTGTCCTGGCTTTGGTAGTGGTGGCCGGGATGGTCGTTGTATGGAAGTTACGAAAGCCGCTCAAACCTAACCCGCCAGTGCCGACGCCCATTGTCGTGAATCCTCCTATTCCCGGCACTTCTCCGCCCAGCGCGCAGATAAAGACCTGGCTCAACCCCTCTGACGGGCTGAAATACGTGTGGATTCCTCCCGGCACATTCATCATGGGTTGTTCGGTGCAGGATAGCGAATGCAAGGACGACGAGAAGCCGACCCATCAGGTGGCCATCGAGAAAGGCTTCTGGCTGGGCCAAACCGAAGTGACGGTTGCCGCCTATCGCAAGTACGCCCCCAAAGTCGAACTGCACACTCCAGCCAGTGAAGGCACGCTTCCCATAAGTGGCGTAAGTTGGGCCGAGGCAAGAAATTATTGCAAGGCGATGGGTGGGCGCCTGCCGACCGAAACGGAGTGGGAATATGCTGCACGCGGGGGGAATTCCCAACCTTACTACGGGACGATCTCACAAATCGCCTGGTACGCAGACAACAGCGGCGACGCCCCCCATGCCGTGGGAACGAAACAGCCCAACGCCTATGGTCTTTACGACATGCTGGGGAACGTCTCCGAGTGGGTCTTGGATCGCTACTTCAACAAATACACGCTTGATTCCGTGGCAACAGGTCCTGGGGTCGAGCAGCCGCTTGCTTCCAATGCCCTAGCGGTGGCTCGCGGAGGATTCTGGGAGAGCGACGCCGCCTCCCTCCGGGTTTCTCATCGCTTAGCCGAGGAAACGGACGGCGGGCAAATCCCGACCGGCTTCCGCTGTGCGAGCGACCATCCGTAATTCTTTACCCCACATGAACCAATCTCGTCTCGTAGCGGCACCCTACTACACGCGGAATTTGCGCCGCCGGTTCCGGCGTGTCACGAGGTACCTGATATTCCGGGTGGGGAACGCCCATGACCCATTTATCGCCCTTTGGTTTGGCTCACCGCAGACAAGATTCGCAGCGACCGGGTCGCGCAGCCGTATGCGGAAGCAGGCGCCGAGTTGCAGAAGATTCTCGATCATCGTGGGCGCGGATCCCATTGGCGCGCTTGCAGCTGGACAGAGCGTCAGCAGCGACCGCGTTTCGGTTTTGCTTTATACTGCACTCGTGCCGGAGCTAAAGAGCGAGAAGCAGTAGCTGCCGCTAATGCACTCCAAGTTGCCCTCGGCACTATTGTTTTCGTAGCAGACTTCACGCGAGGTGCGAATGGCACGCGATGCGCCGGCATGCTCGTTCATGCCCCATCACGCGGGCGTTATCGTGAACGATTTGGACAGCGCCATGGATGACTTCATCACGAATTTCGGCGATACATTCTTTCAGTTTGAGGTCAATCAGGAGTCCGCCCGTCTCAGCACGGGATCCTCGGGTTTCCTGCTTCGGCTGGCGATCGGCCAGCTCGGGCTGAATCTCGTTGAGCTGATCCAACCCGTTTCCGGAGATACGTTGTACTCCCGGCGATTGGCTGAACAGGGACCGGGTTTACACCACCTGGCATTTTCCGTGACGGATTTGGCGAGAGCACGAAATCAGTTCGATACGCGCGGCCCCAAGTGCCTTCATAATGGAAGCATTCAGGGGCTTGTGGAATTCAGCTATTATGACCCCCTGGATTCAGGCTGCCCCGTCGAGCCACTGCAATTGTCGTGCGACCTCATGGGCTTTCTTCTTAAGAATGCTGAACCTTACTATGGAAAAAAGACCTGAAATGCGGATTTTCTGGCTCCTGCAGCCTACTCTCCCCAAAACGCCTGCTTCAAGCTTCGGCCGGAGGCCTGCCAGAGCTTGACGACTTCGAAGACAATCGTCGTCGTGTACGTGACCGCAATCCAGACGCAGACCTCTTCAATGGGCAAGCGGCACCATGCGCCGATAAATACACCCAGCATCTGCGCTTCTTGGAAACTCCACCATCCGTAAGGAACGGCCAGCGTTGCTTCCCAGAGCAGGCTGAGCAGAATGATGAAGAATAGCGTGGCGCTGAAGGCCCGCCAGTTGATGAACGGCCGCGCCGCGGGGAAAAAGGCGGCGGCGGGAACCGTCGCGCCGAAGACGAGGAAAACGAAGTACCCGGGAAAGCCCTTGGGACTGGCCGACAACCATTCCTTATACACGACAGCCAGCACGACCAGAACCGTGCCAACCACCCAGGAACTCGGGTGGAACTGCAATAGACGGCGGATCTTCTTTGCTTCTCCGGGGTAGTCGGGCACGTTGTACGCCGCCAGCCAATACTCATCCATCCAGACGTAAATCAGAAGGATCGCGATGAAGCCTGTAAGGTAGAAGATGTACTCTTCAAGGGGAACCCCTCCGCCCAAGGCCGGCGCGGTAATCCCCAGTGTCGCGCCGCGATTGGGAAACAGAAAAAAACGATGGGCGAAGAAAAAATCCAGCCCCCAACCCAGCGGAACCAGAATCCCGATGGTCCACAGAAAGGCCCTCTGCGGAATCTTTACCCCTTCCTCCGGCACGAACCAAAAAGTGATGACGATAATCGGAACGATGAATAACAGCAGGCTCCACGTGTAGCCGTGCGGAGAGGGATCGGAAGAAAGAGTGAGCACTGCGGGGCGCCGAACCGTGTGCAACGTGATCGCCGCCGGTAGAGCGACCATTCCCAGCATGGCGAGGACCAGCAGCGAACTAAGACGCGGAGCTGAAGAACGAACTGTCACCGGCTTTAGCATGGGTAGTGTTCTCCTGAAATTGCTACAATTCTACCGCGCGCTGCCGCGAAATTACACAACCATTACAGATCACAAGCATGATCCCTGGTTGCCAAGCAACTTCATGACTGCCAATAACCTGCAGTGAGACGAGCGAATAGATTAATCTGCAGCCACCTCAGGGTAATTTCCGGGTGCGACGATCCGGGAGTTGAGCAAAGTCCTCCTACCCTAGGGGGTACGCGGAAGGTCTGCCGTGATGCTACTGACCTGACGAAACCGCGAGAACTTATTCGTGAAACGCAAACTCGTGGACGCCTTGCGTTTATTGTCGAATGGCACTGATCGCACGACCGTTCAGGCGCCGCACGGCACCGCTTATGAGAGTGCACGGATTCGATTGATGATCGTTGGGGCCCTTCCCCGCTGATTTATGTTAGGCTTACGTATCGTTGGAGGTTTACATGTCCAAGGATGGAGATAAGCTCACCAAGTGCGCGGAACATGGCGTCTGGACTGATCCACCAGCGCCTCTTTCCCGCCAGAATCCTCTCGACCTCAGTGTCATAGATAACGACGAATGTCAGCAAATCGTCTCCTCCGGAAGGATGCGTTTTGCAATGGTGGGCTGTTCCGGTGATCCCGAGACGCAGACTAATACGGCAGCAGTGGCCACGGCGATAACTGCCGACAACGATACCTCTTTCTTCTACCACCTGGGCGACCTCATTTACACAGAAAAGGGGAGCGACGTGACCATGGGCGGCTCCGACGTCGATGAAACTGCGCTGTGGAACTCGGAGTTTTACGCTCCGTACACGAAATATTCGAAGCGCATCGTCTCCGTTCCCGGTAATCATGATGGGAAGTCCACGCCGATAAACGACTACCTTGGGGCTTTTTGCGCTAACGCTTCGAAATGGCCTGCGCCTTGGACGGGGAATACGAGCGACCGGAGGCCCGCCATGATTCAGCCTTATGTCTACTGGCGCCTCGATACACCGCTTGCATACATTGTTGGTTTGTATTCAAACATCGTGAACGGCGGGATGCTTGACGACCCCGCTAAGTACGATGATTTCAGGACAGGCCTGCAGTACCAGTGGCTGGTCGGGGAATTGAAATCGGTGGCCGCCGCGAACCTCCAGAACTCGCCGAAGAAAGCCGTGCTGCTGGCGGTCCATTATCCACCTTACTCTGGTGCGTCGAACTTTAACGTTCGCGGAGATCCCTCGCAGGGACCTTCTCCCGACGCGTCGAAGGCCCCGTATCTCGCTGTCGCCTTGCAAAGCGCGTTTAAGGGTAGCGGGCAGCGGCCTGACGCGATATTCTCGGCACATGCCCATCTGTTCCAACGTCTTACTTATGCCTTTGCCGATGGCACCCTCATGCCTTGCCTGATTGTCGGATGTGGTGGTCACTCTCCGCTCGAAGTGCTATCCAACCAATGTGACGGTAACCCTGGAGTACCGCAAGGGGCGCCTTTCGCGGCCGTGACCCCTGGGTCGTTCCAATACCCAGAGGGTGACTCGGCGCAGCTTGAATACTACGAGGACGGCAATAGTCCAAGTGGTGAGTTCGGCTTCCTAAAAGTCTCGATCGAAGGACGCACGTTAAAGGGTCAGTTCGTTGGCGCGACTTCACGCAAGCCCCACGACGAATTCAAGTTGGATCTTGACAACCACAAGTATCTCTAACCGGCCTGTCGCGCCGACCGTTTCCACACCAAAATCCTGCTCGAGCGGTGGGTCAGTCGATAGGTAGGCGACTTCACAGGCCAAACCCCTAAAACCTCGCGTAACCTCCCGGCACTCGGCCTGAGCCCTTCCCAAGTTCTCCAAACCTTGCGCGTCACGATTTTCGAGAAAAGCACGGCTCGCGTGCAACGGGTCTTTCTCTTTTTTGATCGTCCCTGCATACCAGCGGCCTCCTTTGCCGCCGGCTCAGTATGCATGGGACCTTGGCGGACGACAGATCCCCGTCTTGGGTTCTTTACTTCTTGGCTCGAACCCCGTTAGATCGGCGGAGGGTCGGCGGGTGACTGCCTGGTGTTGAAGAGTAACGAGCGAAAGGCGAGATCGGGAATTGGGTCATCGAGCCGCCTGGCTATGCAGCCGCGGGAAAGCGGAGGGCATGCTCCGACAAACGGCCGAAACGGAATTTCACTGTGAGTTTTGCTTTTAAACAGGCAGCAGCGTTGAAAACAACAAGGTCGAGGTTCAATATCATGTGCGGGGCTTCCCACGCAAGTCGCCAAATCATTCCATTCGGTACAGACAACCATATCCTCCTAAGAATATTCCAATAAGTAGTCATTGTGCGGGCAGTGGATCATCGTCTTGTCGAAGAACCCGTGGCGCTGCCTCCGAGTATTGCTCGTTAGCTTGCGCAGCGCTCCATTGCCCATTGAACGATCATAGTCCTGACGGCTGTTGAGATGAGCCCACCAGTTCCGTACCACCCGAGGCGATCCGTGAATTTCGCCATTCGGACTGAGGTCGAGGAGCGCAAGCCCGTAGAAGAACAATTGCGGGAAAGCGAGCAGCGCACTCGCGCTTTTTGGGATAACAGTCCTAATCTGATCTTTCTCAAGGATACAGAGCTTCGCTACCTGTACGTCAATCGGGAATTCGAAAGAGCCCTCCGCATTAATCGCGAACAGATTCGTGGCAAGAGCGATCTCGATCTATTCGCGCCCGAACAGGCATCTACCTTTCAAGCCAACGATCTTAAGGTGCTCGAAGCCGGTGTCCCGATCGAATTCGAGGAAGTCGCCCAGCATGAAGACGGCCCGCACACGAGCATTGTCCACAAATTTCCACTTCTTGATGCGGCTGGTAGAATCTACGCGATTGGGGGCATCGTCACCGACATTACGGAACGGATACGATCAAGAGAAGCTCTCGAGCGCGCACAGAAAGAATTGGAGCGCATTGCTCGCATCACGATGATGGGCGAGCTCACAGCGTCCATCGCTCACGAAATCAACCAGCCGCTGACGAGCATCGTCAGCAATGCCAACGCTTGTTCCCGCATGCTTAGCGCAAAGTCACCGGACATGAACGAAATCGCCGACGCTGTTAAGGACATTGCGGAGGAGGCAACCCATGCGAGCGAAGTAATTTCACGGATCCGGATGTTCTTGAAGAACGGCGCCCGGGTAAGGGCACCAGTGTATCTCAACGAGATCATCCGAGAGGTTTTAACTCTCACCCAAGGAGAAATCTTAAAGAATCACATCGCAATGCAAACCGACCTGTGCGCAGAACTACCGCCCATTCTGGGCGACCGGGTGGAACTGCATCAAGTGGTTCTGAATTTAATTATAAACGGCATCGAGGTCATGAGATCGATCACGAACGCGTCCCGCAAGTTACTAATTCGAGCGGGGACTCTCGAATCCGACGCTGTGCTGGTGTCAGTTCAAGATACCGGCGTCGGAATTGATGCGCGAAACATACCCCGAATCTTCGAGCCCTTCTTTACCTCCAAGCTAGGGGGAATGGGCATGGGACTCTCCATCGGCCGATCGATCATCGAGGCCCACGGAGGCCGCTTGTGGGTCGAATCACAGTCTGACCGTGGTGCCGTGTTCCAATTCACGCTGCCGATAATGGATGGTTGTGCACCGTGACAGATAAGCCCCCGTTAATCTTCGTGGTGGATGACGAACCGTGTATCCGCACTGCCCTGCAGAGGCTGATTCGGTCTGTGGGCATGGAAGTTCAGACCTTTGCATCAGCAGAGGAATTCCTGCGAATGGCGCCCCTGGACGCCAATTGTCTGGTGCTCGACGTTCGGCTACGGGACGCGAACGGCTTAGACCTCCAACGGAGGCTCTCGGAATCGGGTGTCGATATACCTATCATCTTCATCACCGGCCACGGCGACATCCCGATGTCCGTACGGGCTATGAAGGCAGGCGCAGTCGAATTCTTGACCAAGCCTTTTAGCGATCAGAAGCTTCTGGACGCGATCCAGTGCGCAATCGAGCGAGACCGAGTGGCTAGGCAGCGGCGAAGCGAGTTCTCGGTGTTGCGGCATCACTACAGCGCACTGACGCCTCGTGAGCGGGAGGTGTTTCCTCTGGTAGTCAGCGGCTTGCTCAATAAGGAAATTGCCACCAATCTTGGCACGAGTGAGAAAACAATCAAGATTCATCGAAGCCAGGTTATGCAAAAAATGAAGGCCGACTCCTTTGCTGACCTGGTCCGCAAGGCTGAAAAACTGCAAATCAGTTCAAGTCTTTCCCCAAAGTCCTAGATGACTACGGCTATCGTCCAATAGACGGGCGTCGCTTCCTGGACTAATCTGCGAATTGAGCAGGCGACGAGAAGCAGGGTACTCGCCTCCCGCATCGCTGCAAGAACCACAAGGAGGAAACGAGCATGTATTTAGTCATGGGCATTACTGGAAAAGTTGGGG
>CAZCVY010000300.1:0-7466 GCA_964501985.1 uncultured Acidobacteriota bacterium | reverse complement strand
TAGCGCCTCTCACTTTTCCGGAGGCGCTGAGCCGAAAGGCGCCGCCATTCCGTTTTGGGCGGCCCGTAAAGCCATGGGATAGGCGGCGGCGGTCAGCAGGGCGGCGTGGTATTGAACCAGCGCGGCATTCCGCTTGTCATTGAGATCATCCAGTCTTCCCAGGTAGATGTGCGACCACGTCACGATGCGCAGATCGTGGGCGGTGGCCAGGGCCTTCTCAAAATACTCTTCCGCCAAGTCGGGCTTCCGCGTGTTGGCGTAGACGACCGCCATGCCATAAATGGCGCGCTCACTCTTGGGGTCGTCCTTTTCGAGCACCTCCTGGTACGACGCCTTCGCGTCCAGATACTTTCCCTCGTAGAACTGGTTATCGCCCTTGTCGAGAAGCTGCTCTTCCTCGCTCTCGGCCGGCGCCGCCTTGGTGACGGGAGCAGGCGGGCGCGTGGCAAAGTGCACCACGAACAGTCGTCGCGCCTCTTCGTGCGGATCGATGGCGAGGATCATGGGCTTGTAGTAAGTCGGCATCGACGCAACCTGGTGCTCGAAAGCCACCAGCGACTCGTAGCAGTAGTGGACCATGATCAGGCCTTGGGCGGTCATGTCGTCCAGCTTCTTCTGCGCATCTGCCGCCGGGACCTTGTCCATGCGCAGTTCGGCGGCGCGAATCAGGCACTCGGTAAACAGCAGGCCAAAATCCTCCTTGAAGTCCAAGCCCAGCATGGGAGCCTGGCGCGCGGTGGAAGCCAGCATGGACTTTTGCGCGATCTCCGCGCCATACTGGGCGGCCAGCGGGTCGAGAAGAAAGTGCATGTATTGAAAACGAATCTCCTCCAGCTTGAGGTCCGCGGAAGGCGTCACCACCAGGTAGTAGTTCAGGCCGTAGATTCGCGCATGCACCTGCTCCGGCGCGCCCATCAGGTCAATGTAGATAGCATAGGTCCGGCCCAGATAGCCGCCGGCCGGAAACCGCAGGTAGGCCTCGGTCAGCGCGAAGGTCTGACGGACCTCGTCGGTGTAGCGGGCCACCGCCGCCTCGTATTGTTTCTGCACGTCGGTCCAGATGAACAACATCTTGGACTGCTCGTAAAAGGTGCGGAGAAGGGGAAGGAAACCCTGCACGTCACGCGCGTCGGGGGGAACTTCCTCCTGGGGAACCGTGAGATGGAAATCCGGCGGCGAGCCCGTCAACAAAGCAAGGGAAATGTATTGCGCCAGGTCCTTGCCAGGGTCGTCTTTGATCTGATGATCGGCGTAGAACTTTTTGAGCTCGGGGAGAATGGGAGCGTTCTGCGCTTCGAGGTATTCCCGCACCTGGCGCCGCGTGGCGTTGATGGGGCTTCCGTTCATGCCCGCGTCGTATCCGGCGGCATTGAGGGCCGCCAGCACGCAGAAGAGTTGTTCGTTGGATTCCAGCAGGACGTTCCCCGCCGACTGCGAGCGGGCAGGGACGGCGGCCACAAGCAGTGTGAGAAATGCGGCGATCAGACAAGACAAGCAACGTAGCGCGGACCTGTTCAGTAGGTCCGCGGCTTTTCTCCGACGTGTTACGACAACCTGCGGACCTACAACACAAATCCGCTCTACGCTACATTGATGCTCGCTTGGGGTTAATGGCAAACGGACTAACCTCGGACTGTGATGCGTCGCAAGGACAGAACCACCTGCCCATCGGTGGGCCTGCCGAACATGGTGGCCGGCCGGAAGGTGCTGAAGTAGACCATCCGGTCCAGTCGCTGCATGAGTTCGGGCGAGCCCTGGCCGGAAAGGACCTGATAACCCTTCGCGCGGCCTTCGGCGTTAATCTGGGTGAGCACCACCACGGTGTTGTCGTCGGTGCTGAAGTCCATGGGGGCCAGGAGCTGCACGCTCGCGGGAGTGGCCCACTGCACCGTAACGTCCGGATCATCCGACGCCGGAGCCACGTACGATCCCATGAACAGGCAGAAGCAAATCAGCGCTGACAATACCCCGCCGGTGGCCGGTATCAGGAAGGGCTTCAGGGCGTTCTCGCAATGCACCCAAAGACGGGAGAGAAGGTTGTCATGGACCCTCTGAGAGACTCGCACGCGCATCCGCAACGCCAGTTCCTGAGGAACTTGCCGCCGCGGCAGCGCGCGCAACTCCTCCCGCACCATTTGCCATTGGTCAAGCCGGTCGCGGCAAACTTCGCAGAACGACAAGTGGTATCGGATGGCCTTCCGCGCTTCCGGCGCGCAAAAGTCGTCCATGTAGTCCGAGAAATGATGCCGAATTTCCAAGCAGGTTTCAAACATGTTCCTTGCCCACATACCCCGCCAGCTTCCGGCGGAGCAATTCCCGGCCTCGCAACAGCCGGGATTTGACGGTTCCCTCTGCCAAACCCAGCACCTGCGCGATTTCTTCGTAAGGAAGACCTTCGATTTCGCGCAAGACCAAAACGGTCCGGTACGGCGGCGCCAGGCTCGCCAGAGCTCGTTTGACCACAACTTCCCGCTCCGCCTGCTCGAGAACTTGATAAGGGCTACGCTCGCTCGAGGCGGCTTCCGAAGCCGCGGCGGCGGAGGGAGATTCCTGGTCATCGACAGAAAACGGTTCGCGCCAATGTCGGCGAATCCAGCCCCGGCGATGGTTCGACGCTTCGTGCACGGCAATGCGGTAAATCCACGTCCGCAAACTGCTGTCGCCGTTAAATCCCTTGATCCCCTTGAACACCTTCACAAAGACGTCTTGCAGAACATCGGAGGCGTCGGCGGAGTTCTCCACAATGTGCCAAACCAGATTGAAGACCGGATTCTGATAAACCGTCAACAGATAGGCAAAGGCATCTTCGGAGCCGGCGCGCAGCTCTCCCACGAATGCCGCTTCTTCATTGACTGCCGGCAACGTCTGTTCGAGCGTAATACTTACCGACCGCGCAATGCCCATAACGGCCTCAAGATACCAGTTCCAGGCCCGAACTTCAATACCCCATCTCCACGCATGCCTCGCTAGTTAGATTGACACCGGAGGCGAAAGGTTTGTTCCAAAAAAGTGTGTCCTGGGACCGCGGGCATCCTGCCCGCTGTTGTGTTGCGCGAGCGTCCCGCTCCCGCTGACGGCGCGGGCGACTCGCACGCGCTGTGGCCGACAAGATGCCCGCGCTGCCCGGGGGCAGAGAACTGCCGTCCCCGGCTACATCAAGACCTTGAACAGGCTGCTGTAATCGTCCGTCCACGGAATTTGGGGAAAGGTGGAGTCGAGAACGAACCCTGCTTTCTCGAATTCCGCCTTGCCGAGGAAGGCCTCCGGGTTCCCCACGAGGATCCAGGTGGCCCGAGAGATCCCGCGCGCGCCATCGGGCTCGTTTTTGATACTTACGGCTTCTTTGCTGAGCGAACTCGCCGCGCCGGCCACCACGGGAGCGAGATTCAAAAACTGATTGGAGATGTGAACGGCCAGCACACCGTCGGGTTGGAGATGGCGAAAGTACAACTCGAAGGCTTCGCGAGTCAGCAGATGAACCGGGATCGAGTCGCCGGAAAAGGCATCCACCGCGAGCACGTCGAAACCCTGGGGCGATTGCCGCTCCAGCGAAAGCCGCGCATCACCCACGACGATGTCAACCTTCGCCTTCGAGTCGCCGAGAAAGTGGAATTCCTGGTGGGCGAGTTGGACAACCAGCGGATTGATCTCGTAGAACTCATAGTGATCGCCGGGTCTTCCGTACGCCGCAAGCGTGCCCACCCCGAGCCCAATCACTCCGACCTTGAGCGGAGTTGGCCCTTCCGCCGCCCGCAGGGTAATGCCAATGCCGGAGTTTGGACCGTAGTAGGTGGTGGGCTGGTCGCGGCGGGCCGGCGATAGAAACTCCAGCCCGTGATCGATGGTGCCGTTCATCAATTTTTCGAAGCGGGGATCCTCATCGAGTGGCTGCGAGACATCGCCTTTCACCATCACGATGTTCGCCGCAACTTGATCGAGAATACGCAAGGTGCCGTAGAAATTGCGCACCCTCAGGCGCGCGCCGTTCGCCTCCTCGCGCGCCGTTACACCGAGGCTCACGACAATGGCGACGGCCAACGCCACCACCAACAGCCAGGGAAGTTGCCAGCGCGCGAGATAGAACGGGCTGGTGGGGTCGCGGTGCAGGACCACCAAAGCCAGCAGTGCGCAGCAACCCAAGGCGATCCGCAGTTCATAATCCCCGGAGAACACGCGGGGAGCCACCAGGGCGACGAAAAACGCCCCCATCGCGCCGCCGAGGGAAATCATCAGGTAGAACCGCGTCAGGTGCGCCGCCTGCGGCTTCAGCCGGGCCAATTCGCCATGACAGAACATGCAACATACGAACAGGCTGCAACAAAACAGGGGAATCGAGACTTTGAGCGGAAGGCCGGCGAACGACGGCGCCAGGGCGTAGGCGAGTGAGCCCAACACCACGCCAAGCACGCGCAGGAAGAAGCTGCGCCGGTACCACTCCCGGCCTTCAAAACATAAAATGAAAGTCAACAGGTACAGAGCGAGAGGTACGATCCAAAGCAGCGGGACGGACGCGACGTTCTGGGAGATGTGGTGGGTGATGGCCAGCAGAAGCGCCGAGCCGCACGCCGCCAGGCTGATCCACAGCACTTGCGTTTTCGCTTCGGGTGGAGGGGCTTCATCGAGCGGCGCGGTGACCGGATCTTTGCGGGGAGACGCCAGGGCAACCGCGGCGCACAGTACCGCGACCGCCCCGTACGCCCACGACCAGCCTACGGCCTGGCGCGAAGTGGCGATGAACGGCTCCACCACAACGGGGTAGCTGAGCAGGGCCAGCATCGAGCCAATGTTGGACACGGCGTAAAGCCGGTAGGGTACGGCGTCCGCGTCCTTCTGCGCGTACCGTGCCTGCAACAGCGGGCTGGTGGAGGACAGCAGGAAGTAGGGCAGGCCCACCGTCGCGCCCAGAATCCAGAGAATCTGAAACGCGGGATCGAGCCCGGCCGGCAGCCTTGCGTCCCTGGGCAGAATGGGCAATGCCAGGAGGCTCGCGAACAGAAGCGCCCCGTGGATCCGCACCTGCGCGCGCGGGCGAAACCGCTGCGCCAGGAGATGGGCATAGAAATAGCCCAGCAGAAGCACAACTTGGAAGAACAACAGGCAGACGATCCACACCCCGGCTGAGCCGCCGAACCGGGGCAAAATCATCTTCCCCAGGATGGGCTCCGCCTGGAACAGCAGGAAAGCGCTCGAGAAGATCACCAGCCCATAACTGAACTTGGAAATCATACTTCAATAGCCCATGGTTCGCCGGACGTATTCCCGGCTCATTTTCAGGCTTTCGCGCAGGGGGCGCGTCGGCATGAAGTTCTTTTCGTGGGCAAGCTCGATGCCCGCGTCGCCCGCGTAGTTGATTCGGTGGAGTTCCTTGCCGATCGCCACATAGTCGGTCGTGCCTTCGCCCATGGCCTCGGGCCACGTGCGGTCCGCCTTCTGGTCGCGCAGGTGCATGTACACCATGTGGTCGCCATGCCGGCGAATGAAATCCACGGGGTCGATTCCGGCCCGCACCAGCCAGTTGAGATCGGGCCCGAGCTTCACATCGGGAATGCGCGCGAGCGTCCCGCTCAGGTCATGCTCGTTGTCGCGGACCTCATAAGTGTGATTGTGCAGGTTCAGGACCACGCCGTGCTCGTTTCCGAAGGCGATGATCTTGCGCAGGAGCTCAGCTTGCGCATCGAGCTGTTCCGGAGTTTTCATTTGACGCGCGTCGCCCACCGAGGTCCCGAGGGTTCTCCCACCCAGTTGCTGGAGCCGCGTGATAATCATTTGCGCCTGGTCAAGGATGGCGCTGTGCTTCGATGCGTCCCACATGTCGGCGCCGTAAGACGTACCGAGCACGGGCAGGGAATACTTGTGCGAGAGCGCCCCAATTCGCTCCACCGCATCGGGATGCTCGAGGGCATTGTGCATCAACTCGATTGCATCCATGCCGGCGTAACTCATGTCGGCGAAAACCTGCTCGAGCACCGGAGTGATGTCAAAACCTGGAAGCGGCGCGGCGTACACCCAGGGATGGCCGGCGACGACGACCTTCTTCTTCGTCTCCGAGGGCTGGGCACCCCGAAGCACGGAAGCGACCGAACCTGCGGAGCCCGCCGCGGCGACGGCTACGGCGATCGACCGCAAGAAATCCCTTCGCGATGCCGTGTTTGATTCCTCGATCGATCGAGCACTTTGTTCGTTCATTGAAGCTCCTTCCGAGCGGGCGGAGTATATGCCTTGCCCGCATGGGCCGCAACTATATTTATTATCATCAACCTATTGCCCTGCGCCCTATAGGTCATTTGTTTTCATCAACATGGTGGCCTACGGTTTTTCTGAAATTCTTCTTCCCTTTGTTTTCAACAACATTCTGGGTTCGCTCGTTAATTTTTTGTTTCCCTTTTTTCCGTGCTTCGCGGTCAAAAATCGCATAACCCGTTTAATTTCAATGATATAGGTTTTATAGGGTTCTCCGCCGTTCGCCTATAACTCGTTTAATTTCTGGTATATAGTGGCCTACATAGGGATTCTTCAGTCCCGGCCTCTGTGGCTTGGCCATTCTGGCCATGTCTCCTTATCGGACATGATATAAGTGCCGGTCTGGACATTTGTTTTCTTTTTAGGGTGACCCGGCAGGAGTGTCGCGCTCCCCGTGGCTGACACACGACCCTTCATAACCCTGCGAGAATTCACGACGATAACGCCCTTCATTCTTTAGGCTAGCACGTTGGCGACCAAAGTCGGCCTAGGTGCCAAAAATCCCACTGGAGGCAGAAGATTCGGGCCGCTCTATTTTCACGCGAGGTAGTGCGTGGGCATTCTGCCCGCTTTTCAGGCAGTCTATCCAGCCCGCATTTCTCACCGGATCGTTGATGCGGATGCAACCCGGTTTGAGCCCCAAAGGGGCGAGCTAACAAAGCCCAGACTAACGGCCTGGGAATGCAGAAGGAGGAGCGACGGCGCCCTGAAGGGGCCCGCCGTGTTCGACCCGACAGACTGTAGTTCGCCCCGTTGAGGCTGAACGGGGCGGCCATACTGCATCATTGGGCTTTTGTCGTGGAAAATCCGGGCTAGCTTCGGGCTTGGTCGCCTCCCGCCGCTTCCTTGAGAATCAGCGCGATGTCTAGATGGCCTGCCTTTTGCGCGATCTCGCTCAGGGTCTCGCCTCCGGGCGATCGCAACGCCTGAACGGCGCCGCGCTCGATCAGCAGCCGCACAATCTCTTCCCGGCCGCGCGCAACGGCGTAAGCCAGCGGAGTGTGCCATGCTTCCGCGTCCCCGGGAAACAGCCCGTAGTCGCCGAAGGCCCGCTCGAGCGCTGCGGGGTCTTCTTCCAGGACGGCTTTGACGCGTGGCGCCATGTCGTATTGGATCGCCTCGATGATGTCGATCGAGCCGCGCAGAATCAGGTCGCGGGCGTCTTTGTGACCGGCGTAGTCGGCCCATCCGGCCGGCGTGCCGTGGTACTTCTCTTCGCGCGCGCG
>CAZCVY010000299.1:0-7553 GCA_964501985.1 uncultured Acidobacteriota bacterium | reverse complement strand
TGACCGGCTCCCTGAGTACTGATGAAATCGGCTCCCTTTTAAGCTGGTGCTGACACCGTTCGGGCGAGCGGCACCCACCTGAGCTTGGAGCCACCTATTATATGCGTTTAAGGGGGTAGAGAGATGGCCGTTGAGGATGAGCGAAAAGGTAGCGAAACCTCCGCTGAAGGATCCAATGCTGCGAGTGAAGCAGACACCCCCAAGAGGGTAGCTGTGAAAGGGAAGCAGTCAAGTGCCAAAGGCAAGCGTGGCCTGAAGAACGCGAAAAAGGCCGCACCTCGGCGACCGTATCCGCGGGTCACGATCGAGGAAGCACTCCGAATCCCCCTCGCACTCAAGGCGAAGAACGGAGGCAATCCGTGGCCTCCGGCAGATCTTGCAGCGGCCGTTGGGATGTCTCACAAGAACCCCGAGTTCTTTTACATGGCGGCTGCCTCGCGCGATTTCGGATTCACCGAGGGAAGTCGCGATACCGATCTCATCGCGCTTACCGAGTTCGGAAGGGACGTCGTATACGCTCCGAATAAGCCAGAGGAGGAGGCAAAGCTCAGAGAGGCATTGCTGAAAGTCGAGGTCTTCCGGAAGGTTTTAGACTATTACAAGGGTGCGAATCTTCCTGAGATGCAATATCTTGGCAATACTCTATCCCGTGAGTTTAACCTCGATCCATCGTTCCACGAAGAGTTTTCCAAGCTCTTTAGGGAAAACTGTGCATTCCTCAAAATCGGATCGGGATTCACCCTCGATCAATCCGTGCAGCCTACGGGACTCGGCTTGATTGAACCGCGCGATGGCGCATCGACTGTAGTTCTAGCGGAGCCGAAGAATGAGACAGGACTCAAATGCTTTGCAGCCATGCCCTTTCGTGAGCGGGAGAGCACTCGTTCGAGAGGGTTCTTCGACGAAGTTCTACGGGCATTGATAGCACCGGCTGGCCGGGACGCTGGATTCGAGGTATCTACGGCCAACAGGGAGGGCAGCGATGTAATTCAGTCAACCATTGTAAATCAGTTGCTGGATGCTGATCTCGTGATTGCAGACCTTACGGAGAACAATCCAAACGTACTATTTGAGTTGGGACTACGCATCGCGGAGGACAAGCCCGTGGCATTGATCCGCTCGAAAGGAACCCCGGCGATATTTGACGTGGACAACATGCTTCGGGTATTTGAATATGATCCCAATCTTTGGACAAGTACGATCGAGCACGATCGCCCTAAGCTCACTGACCACATTAGGGCCGCTTGGGAAAACCGCGAAAGCGGACGCACATTCATGAAAATCCTCCGCGAACGCAAAGTCGTCCTTACCACAGCATGACTAGGTCTGATTACTGGCTCGCGAAGTTCTCAAAGTTGCGGGTTGACCGCGCCCGAGGCGATCCCGCGCCCCACAAACCACTTTTGCTGCTGGTGCTCTGCGATCTCTCTGAGCAGGGCGCCCTTCCCCACGGTGCCATATCCCTTTCGCCAGAGCTCGCATTCCGCTTCAATACTTACTGGAAAATTGTCGCCGCAAGGCGAAGCCAGCGTCCCGACGTGAGACTGCCCTTCCACTTTCTTTCCGGCGACGGAATTTGGAGTGTCACGGACGAACGCGGCGAACCCTCGCCGGATAAAAAACTCACGAAGCTCGCGAGACCGCCGAGTGATTTGGTTGCCTTCCTGGAAGACCCTGCATTTCGGGAAAAGGCGCGGCACATCCTTATTGCCAAGTACTTCCGCCCGTCGGAACAAATAGCTCTGTATGAGATGATCGGGCTGCCGGTTCCTAGTCGTCAGGAGATCGAGCAAAACGCCGCCTACAGATCACCCGAAGAGGCGCGGTTGGCGGGACGTGAGGCCCGCTTCAGGGTGAGGGTTGTAAGCGCATATAATTTCACCTGCGCATTAACCTCCTACCGGCTTACCACCATTACCGCCGGGAGCATCGTTGACGCCGCGCATATTCACGAGTTCCGGGACAGCCGCAACAACGACCCACGAAATGGAATCGCATTATCGAAGAACGCGCATTGGACATTCGATCAGGGCCTATGGTCGATTGCAGACGACTACCGCATCATCGTTGCAGTGGGGCAATTTGCAGAAGCAGGGCCGAACGAAGATGGTCTACTCGCGAGCTACCACGGCAGACGACTTCAACTACCGGAAGATAGAACTCTTTGGCCAGATCCAATTCACTTGGCGTGGCACCGGAAGACGAGATTCAAAGCAGCGTGAGGCTGCCTTCGTAGTCCGGAGATCCGGAATGCTCGCTGCGGGCGGCAACAGAGAACCCTTTTGGACGCCCCTTCAATTTGCGTTGTTTACTACAACGTTATCACACTCCTCCGTAATCTCAAGACTGCGAAATGGCTTTCCTCCACTCAATTACAATGATCTGTGGTAATCTGTTTGATATATATTTCATCGTTACTTGGGATCGCAGTGTTTGAATTGGGTAGTCGGTATTTGCACCAACCAAACTTCTGATAGATCGAGCTACTCCTACATAAGCGCCTGAGCCTGCTACGATCGAGGAGAGAAGATGGCAGAGTCGACCGGAAATCGTCACGAGGAGAACCTTTTTCTGGCGCGGAAAGCAGATGACTTGCGCGACCGAGAGATCACCACACTCTTTGTAGAACCATCTCGGGAGTTCTTGAAGTCTACTCTCCTTCAACCACGGAACCACATTTTACAGGGGGGGCGAGGATGTGGGAAAACGATCACACTGCGATATCTCTCTTCGGCGGTCTCACCGCCCTCCGACGGATATCCTTTTCTTGGAGTTTACGTAAATTTGGATGTTATTCAATTTTCCTTATTCCAAGAGGACAAGATTGGTATTGGAAACGGCTGGCTTTTTGAGGGTTACCTCGCGGGGATTATTCTTCAGGAATTGTTCGCTGGCCTTAGAAATTGTGTCAACCAAATAAGTTTGGCCAATTCGTTGGAGTCAACCTGTCAAGAAATTCAGAAATTGTTGCTTCCGCACGAACTTCCGTTTTCGAATTTCGACGGCGCGTGCCGAGCTATTACAGACCAAAATGATGAGATGCGACGCGTCGTTAGTCAAAAGCTGGCCGCCGCCAGACAGGGCGACTTCAGGCACCTTTTCTCGTTATATAGTCTGAAATCTGCCGCGGACCTAATCGCACGCGACTGCAAGGTCGGGGATTTACCGTTGACATTACTGTTCTTGCTTGACAGATACGACGACGCCACACCTTTTCAACAGACTGTTGCTAATGCTCTATTCCAGCGGGGCGGCCCGAGCAACTTTTTTGTAAAGGCGGCAGTGCGCCCCCCGTCGATTGACTCTCTTCAAGTGTACGGAGGCGGAAAGATATCAGATCCCCAGCATTTCAGGGTGGTTGACCTAGAAACTTGCATTTCGGAAGAAGACTACTTCCACTTCTTGGCGCGAATGACTGAAAAGATGCTGGAGTCCGCTAGGGACGGACTCGGATGTGCTGGACTCAAAACCGCCATTGATGCTCTATTGGATACCCCTCAGAACCATGAGGGGTACGCTGGATTTCGCAGCTTGGGGTCTCTTTCTGACGGTCTTGCTTTCAATTTCCTCCTTCTGTGCGAGAAAGCCATCGAAAGAGCTAAGCCTATTGCCAACCTGTGCCGGGGCGGAACTGTCTCCGTGCAAAATCAGAACGATGCAGCAAAGGATGTTGCTGACATAATATTCACCAACATTGCGTCCAAAGTGGTGGATGAGTATACGGCTGCCCAACGCTTGGTCAGGCTTTTACTACGGGAAATGGTCTCCAAAAGGAAGGGACCCTCAATCGTTTTTAGGGCTGCGAAGTCCACAAGCGAGGGAGACATTATTTGGAAGGCAATCAAGGAATCCATCCTTAAGGAGGCAAAAGACCATGATGAGGAACCCGACGATTGGGTGGTTGAGCTCAACAAAATCTTCCTGCCGAGGAAAGCTATTTCTCTAGAGCGTTTTGACATTCTCGAGATCCCATTTGCGACACTAAAGGACACCATTTCGCGCTGTTTTGTTCCTAGGAAAAAGGAACAGCAACCGGGTCTCTTCCCGCCTCCCAAGCAAATGCTTGTGCCGGCGGCGCGCACGTCCTGGGAACCGGCTGTGGGTTCTAGGATCACGCGGTTCCAAGCGTTCATCAGTGACAACAGGGTAGACGCTGACAAACTCTTGGAGGCCTTGGAGTACTCGCGTAAGATAATAGCGGATGCACAGCGAGAGCTTACCCCAGAGCTTTACTCCCAATTTAAAGATGAGATCGATTTCCTATCCGGCACAACAGTCGGTATCGGAGGCTCGTTCGCTCGGGGCGAAGCCATAGAAGGCGATTCTGACGCCGACGTGTTCGTTGCAGGGCGGATAGCGGATCATCCAGATGTTGCAGAGCGCATGCTGGATGTATGTTGCGCTTGGTTTGAGAGCCGGAGCATCAAGGTTACCCGCCCCGACCCTGGCACACCATTACACGATCCGCGCTTCAGGCCCTTCCCAATGGTGATTGACACAATCGGAATAATGGAACGGGCAAACACGCCTCAGGACTCCGAAGAAGACAAGACGCGCCGAATGTGTCTGATCACTGAGAGTGCGCCGATCTTTAACGAGGGAGTGTTCGATGAGTTTCGAAAAGCCCTCCGCAACCGAATGAACACCCAGCAGCTTCTGAATGCGACAGTACTACCTGAGACTTTACTCCGCGAATTCGTCGCATGGTGCAACAGCTTTGTTTCCCGCATCCAGGTGCAATCGAAATCAGGCCCGAAATACGAAAAACGAAAATTGCAAAGGACCTTTATGGAGTGGTCGACTGTGTTGTCCTGTTTAGCCCATGCCTGTCAAGGGCACGCCGACTGCTTCCAGTCGATGCCGGAACTGTTTGAGCTCCCTTCAGTTCTTCGCCTTCATCACGTCTGCGAAGCCGTGGCGGAGAAGGAACGACGCCCAGTAGTGAAACATATAGGCGAGATTATCGGCGCCTATAATACCGCCTTGAATAACATCGTGCTTGCTGGCAAGAACCCTTCCCATCCCACCTACCAAGAGGTGGCCAGTCGGAGCTCTCGCCAGATGGAGGATGCGATAGGCAAATTGCGAGAGAAACTGCTGCACACCTCCTCCATAAAGATTCACGATTCCTATGATTCTGTGCTCGGTACTACGTAGAGGGTTATTTATGATGTACAATCCAGAGTACTATGATCTGCTCGTTGCATCATCATCTTGGGAGGCGCGTTCCAATGGCGTCGCGCTTCGACTTTCGAATGATCACCGGTTTAAGAAGGCAGTTGTTTTCCGATATAGGCATTCGCAGGAATCAGTCGGTGGGAGGCTCGAAAATGACAATTACAGCTCGTTGATGCACCGATTGGGAGAGTTCTGTGAGGACATAGTTTCCGTAGAGTGCAATCTCTGGCAGCCGCTGGATGCGGTCGTCCTTCTCAACGAAGCAATTCGAAAGTTTTTCGGAGACGCGCAGAATCTACGCATTCTCTTTGACGTGTCTACGTTCACGAAAGCATATACGCTCGTTTTCCTCCGCTATTTGGACAACGACGATTCTAATAACAGACTGACTCTGTTTTACACCGATCTTTTGCCGCCTCAAAGAGACAGGCCTACCGAGGGCATTCGGAAGATTATCAGCCTGCCTTTTTACGGCGGCTCGTACTGCCAAGGAAAGGAGGATCTGCTCCTTGCCTTCTTAGGCTTTGAGCCTGAACGGGTCATAGGACTATGGGAATCGATAGAACCGCAGCTTACAATACCTGTGTACTCCCTGCGAAGAGACGGAAAGAACCCTCTGGACAGCAAAGCCCTTCGTGAGCAACTTTTGAGTCGGCCGGGGGTCTCGGATCCCGTTCAGGTTCCGGGCTCAAATCCGCTCTTCATTGCCGCTACACTTTCAAAGGTGTATGCCAACTACCGTGGCAAATACAACATTGCCGTGGCGGCAGTGGGGAACAAACTTCAATGCATAGGTTTATATATCTTTACAAAGGTTCAACGGGCGGATGTTACGATTCTCTATCCAATTGCCGGACGATATAAGCGGGAATATTGGAACCCAAGTCGGATGGGACCCTCGGTTAAGATCGATATCAGCGATTACCATGTCTTGCCTGTGGAGAATAGCGGTGGGCTGGCGCGTGTATAGCATGGCTGCGTTGATTAGCGCATGTGATGTTGTCTTGCTCGACGAGCGAAAACGGCATCGTGTGTCGCAAGGCCGTCAGTTCTGCTTTCGTCGCCTTGACTAAATGCGAAGGCTCATCTGAATTGGGCAGGCACGCGGAGCCGGACGAAACGCAGATGCCTTCGTTATCGAGTATGATCAACAGCGCGTTGGAATCAATCCCGTGAAATGTGATGTCGTCGTATTGACGAGTCGCTGGGTTCTGTGGCCGTTCAACTCCGTGTTCGGAATCGAACTTAAGGTACCTTCCTCCAGTTCATCCCGGAGCGGGCGAACCTTCTTATCGTAATCCGGCAAGTGTTTGCGGGCCAGTTCGGCGGCTTTCCCTATGCCGACAATCAGCGGCACGCTTTCCGTGCCGCCTCGCCGGTTGCGCTCTTGATGCCCGCCGTAGACGAATGGCGAGAATGGCGATTTGCGGCGGACGTACAGCGCGCCAATGCCTTTTGGCGCATGGAACTTGTGGCCCGTCAGTGAAAGGTAATCCACCGGAGTCTTCCGCACATCAATTCCAACCTTGCCCGCCGCCTGCACCGCGTCGCAGTGGTAGAGCACGCCTCGCGACCGGCAGATTTCCGCGATTCGTTCGACCGGGAACAACACACCCGTTTCGTTGTTCGCCCACATGAGCGACACCACGGCGGTCTCATCCGTGATGGCGGCTTCCAGGTCGGCCAAATTCAATAAGCCCTCGCGGTCAACCGGCAAGTAGGTGACGCGGTAGCCCTCCGAACAGCCATTCACCACAGAGGGCACGGAGAACACGGAGGCAGACTGGGGAGCTCTTCTCTGTGGCCTCTGTGAGCTCTGTGGTGAACCCTGGCACTGTTTTTCCAGAGCCATGCAGTAATTAAGTACGGAGGAATGTTCCACTTGGGACGTGACGATATGCCTCTTGGTGGGGTTGGCCTTGAGGGCGGCGGCGATGGCGGTGTTGTTGCTTTCCGTGGCGCACGAGGTAAAAATCACGTCCCGCGAGGGCGCTCCAATCAGCTCCGCCACCTGTTCGCGGGCCGTTTCGACGACCGACTTGAGTTTTGATCCGAATTTGTACGAGCTCGATGGATTGCCCCATTCCGTCGTGAGGTACGGCATCATCGCTTCGAGAACTTCTGGGAAAATCGGCGTCGTCGCGTTGTGGTCGAGGTAGATCACAAAACCCATCGTACTCACGCCGCACCAGCAGGGCAAGAAGCATCAAAAGGACTGGCGAAGGATCTATGCGATTCAGCCTGAAACTCGCCTGCCGCCCTAGAAGCCACTTGGTTGTAAAACGCCCTAACCGTGTTTCTGGAGAGGGGCTGTGATGGGGCCGGAGCGGCGAAACCACAACCGAAATGTAGAAACTCCAGTGCCGGGCTGAAGC
>CAZCVY010000298.1:0-7666 GCA_964501985.1 uncultured Acidobacteriota bacterium | reverse complement strand
AAGTGACCGGGATCAAATCGGAATCACTGACCAACTTCATCGGAATACGCAGCGGAAACGGATGGGACCTTTGGCAGTATACTAACTTCGTTTTAACGCGCCGGAAAGGCGGCGCATGGAGAACAGAGAATATGAAAACTTCGCTAGAATACGCTTCCCTTTCGATTCCCTTTGTGTATGTGATGGCTCTGAGTGGCATTGCCCTTCACGGCTGGAGTCGAAGTCCTATTTCTTCGCCGCCGGGGTTGATGCCGTTGATCGCGTTTCTTCTCATGGCTTTCTTTTTCTCCGCAATATCTATGCAAAACCACATTTCCAGACTGGAAAAGCGAATTGCGAGTTTGGAGAAGCAGTTTGGTCGGAAAACAGATGAGACTTCAAGTTAGAACACCGCCACTCTCTGGGGAGCTGGGAGGGAAGGCGATCGGGAGGGAACGGGGCACCCTTTTCTTTTGCAGCGGGGAAGCAGGAGGACCGCGTCATGGGTAGAGTCCGGGCGTTAACACGCTCAGCGGACGGAAAAAGGGTCTGACCCCTTTCCTCCCCCCTGTTTACTTCTTTCGCCCCCCTGGGCTCGCCAGAGGGGGTGTTTCCTTGACCCACGGCTTACTTGCCGTAGGCTGCCGCTACGCGGCTGGCGCGGAGACGGCGAGCAGGGTAGCGCGGAGGTACGCATACTTTGCGTCCCTCCGCGGCTTTTCATCGCGCCCAAACGTCATTTACCGAAAAGGGCCGCAAAGGAGGGCAGACTACGCCCACCTTTGCGCTACGCATACCTCCGGCCTACCCGCTGCGAAGTTGACTTCAACCGGTCGAGAAAATAGGAAAATAGGTCCCAGCCTGTCCCCGATTTCCTAGTTTGAGGACCATCCAGTCCTCGTCGGCAATGTAAACCCGGCCATGGGGACAGCCGTCCGCGGGTTTGAAGGCAAAGATCTCGGGGGGCAGGTTACGATTTCTCATCCTGGTGCGCATCCAAGACCTCACGTACCTTGCGGCCCAGAGACGACGGCGTGAAGGGCTTCTGGAGAAGCGCCTTGGCCGCCTCCAGCACCCCCTGATGAAGAAGGGCGTTGTTCGTATAACCTGACATGAAGAGTACCTTTAGACCTGGCCGCAAGCGTGCGAGATGCTCCGCCACTTTCGGGCCGCTCATCCTCGGCAACACCACATCCGTCAGTAGCAGGTCGATCGGTTCCTGGTAGCGCTCGCCAATTTGGAGGGCATCCTCTGGGCTGATGCTCTCTATAACTTTGTAGCCGAAGTTTTGCAGGGTTCTTTTTGCCATGGCGCGAACCGCTTCATTGTCTTCCACCAGCAGGATGGTTTCTGCACCGCGGGCTGTGGGTTCTCGCGATTCAGGCTGCTGAAGCGATTTGCCCTCTTCCTCGACACGGGGCAGATAAATCTTAAGCGTTGTGCCTCGCCCCGGTTCGCTGTAGACCAAGATGAACCCGCCGCTCTGCTTGACGGTCCCATAGACCATCGCCAGCCCCAGCCCTGTGCCCTTACCCTCCTCTTTTGTGGTAAAAAACGGCTCGAAGATACGAGCCTGGGTTTCCGCATCCATTCCGATCCCCGTGTCGCTCACCGCCAACATCACATAACGGCCCGGAGCTCCTATCGCGTTTTTCTGCGCATATGCAGAGTCGAATTCGGCGTTGGAGGTTTCGATGGTGAGCTTGCCACCGTGAGGCATTGCATCCCGAGCGTTGACTGCGAGGTTCGCGACGATCTGGTGGACTTGCCCGGGATCGGCTTTCACTTGCCCCAGTCCAGTATCTTGAACCATCGCCAGATCCACATCCTCACCGATCAAACGTCGCAGCATTTTTTCCATGTCGGCGACGAGGGGGTTTAAATCCAGGACTTGAGGTGCCAACACCTGCTGCCGGCTAAATGCCAATAATTGATGCGTCAGCGAGGCTGCCTGGGCCCCGGCTTTATTGATTTCCTCCAAAGGAATGCGCGCCCGGTCGTTGGAGGGAAGGCCGCCCAACACCATTTCGGAGTACCCGTTGATGACGGTCAGGAGGTTGTTAAAATCGTGCGCCACTCCCCCTGCTAATCGTCCCACTGCTTCCATTTTTTGAGCTTGACGGAACTGTTCCTCCAGGAGTTTGCGCTCGGTCACGTCCTTTTTGGTCGCAATGAAGTGCGTGACTTTGCCGCTCGCCTCGCGCACCGGGGCAATATTCAATTCCTCGATGTAATGCTTTCCGTCTTTTCGCCGATTAACAATCTCCCCGCGCCAGATTTCTCCCTTGAGGATCGTTGTCCAAAGCTTCTTGTAAAACGTCGGGTCCTGCTTACCAGATTTCAGGATCCTGGGATTCTGTCCCAGAACCTCATCGCGGCTGAAGCCAGTAATATGAGTGAATGCCGGGTTGACGTATTCGATGTCACCGGAAGTATTGGTCATCATGACTCCTTCCGCTGACTGCTCTATCGCCGTCACCAAGCGCGCCTTCTCGGCCTCGGCCGTTTTGCGGTGAGTAATCAGTTCACTGAAGATGATGATGCCCCCGATGGAGTCATCGATTTTCCGCCAGGGCCGGATCTCCCAGCGCACCCAATCGAGCTTCCCGTCGGGCCGCAGGAATGATTCTTCGTCACAACGCGCGACCCGACCGGCCAGGCAGTCGCGGTGCACCTCCTTCCAATGGTCCGGCACCTCCGGAAACACCTCATAGTGGCTGAGGCCTAGAATGTCCCGGTTTCCCAGTCGGTAGTCCGTCATCCAGCGCTGACTGACCACCAGATAGCGCATCTCCCGGTCAAGCATGGCAATGGCGGCCGGCGCGTGCTGAACGAACAGGCGCAGCGTCGCCTCGCTTTCGCGCAGGGCGGTCTCCGCCCTTCGTCTTACGCTGATGTCGCGAAAGTACCATATCCGGCCATAAAGCTTCCCGGTGGGATCCTGGAGAGGCGAAGAGTAACGGTCAAAGAAGCGACCGTCTCTGAATTCAATTTCATCCCGCGATTTCTCCCCCTCGTGGGAGTATAGATAATTCAATTTCTCAAGAAATGCGCCCGCATTCACCACTTGTGGCGCAGCTTTCTCAATAACCTTATGGTCATCTCTCGAACGGATTGTCTCCTCCGGAACATTCCACATTCTCGCAAACTGTTGGTTCGCCAGAAGGATGCGACCTGTTCTATCCACAACCAGAATCCCGTCAATCGTGGTCTCCGACTGTGCCTCCAGCAGAGTCGTTTTAAATAGGATTTCCGCTTCCGCTCGTTTGCGTTCGGTGATGTCGCGGGCGATCGTCGATACACCAGTAACGAAGCCCTTGGCATCCCTAATGGGAGAAAGGGTCAATGTCACGTAAAGTCTCGATCCATCCTTCCTTTGGTTCTCATGTTCGTAGTGGACGAGCGCTTCGCCTCTGTTGAGCTTTTCACGGATGGCGGCCAAGTCAGGTCGATGTTCCTCTGGAATCAAAGTAGAAAAATGCTTTCCTTTGATTTCCTCCGCCGTGTAACCATACGTACGCTCTGCGCCGGCGTTCCAGGTTGCAATAACTTCGTCTCGCGTAACACTGAAAATCGCATCATCGGAGGAATTGACGACCAGCGCTAGACGGGCATTTTCGACTTCCGAGAGTTTGCGCTCGGTGATATCCACCGCCACGCCGACATAGCGAACAACCCGCCCGGCTTTGTCTCGGACAGGGCGGCCCCGGTCCCAAATCCAGCGGGCCGTGCCATCTGAATACACAATTCGGTATTCATGATCAAAAGGCAGGCCGGTTTTCTGGACTTCGAGGTCCGCCAGAACTCTTTCACGGTCGTCGGTATGGACCGAATCGAGAAAAGACTTGGGATTTTCATACAAGCTTGCAATGGAACGGCCCCACACACGCTCATACGCAGGGCTGATGTAGAGCATCCGGGTGATGTTAGAATCCGCGATCCAAAATACTTCATCGATAGTTTCGGCGATCTGCCGAAAGCGTTCCTCGCTCTGCCGCAGCGCCGCATCGGCCTGCCGCCGCTCTCGGCGGCTGTGGGCCTCGCGCAGTTCGCGCTCTAGGGCCGGAATGAGGCGCGCGAGATTTCCCTTGATCAAGAAATCGTGCGCCCCAGCCTTCATCGCATTCACCGCAGTCTCTTCGCCAATGGTGCCGGAGACGAGGATGAAGGGAATATCAAGTCGCCGGTTCTTGAGCACGTCGAGCGCATGCGGGGCATTGAACCGTGGCATGGTGTAATCGGAAAGGATGATGTCCCACTCGGCGTGCTCAAGCGCCGCGTTCATATCCTCTGCAGTTTCGACCCGCTCGGAGACAACCTCATAGCCACCGCGCCGCAGCGCGCGAAGGAGCAAGGCAGTGTCGTCCACGGAGTCTTCCACGATTAAGACGCGCAGGGGGATACTCATTTAAGTTGTCCTCGGTGGGATCGGGGGCTCATTCAAAAGCAGCCAGTAGAGCCCGATATGCTTCACCGCCTCGACAAATTGGGAAAAATCCACGGGCTTCCGTACATAGCTGTTGACGCCAAGGCCGTAACCCTCTGCTACGTCCTGCTCCTCTTTCGAAGAGGTTAGAACCACGACGGGGATGGCTCGTGTTCGCTCGTCAGTTCGAATCTTTTTCAAGACCTCGAGACCGCTCACTTTGGGGAGTTTTAAGTCGAGCAGAACCAGCGAGGGCCAGTCCGAAACGTCGCGACCCGCATATTGGTTCATCCCGAAGAGATAGTCCAGGGCTTCGGCCCCGTCCCGGGCTACGACGACAGCGTTCATGATGTTGTTTTTTTTGAACGCCCGCAGGGTTAGAGCCTCGTCATCCGGATTGTCCTCCACGAGCAGTATCACTTTGTTGCTCATGACTTCCTCCTTCAAAGGGTGAACGAAAACATCGCTCCATCCCCTACTTTGCCCTCCGCCCAGATGCGCCCACCATGCCGGCGGATAATCCGCTGCACCGTCGCCAGGCCGATCCCGTGCCCGTCAAACTCACCTTGGGCGTGCAGCCTCTGAAAGGCGCCGAAGAGCTTGCCGGCATACGCCATGTCAAAGCCAGCTCCATTGTCACGGATGAAGAAAACGGTCGCTCCATTCTCCTCACACATGCCAAATTCGATGTGGGTGTGCGGCTGTTTACTGGTGAATTTCCAGGCATTGGCGAGCAGATTCTGGAGCACGACTTCCATGAGACCACGGTCCCCCTGCGCCCTTGCGCCTTCGGCTATGACGAATTCAACACGCCGATTGGGCTCGTTTTGGAGCAGGTTTTGCACCACCGAACGAGCGAGTGCACTTAGGTCCACGGCCTCCAGATGAATCTCCTGACGCGTCAAACGCGCGAGCCCCAGCAAGCCGTCAATCAGCTCGCCCATCCGGAGCGTCGCCGCGCGCACGCGGCGAAGATGATCGAGTCCCTCCTCATCGAGTGCTTCCCCGTAATCTTCCATGAGCACCTGACTAAACCCATCGATGGCCCGCAGCGGCGCGCGAAGATCGTGCGACACAGAATAGGCGAATGTTTCCAGTTCTTTGTTCGTGGCCTCAAGCTCCGCGCTTCGGCGTGCCAACTCGCTGTTGAGTTGTCGAATACCGGCTTCAGCCCGCTTACGGTCGGTGATGTCCCGGATGGCGCTCGACAGCAAGACACCCTCCTCCGTCTCGAGTGGGCTGAGGCTGATTTCAACAGGGAACTCCGTTCCGTCTTTGCGCAGGGCATAGAGTTCGCGGCCCTCCCCCATAGGCCGCAGGCGAGGATGGTCAAGAAATCCGGCGCGATGCGAGGGATGCAAACTGCGGAAGCGCTCCGGCACCAAGACTTCAATCTCGCTTCCGAGCAGCTCTTCGCGCCGGTAGCCGAACAGTTTCTCAACCTGCGCGTTGACCAGAACAATTTTCCCCTCCAGATCGACCACCACCATGGCGTCCGGGGCGGCTTCCAGGAGCCCGCGAAACCTCTGCTCCGCGTTCCTGCGTGCTGTCATGTCGCGGGTGACCTTGGAAAAACCATGAAGTTTGCCTGCGGAGTCTCTCAGTGCCGTGATTACCACGTTGGCCCAAAAGTTTGAGCCATCCTTGCGGACGCGCCATCCCTCATCTTCAAACCTGCCTTTCTCGGCGGCCGCCAGCAATTCCTCTTTCGGACGGTTACGCGCGAGATCTTCAGGTGTGTAGAAGCAACTAAAATGGCGGCCGATTATTTCTTTGGGACTGTATCCTTTAATCTGTTGCGCACCCTCGTTCCAGCTCATCACCCGGCCGTCCGGGTCTAGCATGAAAATGGCATAGTCTTTTACTTGGCCCACGAGCATGCGATAATCTTCCTCGCTCAGACTTACGGTCTCCTGTATGGGAACCTTGTCTGCGTCCGGCACGAGCCCAACAAGAAGGAAGGCAGTAGAGAGGGAAGGGATGGCACTCATAGCTTTGACCGGGCCAAGCAGACAGGCGATGCCGTGCCAGAGTGTGCAGATTTCTACTGCCCGGGTGAAAGCCACGGCGGCGACGAAGACGCCGAACCATACAAATATCCGATTAAACGAAAGCTCCCGGCGCTTTCGTGCGAAGTGGACGAGAGTCACGGAGTTCGACACGTCGGATAGAAAAATCAATCCGTCAGAATTGACAAGAGGCCACAGTACTCTCCCATTTGAGATATGACAGGAACCGTGCGGAATGAAATGGTCGGAAGTCAACAAGCCCCCAGAAATCCCATCCCTACTCGAGTCGGCAATTGCCCCCGTGATCTAGTTTCAGGTTCGGGCCATCGAAACGCGGGCCTACAATCGGGCGTGAGAACCTATAAAAGACGCTCAGGGATGTTCGTCTATGTAACGATTAGACCGCGTCCTCTTGTAGAGCGCCTTTTCAGCCCTGGTAATTCAATCCGTTCTCGAGCGGGCAAATTGCCGCCTCACAGGCAAGCATTCCTTCATCGTGGGAGTTTGGTAGAGGATGAGTGGCGCGATAGCGTGGAGACCGAGCGGGCTGCGCATAACGATAGCAGCCGATCGAAAAAGTCGGTGACAACAAATGTCGTTCAGTAACTGCACGTGATCCGCCCCACTGGCTCGCTGTGGGAGAAACGTTACGAAATGCTACTGTTGAAAAATACAACAGTTAATATTGGAATGTCAACCGATCAAAAATTAAAGTGCAATTTTATACTCCACCGACCCCAAGTGGATTGGCTATGGGGTTGCTTTTAGTCAGAAAGTAAGCACGCGGTGCGAGAAATGCCGCACCAAGAGGGGGTCGTAAGTGGAGTTTCGAAACAGGATCGACCGTGCGAAGAGAAAGATGCGGGACGCCGAGGATGCCCTAGAAGGTTACGTGCTAAGTGGCGCCCAGAAATATGAAGAATACTGCCAGCTTGCAGAAGCCGTGATAAGTGCCAGGGAACAATTCATCGACCAGTTCGTCAGGCTGTGCCCGAAAGACGAAACTACTCTCGGCGCTTCCTCGCCTTCGACAAGCGATAGGGGATGAGGGGGACAGAGCCCTATTTACCCATTTTTTGTCAGGCATTTTGGCGCCCTTGGCTGAGTTTTTGTTGCTCGGTATCGCGACAAGATGTATAACTGCCTCGTCATTTCGTATCGCGTTTGCGCCACCGATGCCGACAGGAGAAATAATGAGGACAGAGAGCGCCGGGATAAACCGGCATATTGTAGGGGATGAAAGAGCCCTACA
>CAZCVY010000297.1:0-7714 GCA_964501985.1 uncultured Acidobacteriota bacterium | reverse complement strand
CGACGCTGGAGGAACTGGGAATCGGGTTCGTTCCATTCAGTCCTCTGGGCAAAGGATTCCTTACGGGCAAAATCAGCGAAGATACGAAATTCGACAAAAACGATTTCCGCAACATCGTCCCGCGCTTTACGCCCGAGAACCGGAAAGCGAATCAGGCGATGGCGGATCTGGTGGGCAGATTTGCGCAACAGAAGAAAGCGACACCTGCGCAGATCGCACTCGCCTGGCTGCTTGCGCAGAAGCCGTGGATCGTGCCGATCCCGGGCACGACCAAGCTCCATCGGCTGGAAGAAAACATCGAGGCTGCGAACGTCGAGCTTTCGGCCGACGAACTCCGCGAACTGGCGACCGCAGCTTCAAAGATCGCGGTGCAGGGCGCCCGATATCCCGAAGAGCTGCAAAAAATGGTGGGCCGCTGAGTTTACGTACCTGGAAGTGGTCGAGTGTTCTCTCCGATGGAGCCAAGAAATGAACCCAGGAGGGAAACACAAGTGACGAGGAGCCGAACATGAAGAAATTGCCTTCACTATGCCTCGTGACTTTGTTTGTCGGAATTGCAGCAATGACGCTACCTGGCGGTCAGGATCGCGATGGCAATGCGGGCATTCGGGACCGGTTTATCGGAGCGTGGCGGCTGGCCTGGCTGGAAGAGCCTGATGCCGACGGGAACGTTCACCGGGCCGACTGCACCGGGCTGCTGGTGTACACGCGGGACGGCCACATGTCGGTCCAGGTGATGGATCGGAATCCGCAAGCGGCGACGCAGGGCGGCCCGGTGCAGTATGCCCAAGGCGGCTACGAGGCGTCCTTCGGCACCTATGAAATCAACGAACGCGCCCACACCTTCAATTATCACGTCGAAGGCGCATTGGTGCGGACGCTGATGGGCAAAGACCTGACGCGCGCCTTTGAGTTTTCCGGCAAACAGCTCATCGTGAAGTCACCCGACCCGAATGAACACTGGAGGGTTGCCTGGGAGCGTTACTAGGCCGCCTCACGCAAATCATTCCAAGTGTATCTTTGTGTAAAGGATGAGAAACCATGCAAAAGCGCAAACTTGGAAACAGCGGATTGGAAGTTTCGGCAATTGGACTCGGTTGTATGAGGATGAGCGCAGGTCATGGCAAGGTTGCGGGAACCAAGCAGGAAATGATTGCGGTGATGCGGGGAGCGGTCGAACGTGGCATCACCTTTTTCGATACGGCTCAAGTTTACGGTCCGTTCGTGAATGAAGAGGTTGTAGGCCAAGCTCTCGCTCCGGTGCGTGATCAGGTCGTGATCGCAACGAAGTTTGGGTTCAAATTCGAGTCCGACAAGGATCCGCATCCGACGGGCCTGAACAGCCGGCCGGAGTACATCAAGCAGACCGTGGAGGGCTCGCTGAAGCGGCTCCGCGTCGACACGATCGATCTGCTCTATCAGCACCGCGTAGACCCTGAGGTGCCCATCGAAGACGCGGCCGGAGCGGTGAAGGACCTGATTCAGGAGGGCAAGGTCAGGCACTTCGGCTTGTCGGAAGCAGGGGCACAGACGATTCGCCGGGCCCATGCCGTCCAGCCGGTGACCGCGCTCGAAAGCGAATACTCCCTATGGTGGAAGCGCCCGGAAGAAGAAGTATTGCCGACGCTCGACGAACTGGGAATTGGGCTCGTTCCCTACAGCCCTCTTGGCCGGGGATTTCTTACCGGAACGATTACGGAAAACACTCAGTTCGACCCGGACGACAACCGCGGGAGTTTCCCTCGCTTTACCCCCGAGGCCCGCAAAGCGAACCGGGCCCTGGTGGATCTGCTTGCAGCCTTTGCGGCGCAGAAAAAGGCAACCCCTGCGCAGATTGCACTCGCCTGGCTGCTTGCACAGAAGCCGTGGATTGTTCCCATTCCAGGCACCACCAAGCTGGAACGCGTGGATGAGAACATTGGAGCAACCGCCCTGAAACTTACGCCCGATGATCTCCGCGAGATCGACAGCGCCACCGCAAAGATCCCCGTGCAAGGCGCTCGGTACCCCGAAGAACTGGAGCGAATGACGTATCGCTAGTGGATTCCATGACGAAAGAAATCACCTTCGAGCCGGTGGAGGGGCCGATCAACGGCCGCATCGACGACGCCTACCGGGCGAAGTACAAGGGCAGCCCATACCTCGGCCCGATGATTGGCGCGCGCGCCCGCTCGGCGACCGTCAAGGTCACATCGCGCGATACCCCTGCGTGATCTTCGATGCCATGGCAGGCCAGAGACAGAAGGGCACAAGTCCGAGCCGTTGGGGAGACAAGGACATCAAATTCATTGGAAGGAGTTCACAGAAATGGAGATCAAACGAATTGGCTCGCAACCGTCCGCAAAAGGACCGTCAGACTGGTTCACGGGCACAGTACGAATCGATCCACTCTTTCAGGCGCCCGATCCGGCGCTTGTTCAGGGCGCCAGCGTAACCTTCGAACCCGGCGCGCGGACGGCATGGCACACGCACCCACTCGGTCAAACTCTCATTGTCACGGCGGGCTGCGGCCGGGCCCGGCGCTGGGGAGGTCCGATTGAGGAAATTCGGCCGGGTGACGTGGTCTGGTTCCCGCCCGGCGAAAAGCATTGGCATGGGGCAGGGCCGACGACAGGCATGACGCACATCGCCATTCAGGAAAAGCTCGACGGCAAAGCTGTCGACTGGATGGAACATGTCACCGACGAACAATACCAGGCCTGACTTCGGGGAATTCGGAAATCATCACGAATAGACACTGGTTGACCACACCGCCCGTCGGCACATTGTGGGTGATGTCCCAATTTGGTCGTAGCGCCGCCATCTTGGCGGCTCCGGTGCCGGCTGGAAGCCGGCGCTACGACTCGCATGCACGAAAATTTTCCACTGAGGAGCGTAAATCCATGTACAACGCGAGAGCTTATTCCGCTGCCAGTGCAACATCATCGCTTGCGCCTGCCACGATCTCGCGGCGCGGTCCCACCGAGCACGACGTGCAGATCGAAATCCTCTTCTGCGGTATCTGCCATTCCGATCTCCACACGGTGCGCAACGAGTGGAGCGGCCTCATGCCCACTGTCTATCCCTGCGTCCCCGGCCATGAGATCGTGGGCCGGGTCACCAAGGTCGGTTCCGCGGTCTCCAAGTTCAAGCCCGGCGATCTCGCCGCGGTCGGCTGCATGGTGGATTCGGACGGCGCCTGCCCCGAGTGCCGGGCGGGTCTCGAGCAGTTCTGCCCGAACATGATCCTCACCTACAACTTTCCCGACAAGCATTTGGGCGGCGTCACCTACGGCGGCTATTCCGACAGCATCGTTGTTGACCACAGGTTCGTCCTGCACGTCCCTTCCAACCTGAATCCCGCCGGAGCCGCCCCGCTGCTTTGCGCCGGAATCACTACCTACTCGCCCATGCGCCACTGGGGCGTCACCAAGGGCAAGAAAGTGGGCGTGGTCGGGCTCGGCGGACTGGGCCACATGGCCGTGAAGTTCGCCCATGCGCTCGGTGGCCACGTGGTTGCGTTCACGACTTCACCGCATAAGAAGGACGACGCGCTCCGCCTGGGCGCGGATGAGGTGGTCATCTCACGCCATGCGGACGAGATGCAGAAACACGCCGGCAGCTTCGACTTTATCCTTGACGCAGTTGCCGCCGACCACGACATCAATTCCTATATCAATCTCTTGCGCCGCGACGGCAACATCACCCTGGTTGGCGCCCCGGCGACCCCTCTCGCCGTCGGTGCCTTCGCTCTCATCATGGGGCGCCGCAGCCTTTCCGGCTCTCCCATTGGCGGTATCCCCGAGACCCAGAAGATGCTCGATTTCTGCGGTGCACACAACATCACCGCGGATGTCGAAGTCATCCCCATCCAAAAGGTCAACGAGGCCTACGAAAGACTGCTCAAGTCCGATGTGAAGTACCGCTTCTCCATCGATCTGGCTTCGCTAAAATCGAAGTAGATCTAGTCCCGCGAGGCGGCAATGCCGCTCGCCGATTTGCGGTTGGCCTCTAACAGCTCAGAATGCAGGCGGAATTCCCGGCGCGCCTCGTCTTTTTTCCCCAAGGCTTCCAGCGCCTGGGCCAAGCCATAGTGGGCGCGAATGAGCTTGGGGTCCAGCGCGATGGCCTTCCGGTATTCCGCTTCGGCTGCCTCGGCCTTGCGCTCTTGGAACAGGCACTGCCCCAACTGGAAGTGGCCATTGGCTTCATCAGGATCTCGTTCGGTTGCCTGGCGAAGAAATTGTTCGGCTTCCGGAAGCCGATTGAAGTCCAGCTCGATGGTTCCGGCGCGGAGGTAGGCCCCGCCAAACGTGGGGTTGACCGCGATCTCCTGACGGAATTCTTCCAGCGCCTCCACGTCTTTACCCAGGGTCGTTTCGGCCAAGCCCAAGTCGTGGTGGGCCAAAGGGAGGTTTTGATCGAGTGACAACGCTTTGCGGATTTCCGGTATCGCCTCCAGCGTCAGGTTGCGATTCAGGTACGCCCGGCCCAACAATAAGTGACCCTGGGCGTCCTGCGGCTTCAAACGAATATATTCTTTCAGCCGGGGAATCGCGTGCGCGTATTGACGTTGGCCCAGATCGAGGAGCGCAAGGTTAAGATAAGTGTCGGAGTCGTTGGGATCGCATTCCACGGCGCGCTCCAGTTCAGCGCGCATCGCCTCCATATGCCCCGATTTGAATTCCAGGATAGCAGCAACCTTGTGGAGAGCAGCCGAGTGGGAGTATTGCTTCAACGCCGGTTGGAGAATCGTCCGCGCTCCCTCCAAGTCACCTCTGTCAAGGGATTGGGCAGCATCCTCGGCGGCCTTTTCCGGCCCCGATTGACCGTAGGCCGGCCCGCATAGCGCGACGTACTGAACCGCCGCCACTAGACTCGCAAATGCCGCACGCCGCCACCACGTCGCCATGAATTTCGCTCGTTTGTCGGGATGATAGCTTGGTCGTAGTTACGCCGTCAAACTGGCCTCAACGTCTGAGCGCTCAGAAGACTCGAGTTACCGAACTTGAGCATGTGAAGGACCGCGGCCCCCAACACAGGGGTCCGCGCCACGAGCTCTTTGCAGATTCAGGGAAGGCGCAAGGGACGCTTCTTAGTTGAGTTCGCGGACCCAGTTCCGAAGCTCGGTCAGCCACTCCCTGCGCTTTAAGGACAGGCCCTGTCGCGGCCTTTGAGCAGCACGCCATCTCTGCCAATCGGTGGTATCCTGCCGTCTATGCCGATAGCCGCAGCGTTGGATACTCGCTCTATGAGTGTCGAGCTTGAGATTCAATCGAAACGCGACCGGCGCGAAGACGCCGTCGCAAATAGGGTGATCTGTGAAACTGCGCCTGTCGGATACTCAATCGGTGAACCGCAGAAAAATGACCTTTCCGACATGGGTCCTTGGTTATTCTCATTTAAGAGAGACATGTGAGCATGAAGAACCTGTTCGATGCGACGGTGGCCAATCAGGTGAAGACCCGGCTGGGAAAATTGGAGCCCCAAGGTGAGAGGCGCTGGGGCGAGATGACCTCGGCGCAGATGCTGGCACACTGCTCGGTGAGTCTGCAGTGGGCTTTGGGAGAGGTGGTGCCCGAAAAGGGAGCGCTACCCGCACGTCTGATGGGGCGGCTGGTGAAACCGATGGTGTTTCGGAACGAAGACCCGCTGCGGAAGAACTCGCCGACCGCGAAAGGCCTTATTGTGGCGGACGAACGAGATTTGGGCAAGGAACGGGAGCGGTTATCGGGACTGATCGACAAATTTGCGGCGGGAGGGGCGGCGGGGTGTACGAAGAATCCGCATAGTTTCTTTGGGAAGATGACGCCGGACGAGTGGGCGATCTTAATGTACAAGCATCTTGATCATCATCTGCGGCAGTTTGGGGTGTGACCGTCTCATAACCCGTGAGCTTTGAAACACCACGGGAGAGCCTGCCAAGGCCGCACAACCAACACCCCTCCTTCCGGTTTGAAGTGAAGCGCCGGGCGTGCTACAAAGGAGCGCATGGACAAGACCATCCGCAGGTACACCAAGTTCGAGGAAATGAAGGCTGACGAATATCGCGAATGGCAGGCACTCCCGGGCCATGAACGTTTGAACGCCATCGTTGAGCTTTCGCTTGCAGGCTACCAGCTAAAGGAATCGACGCGCGATGTTCAACCAAGACTTCAACGAACTCTTATCCGTCTTCAACGACCACAAGGTTAAATATCTCGTAGTCGGGGGATACGCGGTGGGCTTTTATTCACAGCCCCGGGCCACCAAAGACCTTGACCTATTCGTCCAACCGGACCCGGACAACGGCAAGGCGATTTACTCGGCGCTTGCCCAATTCGGCGCACCCCTCGCAGAACTTACGCCGGACGACTTCGTTAAACGCGGCTTCTTTTTTCGCATGGGCAAGGCGCCGCTCATGATCGAAATTCTTCCCGACATCAAGGGAGTGGAATTTGACGGTGCTTGGGGAAAGCGCGTTGAAACTACGGTTGACCCGGAAACCAGGCTGAAAGCCTTTTTCATTTCCCGCGAAGACCTGATAGCTGGGAAACTGGCATCGGGCAGACCTCAAGACCTCGCGGACGTTGACGCTATACGCAAGGCGGCCGAAAGCCAAGGGCCACACCGATCGTAGCGCTCAGGCCGTGCCAACGGTAAGTTCCGTTTGCAGTCAGAGACTCTTTGGCGTAACGTGAAGCCATGACGATTGAAGCCATCAAAGAGGTGATTGCGGATCTCCCCCCGGACGAGAAGGCCCGGCTGGCCGCCTGGGTGCTCCAACAGGAGCTGGAGGAATGGGACCGCGAGATTCAGAATGACTTTTCACCCGGCGGGCGCGGGATGGCACTGCTGGAGGAGGCGCAGGCCGACGCCCGCGAGGGCAGGTATCGGACGGTCTTACCGCCCCATTGAGTTCAGGAAGGAAAACCACCTCTGGTGGTTTTGGATCGGAAGCCACGAAGATTACAACAACGTCCTAAGCCAGATGAAGTAAGCAGTGGGCAGCCGATTATGGTGTGAAACCGCAGCGCAGACCTCCGGGTTTGAGGTCCGCGGTTTTTCCCTCGATTCACGCCCTCGAAGCGATGGAACGCGTTCAACGTCCAGATTGCAGGCATTGCATGTGAAGAGCCGCGGACCCCAAAACCGGGGGTCCGCGCTACAACCTCAGACGTACCGTGCGGATTTCATGCTTGCTTCGCTGCCTTGGCCTTAACGGGGGTGAAGGTCATCGTGCCCTTCTTCATATCCGCGTCGATCGTTAGCGAATCTCCGGGAACCACCTCGCCGTCGAGCAGCTTCATGGCGAGCGGGTCCTGGATCAGGCGCTGAATGGCGCGCTTCAGGGGCCGCGCTCCGAACTGCGGATCGTACCCGTCACGGAACAGCAATTCGTGCGCTTTCTCCGTGAGCGTGATCTCGATCTTGCGCTCGGAGAGGAGCCGGTGAAGGTTCGCAAGCTGCAAGTCGATGATCTTCTCGATCTCCGCTTTGCCCAGGGCGTTGAAAATCACGATCTCGTCGATGCGGTTCAGGAACTCGGGCCGGAAGTGTTGGAGAAGCGACTCTTGGATCTTCTTCTTGAGTCCTTCGCTGAGGGCGCCAGCTTCGCCGACCGCGCCTCCCTGCTTCGCGGTCACGCCGATGGCGTGATCGATGCCGTTCATGGCCTCGTGGATATAAGTGCTGCCGATATTCGAGGTCATGATGATGACCGTGTTCTTGAAATCCACGGTGCGGCCCTTGCCGT
>CAZCVY010000296.1:6652-7776 GCA_964501985.1 uncultured Acidobacteriota bacterium | reverse complement strand
TTATCGACGCTATCGAGATTAAGGATGAGGAAAAGTTGGGCCGACCCGGCAATCAACCGGGGGCCGATCGCGCACGCTCCCCACATCGGTTATCGACGCTATCGAGATTAAGGATGAGGAAAAGTTGGGCTGAGCGGCCCTCGGTCCCCACTGCGGCAGAGCCATGGGCATGAGCCGTTGGCCCCGTTGCCGCGCAAGCGCGGCGGGAGACGTAGCGCATCTTGCCCGCTGGGGCACGGGCGTCCCGCCCGTGCTCGATCATGGCCGGGACGGCCATGGCACAAAGAGCGTGGCGCCAGGGAGGAGCCACCACCCTGTGCCCGGTCGCGCACAGTCCCCCGCATCGGTTATCGACCGGATCGAGATTAAGGGTGAGGAAAAGTTGGGCCGAGCGCTGACCGAGCTTCCACCCCCGGGACCGGCCGCGCACACTTCCCCACATCGGTTATCGGAGGGATGGAGATTGAAGATGAGGGAAAATCGGGCCGAGCGCTGCTCGGCCCTACACCCGCGGGACCGTCTCACTGCTTGGTTGCGCGCTCGCAAACGCGGCTAGTTCTCCGATTTCTCCACGGGAATTTCCTGGAGTTCCACAGGCTGTTGGCAGCAGACGCAGGGGCCGGGCTCGAGCGCCACGATGTTGCAGGTGGAGCAGAAATAACGCACGCGGAAGACCTTGCCGTCGTGCAGGGTGTAGAGCCAGTGGACCTCGAAGGAGCCGTCCGGCTTCGCGATTCCCTCCAGACGCACTTCGCGGCCGTCCAGGCGCTTGTCCTGCATCGTGTGGTAAAGGTGAGGAGTGTCGGCCGTGAGCGTTTGGTTGCGGCCGCCGATTTTAAGCAATGGGCAGTCTCCCTGCGTCGTCAGAAGCTTGCCTTCGAGCACGGTCAAAGGTTTTTGCGGGGCGGCGCAGAGGCTTGCGGCGAAAACGGAAGTGAGGGCAAGAAGCCACGCTGTGCGCAGGCGAGACGGAGTTGGTGCTGCTGACTTCACGATAAGTTCATTCCTAGTTCGATCGAATGCGAGATTCAAAATTCAAGATTCAAAACCAGAATCGAAAAGCGAAATTCGGAATCGGCAATTCTGAAAAATGAAATTCAAGATCCGGTCCATCTGAATTTCCA
>CAZCVY010000296.1:0-6552 GCA_964501985.1 uncultured Acidobacteriota bacterium | reverse complement strand
AAAGTGAGCATTGAGTTTCCGAAAGTGAACACTGAAGTTCGAACCATTTGAGATTTCAAATCTGAGATTTGAGATTCAAGGTCCGGGCCATCAGGATTTCCAAAAGTGAGCATTGAGTTTCCGAAAGTGAACACTGAAGTTCGAACCATTTGAGATTCCAAATCTGAGATTTGAGATTCAAGGTCCGGGCCATCCGGATTTCCAAAAGTGAGAATTGATTTTCCAAAAGTGAGCATCGAGTTTCCGAAAGTGAACACTGAAGTTCGAACCGTTTGAGATTTCAAATTTGAGATTTGAGATTTCTCCTACCCCTGCCAGTGCCCCACCACGGTGAATGCCAGGGGCAGGTCCCCGCTTGCCGCGTGCCCCTTGATCTGGACATTCCAGTTTCCCGAATCGTCCTTGGCGACCGAGGGGAAGGTCGCGCCGTTCACCGGCGCTCCCACCAGGAACCCCGGATGAGGCGTGCCGGAGGCTTGCGTGCTTAGCTTCACCAAGTCCTCAAACGACAACGTTTTGCCCGGGCCAGGGTCGGCGGCGACGGGCGCCATTACGAACGCATCGCGATAGGGATTCACTCCCATGTGGTTTCCGTCCTGGGGAATCAGGCCATAGCGCAAGGTGTAAAATCCCGCCTTAATCGTCTGGCTGCGAAAATCCGTGACTGGACTGGGGAAGTGCACGACTCCCAAAAGCGCCCCTACGGGCAATGATCCATAGAGAACATCCGACGAGCTGTTGGGGTTGGGACTCGCGGGCAGAGCCTTGAGCAACCAGACTTCGCAGAGCGCGGCGCCTTGGTCGGTCGAAACGCGAACGCCCGAGGTGTCAAGGGCGCTGAGGATGGGGGCGGGTACGTCCGCCGGGGCGGCGCCAATCGCCTCTGCCTTGTAACCTCCCTGGCCAAAGGCACTAATGACCGCACAGAACTGAACTGCCAGGACCACTCCGAGGATGCGGTGCAGTTTCATGGACAAAGCCTCCTTTTGGTTAGATGATTTAAACACAAAACGGGAAACGCCGCTGATGATATAAACACGAAACGGGAAACATCCTCGCGGAAGTCTCCCGTTTGTTTGAACTTGCGGGTGCGGGCAGGCCGGGCGGGCTAGAAACTGCCCACAAAGGCGCTGCGCTTGTCCACGTTCTTCCAAACTTCACCGAGGCCCTGGCCGGAAAACTGACTATCCAAAGTGAACGCCGGCATGGAATGGACGAGGCTGATGAGCGGCGGATAGTAGACGGACTCATTGCCGCACAGGTGGTCGCCCTGGCAAAGGCTGCGGGTCTCGATTCGGGCAAAATTACCGGCCACGACCTTGGCGGCGCCGTGAAGTTCCCCATGCTCCACCGTCATCTGGATGGGCGCGCTCTCAACCCGCACAACGTGGTCCAAAAGATTGCCGGCCTTGGAGGCGGCAAACTCGGCGAGAGCCGTGCGCTGCTGGTCAGACGCGCGGGAATCGACAATAAGTACCGACCGCGCCGGGTACGCGCTGTGATAAGGATCGCCGAGCGTGGCGTTGGCCCTGACCACGGCCACGACACTCAGTCCACTCAGCGGAACGCCGTGCCAGTCGCCCTCCTCAACTTTCCAGGCCAGGATCGCTTCCTGCCCGGTCAAGCCCACCTCCGAGTTGGCAAAACAGGGCCCGGTGTAAACGTCCGCGGTGCGAGCTTCGATGTAATCGCCCTTCAAGGCCGCGCTTCCGGGCACCGCCCAAGCCGAAAGCAGGAATAGACCGATCCCAACAAATAAACTGACTTTTCTCATAACCCGACCCTCCAAGGGGCAAATTCCCTCCCACGCCCCACAGACATTTTATCCCTTTCGGCCCGGCCGTTCAACCCGGCGCCGAGGAGTGAACCGCGGAGGGTCGGGGCTTAGCGGGTTATCCACAATCGCCACAGCGCTTCGAAGCGCGGCAAGGAGGGCCGTGTCCCACTCTCCTACAGCGCCTCGAAGCACGCCCGTTCTTCCCTGCAATCCTCCTGCGTAACGACCCGGCCATCCGGTCCGATGCACTTCTGGGTGTGCACGCACCAGCAGATGCTCGTGCCCGAGCGGGGAACCGTGGGGTCAGGCTCCGCCTCAATGAACATCCACTTGGAGCGGATCAAGCGGCACTGCACCTTGGATTGCACGGTTTGAGCGGCAGGTTCAGGGATCATCACGCCTCTCCTTTCGATGTAGGGACGAGCTGCGCTCGCCCGGGCCGAACGCTGTTCGGCCCTACGCCACAGCGCGCAGAATGGCGCGCTTCACGGCCACGCGGGCCAGTTGCACTTTGTAGGCGTTCTTGGAAAGCGGCGTCGCTTTGCCGAGCGCAGCTTTGCCGGCTTCCCAAGCGGAGTCGTCATCCACGGCTTTGCCCTTGAGTGCTTCTTCCGCTTCGGGCGAAGGCCAAGGCACGGGCGCGACATGCCCCAGCACGACGCGCGCACTCTGCACGTTGCCACCGTCGAGCTTCAGTACCACAGCAGCCGCGGCGAGTGGCCAATCGAGGGCTGCCTTTTCGCGCACCTCGTAGACCGCCATTTTGACGTCGCCCGGTTGCGGCACAAGTATCTCGGTCATGATCTCGCCCGGGCGCAGCGCGTGTTCGCTCTCTTCCGCGCTCTTCGGTGTAACAAAGTAATCCTGCACGGAAAGTTCCCGCGCGCCTTCCGGGCCGTGGAGTTTGACCTTGGCGTCCAGCGCGATCAGAATGGGAGCCAAGCTTGACGGGCTGACGAAATAAGCGGGCCCGGAATTTCCCAGAATGGCGTGGTAGCGGTTGTCGCCGTCGGGAACCAGGGGCTTGTCCTTATAGATCGCCAGCAATCCATAGCCGGCGCGATAATACCAGCATCGAGGGCGCTGGCAGAGGTCGCCGCCGACAGTGCCCGTGCTGCGGACCTGCGGGCTGCTGACTCCCATGGCCGCCTGAACCAAGGCGGGGTAATGCTCGCGCACTTCGGCGTTCTCCACCAACTCTTCCAACGTCACGCCCGCGCCGAGTCGCAGGCCCGACTCGCGTTGGATCGTGATTCCCTTAAGCTCGCTGACATGCTGCAAACTCACCAGGCGCTTGGGTGTGGCCACGCCATCCTTCATCAAGCTGATGAGGTCGGTGCCTCCCGCCAAGGGCAAGGCTCCACCTTCCGCACCACCAAGCAACTTTACAGCTTCCGCGGCTGACTTAGGCCGAGCATATTCAAAAGCTTGCATTAGGCAACCCCTCCTTTCGCCAGTGCGGCCAGAACTTTGTCGGGAGTCAGCGGAATGGTCGGCACGCGCACGCCAATGGCATTGGCCACGGCGTTGGAAATGGCCGCGCCGGGAGAAACCGCCGGAGGCTCGCCGAGGCCGATCGTCCCGCGTTCGTCGTAGCCGGGGCCCGTCATCATATGGACCACCAGTTCCCCGATGTCGCCCAAGCCAGCCAGCTTATAGAACTCCATGTTGTTGTTCAGCATGCGCCCAGTGGTCTGGTCCATGATCTTCTCCTCGTGCAGGGCCCAGGAGATTCCCATAATCATGGCGCCATAGACCTGGCTCTCTGCGGTTTTCATGCTGATGATGAGGCCGCAATCTTGCACGGCGACAATTTTGTTAATCTTGATGATGCCGGTTTCTGTATCCACGGAGACGTCGGCAATCTGCGCGCCGCCCACGCCGCTATCGCCCAGCTTGCACTTGCTGGGATCGGGATTCTTACCTGTGGCCTGGAGGGTCTTCACTTGCAGCTTGGCGCATGCCGCATTCCAATTGAGTTGCTTGGAGGAATCACCCTTGGCCTGAATTTTCCCGCCCACCGCCACCAGTTGGTCGGCAGGGACGCCCAGAATGGGAGCGACGACGGCGAAGAGTTGATCGCGGGCATCTACCGCGCCTCGCCGCGAGGAGGCCGAGACGCCGCCGATGGTTGTGCTGCCGCCGGAGCCGCCCGAGGAAGGATATTTGCTATCCCCGAGATTGACCGTGACGGCTTCCACCGGCAGTCCCAGCGTGTCCGCCACAACAACGGCGATCGCTGTGCGCGTGCCGGAGCCCAGGTCCTGGCTTCCCAGCGTTGCTTCCACCGAGCCGTCAGGATGGATGCTTACCGTGCAGTTGCTATTGTGGCCGCGTCCGCCCCACGTGTGGATGCTTACTCCCATGCCGCGCTTGATGTGGCCCGAAGTTTTGTCTCCCCGGGGATGCCAGTTCTTTTGCCAATCGGCGAGCTCGGCAGCTTTCTGAAGTTCTTCCCGGTAAACTTTCCCACGTCCTGCGGAGAGGTCGGCGTTCTTGGAGAAAAACTCGATGGGGTCCATGTTGAGCTTCGCGGCCAAATCGTCCAGCGCGCACATGGTCAGCGCCGCGGCCTGGGGATGATCCGGCGCGCGCCATGCGCGGGCCGGCCCCGTATGGGTGGCCACCGAGGTATGCTGGGTGGAGCTGTTCGGTATGACCAGCACGTAAGGAAGGGGTGGCATGCCCGCGCCCGTCGGACCACCCGTGCCCCAAGATTGAGAATCCCACGCTACGAGCGTTCCGTCTTTCTTTGCCGCCACCTTGATCTTGGCATAAGCGGAGGGCCGTGCACCGGCGGCCTCCATTTCCATATTGCGGTCGAGCATCAGTTTGACCGGCTTGCCGGCGGCCTTCGCCAAGTGCGCGGCATGTATGCCCCATTCGTCGGGAGAGAACTTGCTGCCGAATCCTCCCCCGATGTAATTGCAGATGGTCTCAATATTCTTGTCCGGAACGTCCACCCCCTGCTCGCGCAGCGCCTGTCCGAATTGGCCGGGGAGGCCGGAAACACTCTGCGTGGAGGAATAGGTGAGGAGTTTGTCGCCCGTCCATTCCGCGATGTTCCCATGCGCCTCGAGGCAACAGTGGGTGATGGTCGCGATGCCGTAATAGCCCTCGGAAATGACCACGTCGGGGTCAGCGAAAGCCTTCGCAGGATCTCCGGCCGTCTTGGCCCCGGCTTTTTTGGCGAAGTCGCCGGCTCGCTCCAGGTTTTCTTCCAGCACCAAGTGGGGAAGTTCTTCGAATTCCACTTTGATCTTGCGCACGGCGTCTTCGGCGATGTCTTCACTTTCAGCCGCCAGGGCCACAATCTCATCGCCGGCCCAGTTGGTTTCCTTTCCCACGCCCAAGATCACGCGCACGGATTTCACTCCGGGCAGCTTTTCTGCCTCGGAAGTGTCGATGGCAGTAATCTTCGCGTGGGCGTAAGGCGAGCGATAGATTTTGCTGATCAGAAGGCCCGGCCGGTTAATGTCGTAAGTGTATTTGGCGCGGCCGCTCGCTTTGGGGGGCCCGTCAACGCGCAATACGCGCGTTCCAATCAGGTGGCGTTCATCGGCCGCCGGCCAATCATATTTGCACTTATCCATTTGCGCGCCCTCCCTTCAGGGTTTTGGCTGCTTCCAGAACGGCTTCCCGGACCCCGGCGTAGGTGCCGCAACGGCAGAGGTTGCCGCCTAGTCCCTGCTCCACATCTTCTCTTGTCGGGTCGGGATGTTTGTCCAGGAAGGCCTTACAGGCCACAACAAATCCGGGGGTGCAGAATCCGCACTGCTGCGCGTCGTGCTCCACAAACGCGGCCATCACGGGGTGAAGATGATTCTCGTTCCCCATCCCTTCGATCGTCTCGATGCGGTGGCTTTCGGCTTCGATGGCGAGGACATTACACGAGTAGACCGGCCGGCCATCGAGGATCACCGTGCAGGCGCCACAGACTCCCCGATCGCAGACCTTCTTGGCGCCGGTCAGATCCAAATGTGCGCGCAGGGCGTCCAGCAGCGTCAAGCGAGGCTCGACTCTTAAGCTGTGCGCCTTGCCGTTGATCTGGAGGGTAATCGGGACAGCGCCCGGCCCCAACACGCCCACTGAAGTTTCCTGGGCCGCCTTGGCCGCTTCCGGCGCGACCAGCAAACCGGTAGACACCGCCATGCTGGCGCCCTTCAGGAAGTCTCGTCGGGAAAAGCCGTTAGGGGGAGGTAAGTTTCCCTTCTTCCTACGCATATTGGGCTCCTTAAGATGAATTCGGAATGCCGCATTGATTACTGATACTGGACCGGCTCGCGGGTCTCGTAGGGGCATCCCTACAAAACGCAATTGACCGCGGCCTCGCGCCGCTTTTAGTTTCCTGAACGAACCCCGAACCCGAAGTGCGCCATTATATCACCGAAGATTGTGTTTGTGGGGAGGGGTAAGTGTATCCAACAACATCTATGGCAAGGGCAGGTGTTGGTTAATTATACCTCGAATCCTTTATCGGAAAGGCCTCACTGCTGTTCGGAACCGAGCCGACCCAAAACCCGGCATGCGGTGCGCCATTTTCCCCACACGACAATACTCCCGTAGAGAAAGAGCACGTTTGCGACAAGAGGCTAGGCAAATGGGGACAAAGTTTCCGGCGGAGGGGGCGGGCTTCGCCCAGAGGGGATCGACGGCGACGGGTGGAAACCTTTTCGGCATCGCCATCGTGTCCGGTGAAAAACCAGGAAAACGTGGTGACCGTCCCCGTCGCCCCAACTGGGGCCCAAACCGGCCCCGGGTGGTCAGGCACGAGG
>CAZCVY010000295.1:0-7807 GCA_964501985.1 uncultured Acidobacteriota bacterium | reverse complement strand
TTCGCTGCTATGAGTAGATCTGCGCGCGGCTGCCCCCGAAAGACCACTCGCGACCGTGCTGCAACTTCGCGCCCTGGCAAGGCATCAGAGGTGAGGTGAATCACCCCCGGTTCCCAACCTTCAACTCCAGTTGGCGCGCGGTCAGTTTGGCCGTGGGGACGACGATCCTTTTCGCTCCTTTAGCGAGGGGTCAGAACGCCGGCGTCACCGCATCGCCGTCGGGACAAGAGGATGAGAATTACAAGCTGAGGGTACACTCGAACCTCGTGTTTCTCCCCACGCGGGTTCAGAGCAGGAAGGGTGAGACGATTTACGGGCTCACGCCGGAGGAGTTCATCGTTGAAGACAATGGCGTTCGCCAATCCGTGCAGGTGGAAGAAGATCCAGACTCCGCCGGCGTGTCGCTGGTGGTGGTGGTGCAATGCGGCAGGTCCGCGCCCTTGGAATTCAAAAAGCTCAAAGGCCTCAACGCGATGATCGGCGGGATTGTAGGCGACGGCCCGCATGAAGTTGCGGTCGTCACCTATGGCGAGAAGCCTTACGTGCTTGACGACTTTTCCAGCAGGCCGGAAGCCGTTCCCCTGGCCTTATCGCGGCTCGAGCCCTGCGGCGACTACCATGCCGTTACCATTGATGCGGTTTCTTCCGCCATCAACATGCTCAAGCGGCGGCAAAACGACTACCGCCACGCCATCCTGCTGATTAGCGAAATGCGCGACTACGGCAGCCACGCGAGGCTCCAGGATGTGGTGGCCGAGCTTGGGGTGAACGACATTGTGATTTACTCGGTGGCCTTCTCCCCAGCCAAAAACGACTTTCTGCGTAACCTGCGCGGAGACGACCAGGACCTGCCGGAAAGCACTCCCTTCGCTCCGCCACCTCCGGCCCCCAAACCGCCGTCCTCGGACGCGGAAAGTACATCTTCGTCCGCGGAACCGGAGCCCGTGTACACGGAGCATCCGCCGATTCTTCTGCTGCCGCCGGAAATTCAACTCATCATCAATGCTCTCAAGGCAAACACGGCGTCGGAGCTCGCCGCACTTTCCGGCGGCGAGTACATCAACTTCACCACCCAAAAGGGCTTTGAAGATGGCTTGCAGCGCGTCTCCAACCACGTTCACGACTACTATCTGGTCAGCTTCAAGCCGTCACCCTCCCCGAACTTGAACCTTCACACTCTGAGCGTCCGTGTCGCCACTCATCCTGACGCCATCATCCAGACCCGCAAAAGCTACTGGCCTGGAACCGTCGAGCCCACCGCCGGAAACTGACGATAGCGAAGGGCGTCTCTTCATGGTGAGTCACCTTTCGGGTTTGCTCAGGTGCGGACCCAACGTATCTCTGCGCGTCTTTGAGCTAACGTTCAGCCGAAGGTTCGCCTGCTTTGCCGTCCGCGTTGTAGGCGGTAACGCGATACTTGGCGCCGAAGATGCCAGGTGCGGGTTTGGGATCGATCCACGGGGTGTCAGCGTCGGTGGCGCATTTGTCGCAGATGACCTGCCAGGGGGCGGAGTCGCCGTCTTTGCGCTCGATGGAGTACTTCACCGCGCCGGCGGAGCCACGCCAGGCAATGAGGCCCATGCCCAGCGTGGTAATGACCGGGGCGGGCGGAATAGCGTGTGGAGGCACGGCGCCGCCGGCCATTTCGAAGGCATGGGTGCGCAGGAGCTCGGCGCGGGCAGCCATGTCGTCCTTCGTCATAATGACGGTGTTGATGCCGCCGTAATAGAGCGCCCACCACTGACCGCTTTCACTGCGGAGGGAGTATTCCTTGTTGGGCACGTTGGCGGGGATGGGCTGCCAGCCGAATTCATCATTGTGGGCCTGGAGCGCCCAGAAGAGGTCGCCGGAGATTTTGGGGTCGTTCTTCATGGCGGTGAGGACTTTTTCAAGGTCCGCCGGCGTACGCCAATCCGTATTGTCCCAACCGTATTCGTTGACGACATAAACCTTGCCATGGCTGGTGACCATGGCGGCGTGCTTCGGGAAGATCTCTGCCGTGACTGGCTCTCCGATGCTGAAAACCTTTTCCCAGTGCGGATAGTACTCGGAGGTGATGACGTCGGGGGTTTTGCTGTCGAGGACGGCGCGGCTCTTGTCGAAGGCGAAAAAGCCGCTGTTATCCTCATAGAGGTGTTTTTTGTCGATGGATTTGATGTACTCACCGATGACGTCGACCCACTTGACCAAGGGAGCGATGTTGCTGCCGCCGGGGGTAAAGGCCACCATGATGCCGCACATGTTGCAGTTTTCCCAGGCCAGGATGGTGGGGTCGTCCTTGTACTGAATGCCGGTGAGCGAGTTCGTATGGTTGAGCAGCGCGCCAATGTGCACCTCGAAGCGGGCAATCACCTTGGGATCGGTGAAGAAGGCTTCAGCACCGGCCTGACCGGCATCTTTGAAATACTCCCCAGGCCCGCTCGCCTCGCAGTTGGCGCAGTCGCCGGCCAGCGTAAAGATCAGGCGCAGGCCGCGGTCGTGCGCGGCCTTGAGGGCATAGTCGATATGCTTGAAAGCCTCAGGATTGAATTCGCCCAGCTTGGGCTCGATGCAGAGATCGCAGCCGATGCTGTCGCCCAAGGTTTGCGAACGGATGACGCGTGCGCCCATGGCCATAGCGGTGTCCATGGCGTCGTCAACTTCAAAGTGACTCGGATAACGCGGCCCCATGGGATCGAGGGGGCCGTAGCCTTCCAGGCCAAGCCATTCAATGTTGGGCCCGCCGAAGCGGAAGGTTTCGCCGCCAAGGGTCAGGCGGGTTCCGTCACGCTGGACAAATTCGTCGTTGTGCTCGGTTTGCGCCGCACTCCGCGCACATACTGCCCCGGCCAGCGTTACAAAGGTCACAGCAGCGAGTGCCCGCCTCCGCAAGTGGATTTTTCCCACCTTCCCCTCCTTCAACCCTGTCTGCTCTCCACGCCCCGGAGGGCGAGAATCTTGCGTGCGGTTCGTCCGTGTGATCAATGGCTCCCGCAAAAGGGCGGCGGCCGGTGGCTTCCGACCATCCCGTACGATGCACGCTCGCATAGTACCTTCGTACTATTCCCAAGGTAATGTAGGGCCCCTTAAACTGTACATACAGGCTAATACCGTCGCAGGCAGTCTCTGATATCGAATGCAAATTAGTCCGGGCGGTGAAGTGGCTATAGAGGCCGCATTCAACGAAAGCCAGGTAAGTACGTAATGGAAGGTCCATCACAGGAACTCCGGGCAAGACTTTCATCCTGGGCATTATTAAGGAAACTCTGCATTCAGCGTTCAAAGGGAGTTCGGACGCCCTTGTTTCGTCAGGAGGGCCCTATGCCCAAGGTTTGCGCAAGTCAGGTTTTGCTCGTGGATGACGACCCTTCCATTCGGGAGCTGCTATCGCAAGAATTGGAGGAAGCGGGTTTCGAAGCACGGCAAGCCGAGGACGGAATCGACGCACTGGTAAAACTCCGTAAAGAGCTTCCCAAGGTCATCATCTCGGACCTGCAAATGCCCCGCATGTCAGGATTCGAGTTTATAGGTGTGGTGCGCCAGCGGTTCCCTTCCATCCCGGTCGTCGTCCTTTCCGGATCAATCCCCAATGAATTTCCGGCGGAAGCCAAACCCGAGGCCTGGTTCGAAAAGGGCGCGCTAAACACCTGTGAACTCCTTCGAGTCCTCGGGGACCTGGCCCGAAGGCCCCCCGATGCTACGAACCTTCCGAAGATAGCGTCTACCCCTGCTCGGGTGCGTCCGGGCTATGCCGGTTACTTCATGCTGGACTGCCCAGATTGCCTACGTACCTTCAGGGCGACGTTTCCGCACAGGAAAATGGCGGATGAGCAGACCACTGTCTGCGTCCATTGCCGGGCGTGTGTACCGTTTTCGATTGAAACCTCAACGTCTCACGTACCACCAACAACCAAGGGAGGAGATGAAACTCGAACGAACGCGCTGCTCCCCGGGGATCATGGTACGACCTACGAGCAGAGCCCGTGGGCCGCAGGATTGCGATCGTTCTTTTCCGTGCCGAATCCAATCGCCTTAAAGACCCGCTGGCACACTTCGCGGATGCCATGGTCCTTCTCGAACCGATCAAGCCAGGTCAAATCGTGAATGTTGCGCCGGTCGTACGAGGGCGGCTCTCGTGGTCGCCCCTGAGTAGCCTGAAACTTGCTGCTGACCGAACAACGCGAGCTTCACCAAGACATGTCGAGACGAATACTCTGTTGCTAAGGGGCAGTGGGACTGACGGGCGGTGGACTGCTGCTGCCGCTGCCGCCCCCTCCCCCCGACAAGCCGACCGCGGCCCCCACAATTCCTCCCGCCGCCGCAATTCCCACGATGATCAGGGTGGTATGGGCATGTGTTCCCGAGGCTCCCGGAGCCTGCGGCGGGGTGGACGAAGTAGTTTGTGCTGAAGCTGGGTCGGGACCTGACCCCAAAGGCCGTAACCCGGGGATGCCGGACGCGTCCGCTGGAACCACCACTTTCTTGCCCGCCGCCAGAAGGAATGACAGTCCTGACTGGATCTCCCCGATTCTAAAATCGCCCACTGCGGACTCGATCGAGGTGCTATTGTCAGCCATTACGGCCACGGTGATCCTCGCCGGCACTGCCGCAGTGGGCTCAATGTGAAACTTCGTCGTCGCCACGAGCGGAGTGTTCTCACCCGAACTAGCAACAACCATGGTGCCGTTCTGCAGGTGCATCCAGATTCGATCCACGGGCCGGGTGAAGGTGGCCGTGGTGTTTTCATTGAGAGTCGCCTGGCTTGTCGGCAACAATTGAATTAAGGCGCGGCCTGATGCCCCCGTGGCCACTGCGTCGCCGTCACGGACCCATCCATCTGCGGGAACGGGCTTCCCATTCAGAGTCGCTCCTGCCGAGCTGATGACTTTACCAATCGTCTCGCCTTGCTGCTCTGCCTGCCCAGGGACCTCTGCCGCGGTTGCCGGGATCTCAGCCAGGAAACCCTCGGCAAGCGGGTAACTCTCGCCGGAACGGGTCTCGGTGATCGCGAGCTTCCCATGCTGCGCTTCCACTATCGTTCTATTGTCGGGCAAGAGCGCCACAAGGAACTCGGCCATCGCGTCGCCTTTTGACTCGACGCGGTACCTGGAAGTCTTCACGACGAAGGGGTACTTATTCTCCCTCTTGATGGCCACGGTTCCGGCGAGAAGTTGCGCCACGATATTGCCCTCAGCGCTGCTAAAACGCGCCTGACTCGAACCGGCAAGAGATGCCTGGCCCTTACGAGGGAAACTAAGGAGCACCGACCCGCCCTCGCCAACTTTTACGGCGTCTCCTGAAAAGATCGCACAGTGGGGTAACAAAGCGCCCCCTTCCACGGTCGCATTCGACGAATTAACCGCCTCGCCGACGACCTGTGGCAATCGATCCGCCGCGTGAGCGAGACCCGCGAACACAGTGAACATCACGAGTCCGAACAACGTCACTTCCCGATGTCGTATTCGCATTATTCCCTCCTTGGACGTTTCACCCTAGTGAGGGCCGATAATAACCCCGTAGGAGATCTGTCCCTCAGGCGGCAATTTAGTCCGACGGTAATTCGATCATTGTGCTCCTGACTGACATTATTGTCGACTCAAAAAACACGAGAGTCACATTTCCGGGATGGGCATACGGTAATTTCGTGGAAGGCAATATGGGACGATTCAGACACTCACACAGCACGTGAGGGCGGGCGTCACACAAATCGCGAGCACACGCTAGGGGGAAAGGGCATCTGACCCCTTTCCTCCTCCGCGGTACCCCAGCAGCCTTAGGTTCCGCAGCGACTCCTCTTCCCAAGAACCGAGAAGCAGAGAGACCGCTGCTGGGGAATCGCTCGCGTCAAAAAACCAGGGGCAGCAACCGCCTGCCCTCGCTACACTTTCAGTTTGCGAAGGTAGGGGACGCTAGCCTGCATCAATTCCCAATCCATTTCTACAAAGTAATTCTTTATGCCGCCGGTTTTGGCCGCGGTGAAGAGTTTCTTCCAGTCGATGGAGCCCCTTCCCATGGGCACGATTTTCTTCTCCGCCACTGACCAATCCACAAGGTGGAGTGAGATGAAGCGTCCCGGATACTTTGTGAGAAAGGAGGCGGCTTCGTAACCGAGGCTGATTACGGCAACTTGGAACTGCATCTTAACCAGTTTCGGATCCAACTCCTTCATCAATTGGTCGTAGATGAGCACCCCGTCGATTTCCTTGAACTCGAAGTCGTGATTGTGGAAACCGAGCTGAATACCTGCCTTTTGCGTCTGTTCGCCGAGCTTGTTCAGGTCGTCGGCGGCCTGCATCCAGTCGGCCATGGCGGCGTCATGCCGCAAGGCAAACGTGGAGACGATCATCTGTTTCAGGCCCAACTCATGGGCATAGGCGATCCTGTCGTCCAGACTCTCCTTGAGTTCGCGGAACTGGAAGTGGCAACTCTCGCAACCCAGTCTCGCCCCCTTGATCATGTCGCGAATTTCTGCGGCTTTCATCTTCGCCAGAGAACCAAAGCCGTATTTCTCGTAGCCCGTTGGCGAGCACATCTCGATCATTCGAAATCCCCCGCCCGCAATCTGCCGCAAGGTGCCCGGGAAATCCTTGGCGATCAAATCCCGGACGGGAAAGGTTTGACACCCGATGGGCATTCCCAGCGGGTTAGCTTCAAGGTCCAACGCGGTAACGGCGACGGCCATGGCGCTTCCATAAAGAAACTGTCTTCTTGAAATTGTTGGCATTTTACTTCTCCCGTTGGCACTCATGCAGTTATTGATCGTGGCGGTCACTGTCCGCCGGAATCTTTCGGGTCAAAAGTCAGCGCGCGGAAGCCGCCGGTGCAGCAAGCCGCAATCCGAACCTCTGTCGCATGGCATGCGGATCCCGGCCTCTGCGGTATTCGCCGGTTGGCGCAGACGGTAGTCTTTTGGCGTCTGCGATCTCCCGAAGGGGCGTTCTCCTCCGGCTCCACGACGCCGAGAGTATACTCTTCCGCGTCAAGCCCTTCTACTACCCGTATCGAGCCATGCATAATGTTACCGGAGGGAGGGCCGTCAAGCCATTTAAGATGTAACCCGACTCAGGGGCATTGATGAGGAGGGTTGATTTGGGACACGCGGCGAGGTGGGAATATTTTCGGGTGGTATATGGGCGCTATCGCAAGGCGGAGAGCAAGGCCAAGGGAGGGATGTTGAACGAGTTCTGTTTGAACACGGGTTATCACCGGAAGCATGTGATACGACTCCTGAACGGGCCACCGCCGGGGAAGCGTGAGGAAGTCCGGCCACGGGGACGGAAGCCGCATTACCGTCCGGCGGTGATCACGCTGCTGGCGGCGATTTGGGAAGCGTCGGGGTATCCGTGGTCGGTGCGGCTGAAAGCGATTCTGCCGAACTGGATGCCGTGGATTCGGCAGCGGTACCAGCCGAGTAGGGAGACGGAGAGGCAGTTGCTGGGGATCAGCGCGCGGCAGATCGACCGGCGGTTGCGGGGGAAGAAGAGCCAGTGTAAGCGACGCCTCTATGGGCAGACCAAACCGGGGACGTTGTTGAAGCACCACATTCCGGTGAAGACCGACAGTTGGAGCGTGACCACGCCAGGGTTCGCCGAGATCGACCTGGTATCGCATTCCGGCAACAGCGGGGAGGGAGAGTTCGCCTACACGCTGAACCTGACGGATATTCAGAGCGGGTGGACGGAGTCACGTGCCCTGCTGGGAAAGGGCCAGGAGGGCGTGCGGGAGGCGCTGGAAGAGATTCAGGGCGGCCTGCCCTTCGACCTTTTGGGGTTAGACTCCGACAACGGATCGGAGTTCATCAACTGGCATCTGGAGCGCTGGTGTCAAC
>CAZCVY010000294.1:0-7812 GCA_964501985.1 uncultured Acidobacteriota bacterium | reverse complement strand
GGCGCAATTCCCACAGCCATAGGCCCCCCTATTGCGCAGGACGACTCGCCCCAAAGAAGAAGGGCCGGGAAAACGTCCCGGCCCTTGAAAGTAGTTTGGCGAGTAATGTCGTGCCGCAGGGGCGTTCACATTACCACATCATTTTCAGCGCGAACTGAATCTGTCGGGGGAAATACGCTGACTGCGCGAGCCCAAAGGTGCTCGTGGTATAGAGTTGGTTCGCGGGCTGATACAGGTTGGTACGGTTGAAAATATTAAAGCCCTCGGCGCGAAACTGGAAGTTCAGGCGCTCGCTGGCCTTGATATTCTTGAACAAGGATAGATCAACCTCGCGGAAGTTCGGGCCCCGGAAGGTATTGCGCCCCAGATTGCCGTCAAACGGGGTGAAGCCAGGCGTAGTGTTGGGCGGCGTGCAACCCGCGATCATATCACTGCTGTTGCAGACAAACGCATCCGGGTTCAGGTTGAGATTTGGGTTATTCGCTTCAAAAGCTTTATTGCTGATGTTGGCGGCGTGATTGCCAAAACCCGGCTGATTTGGCCGGTCGTTGGAAACGCCATCCTCGTTAAAGTCACAGGGGAACTCTCCGGAAAAGATGGTGCAATAGGGCGTCCAGGGAAACCCACCGTGAATCTGGAGGATAGTGTTAGCTTGCCAACCACCTAGCACATGGCCGGCGAAGCCCTTTTGATCCTGCATCCAGGGCAGAGAATAGACGGCGCTCAGGTTGAAGCGGTTGCGCACGTCAAAGACCGAATCACCGTAATCGAGGCCGGGGTATTGCTGATCTTCGCTATAACCTTCGGCGGCGCCGTTGGAGGTGGTGGCCGCGTCGTGCCAACTGGAGCGAGCGTCAAGCGATTTCGACCATTCGTAATTCGAGTGCAGTTCCAGGTTCTTGCTCATCCTTCGGTCCAAGACCAGTTGGAGGGCGTTGTAGTTGGAGTTTACGGCGTCTTCCCAGGCCCGGATGTGGCCGAAGAGGCAATTGGCATAGCCAGTTCCCGCGCAGGCCGACGGGCCCAGGTTCACGGAATCAAAATACCGGTTGATGTCCTCAGCGCGGATGAGCTTGTGACCAAAGGTGCCTACCCACGAAGTCTTAAGAACAAAGCCGCCGGCGAACTGGTGTTCCAAGCTGATTTGCGACCCGTAAACGTAGGGGTCACTGAAGTCGTTCTGGAGGACGACGCCGGTCAGGTAGGAAGCATTGGCATTGTAGGGATTCCAGCCTTGAATATTTCCGGCAAAGGCGTTCGCAGTCGCGCCCGCTGGCCCGGAACCAATGTTTGAGGGAGCCCCGGTGTAGCTGGGAGCGGCGCCGTTGGTCGGTCCAAAGATGCAAGTGTCGGTGTTTCCCGCACCCGGATTGTTAATCCCCGTCGAGCAGAAAGCCAAATTAAACGAGTAGAAGGGCGGCTGCCACCGCGAGTTGGAGATGGGGTTGTAGACCTCGCCGTTGTACGAGATGCCAAAGCCGCCGCGCAGCGAGGTTTTTCCATCGCCGAAGAGGTCGTAGGCAAACCCTATGCGCGGACCAAAATCGTGATGGTCGCCTGGAGCAATAGATCCTTTGGTGGCCTCAAAGCCGCTGTTACACGGTTCGCCATTGTCCCCGGTAGCACCCGAGATATCTTCGAAGCAGTTTACACCCTCCACGCGCTCAGTCAAATTAGCGGCGGTGGGGAGAACAAATATGGTACCGTGACCATACTTTTCGGTGTGGCGCGTGTAAAGGTCGTAACGCAGCCCAAGGGTCAAAGTGAGGCGGGGAGTGGTTTTGTAGGTGTCGTTGACGAAGAGGCCGAATTCCCAATTGCGCCATGCGCGAATGTTGCTGGCAAGTGCCGCACCTCCCTCGGAAATCCCGGTGGCCGGATCGACGGTTCCCGGGGACACACCCGCAATTTCCGCTGAGGGCAAGCCCGCGGCAAAGGCGACGCTATCCTCGAACTCGTCCGACGGCCGGCCCACATTGAACTCGCTGTTTTCATAATTGCGCTGGCCGGTGCCACCGAACTTCAGCGTATGCTTTCCGTGACTGATCGTCACGAGGTCGGAATACTGGAATTCTTCCTCGTGAAAGATCTGCGGATATCCCGAGTAGTTGCCGAAGTCCACTTCACCGGTGAAGAACGTGATTTCCGGAACGCCTGAATTGTTCGAGCCGATGTCATCAGCGTCGCGGACCCAGCCGGCCCGCATCTCATTCACCATGCTGGGGCTGATGGTTCGCGTCCAATTCAATGCCAGATGGGGGTCATCATTGTGTGTGGGGCTGGCGAAGCCGCGAACGCCGACCAAAGCTGCGGCCGCTCCGCCGTTCGCCGCCGGGGTGTAATGGGGGTCGGCGAAGCGGTCAAAAAAGTAGCTGCCGAACACCTTGTTCTTATCACCGTTGTAATCAATCCGCCCGCTTATTTGGTTGCCGTCATAGAACTGGTTGAAGGTTTCCACTGCGGCCGCAGTGTTCACACTGCCGAAGGTCGGCAGGTTGGGGCTGGCGAGTAGAGCTGCACCAAGACCAGTGGTGGGATCAAGGCCATAACCCGCAATGCAGGCAGAGGTTATCGATGCCAGTCCAAAGCAGGGGCTTGATCCACTCACCGTGGTAAGGTACTGGCTGAGAGTAGAGATGTTATAGGTCGGCGCCGGGCCGGGGAAATTCTTGTAAAGCAAAGCCGCTACGGAGTTGGGAGCGTTAGTCTCAACCAAGCTTGTGAATTCGGGAGATTCGATGACTTCCGACTCGGGGATGAAAATACGCGAGCGTTCACCCTCGTAAGAGGCGAAGAAGAACAACTTGTCTCTTTTGATGGGACCGCCCAGAGTAGCACCGAACTGGTTCATCTTGAAGGGGTTGCGATTCGTCTCGAAAAAGCTGCGTCCGTCGAGGTCATTGTTGCGGACGAATTCGTAGGCATCGCCATGAAACTGGTTAGTGCCCGACTTGGTGGAGACTTGGGTCAAGGCGCCCACGGTGCTTCCATACTCAGCAGACAACACTTCGGTATCAACGCGGAATTCTTGAACCGAATCCACTGCCGGCTGCGTGTCGCTACCTCCGCTAAGTCCTTTGTCGGAGATTCCGTCGATCTGGTAGCCGTTCATGTTCACGCGGGCGCCGTTTACCACAACCGTAAAGCCGCGGTTCCCCGGTTCCATGTCGATAGCGGTGCTGTTCACCGCGCCCGGCGCGAGCTGAATCAATTGAAAAATATTGCGTCCATTCAATGGTAGGTTCGCTACCTGCTGGGCGGTCACGAGGTCCGACATGCGGTTGCTCTCGGTGTCAACCGAGGGGGCTTGGCCCTCAACCGTGACCGATTGGGTCATGGCGCCAACTTCCAGTTTGAAGTTCACCCGCTGAGTGTATCCCACGGTCAACTCGATGTGGGTGTTGACAAGAGCCTTGAATCCCTGGGCTTCCGCCTTCACCGTGTAAAAACCCGGTGTGAGCTCAGGGATGTTATAGAGACCCTCGGCATTTGTTGGGCGCACCGTGGCCACACCCGTTCCCTCATTTGTTGCTGTCACGGTTGCTTTGGGGATGATCGCGCCGGAGGGGTCGGTCACCATTCCGGTGAATGTTCCTGTGGTCACTTGCGCCAGCGCGCTCGTCGCCAACCAGCACAACAAAACCAATAAGAGGGCTATGCTTTGCCAGCTACTTCGGGTCCATCTTTTCATGAGATTCCTCCGCTTAATGTCCATCTAAGTTTTAGTGCTAATTTAAATCAGTAAGAATAATTCTCTAAGGCGTTTCCCCCCACGGGGGAACTCCATGCCCCAAAATCCCTGCGCGAGCAACGAGCCGTGGCTAGAGGTTACCGCAAATGTGCAAGCTTGGGCGAGACTCGATCTGGCCCGCCATTGTGAAACTGTGACCTAAGGGAAGTCCAATCGATTCTATTTATGGTTAACATCAAGTATTCTGGTCGGCAATATGTCAGTCGGGCAAGAAGGTGCTGGCTCATTAACGTGCTAAATACCAAGAAAGCTATAGCCCCAGCGAGGAAAACCAAATCTAAAAGTGGCATCATCGTTAGATTCCAAATCTCAAACGGCTTATGGAACGCTCAAACGGCTCTGAGCTGCATTCTTGTCGTTGTGACGAAAGGGCTGAAGTTCCCCTCCGAGCAAAGCATGTGCCATATGGAGGATTTTTTGTTAACGTAAATCCCATTTAAAATGAATATGATAGCAGGGCCGTATCCAGAGGAACTCGTGTAGATACGTAATCCCACATACGGAATATGGAAATTGACATTTTTGGGTAGTCTGGGTCGAAGTGCTTTTGCGGCTGGTAGGTAAAGGGACGTCCGCAGGTTAGATCGAAAAACACCATGCCCACGGTCAGGCGCTAAAAGAGATTGGCGGCGGAAGTAGAGACTCTTCCCCGGACCCGGAACGACGCGTTCGTTGGTCGCGACGCTTGTGGCTACCTACTGAGGGTTGGAAGTTTTTGTCACAGATGCCGACGTAGCGCGGGCATCCTGCCCGCTGTCGCGGGAGCGTCCCGCTCCCGCCGAGCGTGGGCAAGATGCCCACGCTCCAGCGGGCGGGACCCCGATTCATCGAGGCAGGCTGCCCGCGCTACGAAAGCAGTCCGTCACTCTATTTCGCAAAACTCAGTAGTGCGGAGTGCCTTTTGGTTTTGCGAATGGCTTCGAGGCCACCAAGCCTTGGCCTTCCTTAATGACCAAAACGTGATCGATGGGAGGACTTGCCACAGTTTCGGTTTGGCCGCTGGGCCACTGCACCTCGATGCGGTCAATGGCGCTTCTGGGTCCCAGGCCGAAGTGCAGCCGCAGGTCGCTCGAAGAAAGATAGCTCCCCCCACTGCGGACAGTGTCAAACTGAGTCAGATTGCCGGCGATCACCTTGACCTCAGCGCCGATGCCGTCACGATTGCTCTTGGCGCCCACGGTTTTTACCAGGATCGAGTGGTTGGGATTTTTGTGAAGGTGCCGCAGCAGCTCTGGCGAGCTGTTCATCGTTGAGACCATCATTTCAAGGTCTCCGTCATTATCGTAATCGGCTGTGGCGAGTCCCCGCCCGACCTTGCGGAGAGCAAACCCCGGCCCCGATTGCAACCCCACCTCGTCAAACTTCCCGTCGCCGCGATTGTGGAATAGCAGGTTCCGCTCGGCATAGGTGATACCGGTCTGATAGCGGTCAATCTGGGGAAAGGTCTGGCCGTTCGCTAGCATGATGTCCTTCCAGCCGTCGTTGTCGTAATCAAGGAACTTGGCTCCAAACGTGGTGAAGAGCCACCCGACGTCGCCCAGGCCGGCTCGATAAGCGACATCCGTGAAGGTGCCATCGCGATTGTTGTGGTACAGGTTCTTGCTGTCGTCGGAGAAGTTGCCCTTGACCAAATCTCCCCATCCGTCGTTGTCGTAGTCGGCGAAATCCGTTCCCATGCCCGCTTGCTCCAGGCCCTCGCTGCTATACGCGACGCCGGCCTCGACGCCAACGTCGGTGAACGTCCCGTCACCGTTATTGTGATACAGAGAGCTGGGTGTGGAATCGTTGGCCACGTAAATGTCAGGCCGCCCATCGCGGTCATAGTCGCACCACACCACACCCAGGCCGTAATACTTCCCTGTGTCGATGCCCGCATGCTCGGTGACATCCGTGAAGGTTCCGTCGCCATTATTATGGAAGAGGATGTCGCGTCCCCCTGTCATGCCGCGCGGTCCGCAAAACGTGGCGATTCCGCGGTAAGTGCAGTTCGGCGCGCTACCCATACCACCAAGCTTGAGGACATCGACGTCAAGGTAGTTGGCAACGTAAAGATCCAGGTGCCCGTCGTTATCATAATCCCCGAACCCGCAGCCCATGCCCCAGCCTCTCCCGCGCACGCCAGCCTTCTGGGTCACGTCGGTGAAGGTACCATTGCCGTTGTTCCGGTAAAGGACATTCCCGCCGTAGTAAGTGACGTAGAGATCGTCGAACTCGTCATTGTCGAAGTCACCCACACAAACACCCATGCCCCAGCCGGTATGGGTCAGACCCGAATGTTCGCTCACGTCCGTAAATGTTCCGTCGCGATTGTTGTGATATAAGCGCGAGCGCGGGCTGTCGCTGTTTTTCCAGTGTTCGAATGTCGAGCCGTTCACGAGGAAGAGATCGGGGAAGCCGTCGTTATCGTAATCAATCCACGCGATTCCCCCGCCGCCCTTGGCCTCAATGATGGTGCGCTTTTCGGGGCCGCCGCTCGTCAGAGTGAAATTAATTCCCGATTTCGCCGCGACCTCTACAAATTCGTCGTGTTGGCCACCGACGTTGGCCGTTTCCGCCGCAGATTGATGGATGGGGAGCGGCGGGGAGTTCGCGGATGCTTGGGCGGCGCGGCCGGAGAACGTCCAGAGTGTAAGCGCTGCCGCGCCCGCAATCCCGACGCCGAGCGCTAATAGAAAGATTGGTCCAAGTCGACGCATGTCAGGTTATCACCCGGAATTTAATGCCTGGTTCAGCCCCAATCACCAAGTTTAGGGATGGGATGTTGCGCCCGCGATCCCTGAGCGATTCTCTTCCTGCGCATGCATTTTGGCGCAAATTTGGAATTCGTGCTCGGCCGCTTCCTTTTTCCCCAGTTCTTGATAGGCGCGAGCCAAAGCGAAATGAGCCTCCACACTATGAGGGTTGCATCGGAGGGCTGTCAACAGCTCTGCTTCGGCCTCCTCATAATGCTTTTCCGCAACATAAACTTGCCCCAGGCCGTAATGGGGCTCGTAGGCCTGCGGCTTCAATTCAACACCTTCCCGAAAGAGTTTTTCTGCCGCCTCAATGTTTCCATGCTTCAGCTCGATGTTCCCCGCCAGCCAGTGAACGTCAGGATATCGGGGATTGATTTGAATCTCCTGATTGTATTCTCCCAACGCTGCCGCCAGATTCCCCAAGCTCTGGTAGGCAAACCCCAGGTGATAGTGTGCCAGCGGCAAGGCAGAATCGAGGGAGAGCGCACGCTGGAATTGCGCAATCGCGGGGAGGGTCTGGTTTTGGTTGTGATACGCCCGTCCGAGCAGCAAGTGGGCTTCGGCGTTCATCGGATCGAGCCGCATATAGGTTTCAAGATTCTTCGCGGCATCAGGATAGCGGCTTTCGGCGAGGTCGACGAGCGCGAGGTCAAAATAGTTTTGAGGAATGCTGGGATCACACTCAATGGCCCGGCGAAAGGCCGAGCGTGCGTCCTGGTTCAGACCCTTTTTGAAGAGGGCCACGCCCAGAAGCTGCTGGAGGTCCGACGAGCCCGGATATTGGCCCACGGCAATCCGAGCTTTGTCCAGCGCCGCGTCCACATGCCCAGATTGAATGTCCGCCTGGACTTGATCCGCGAGCGAGTTTTCGGATTCTTGCGCTTGCAAGGCCGGTTCTAGGCAACGGCAAATCAACACAAGAAAGAAGCCGATACAATAGAGTCTTGCGTGCGTCTTCACACCTCGATGTTACGTCCGGGAAAAAGGCATAGTCAATTGGGAGTGGAGTGTACCCAGGGCCACTTCAAAGTCCGCGAAGTCTCCTCAGGCCCAGCCAAGTGGAGGCGAAAGCAACCAGGGCGCCGGAGAAAAAAGAGGAGCACCTCGTTTTTTCGGTTGATTATCGGACAGTCTGTCGGCCTTGACGCTAGGTTTGGAGGCAAAATTGCTGGTTTAGTAGTTGGTTGAGTCGAATTGCGCACCCGCGGTGGGCGGGGAAAGTCGCTCCAGCGGGCGGGAAGTCGCGAGAGGAAGAGACGAATTGACCGCTCGAAAGGCCGTACAAAGTGACATTTTATCGATGCCAATCAAGCCCACTGACCAAAA
>CAZCVY010000293.1:0-7830 GCA_964501985.1 uncultured Acidobacteriota bacterium | reverse complement strand
GGGAGCGTGACGCTCCCACGACAGCGGGCAAGATGCCCGCGCTACGGGCGTAATTGTCACGATATTTCGCAATCCTCAGTAAGTTGAGCGTGCCGCGGCCGTCCTGGCAGCGGCTTCTGTGCCGGTGGGGAGCCAGCGCTACGCCTCAAATCGTGGCACTCGCGGTGGGATTCGTTGCACCGATATCATGCTATAGTCCGGCTCGAAGGCGGAAATGGAGTGGACGCATGGTCAATCTCGAGATTCGACACGCGCTGCGCATGTTCTTCAAGAACCCCGGCTTCACCATCGCCGCGGTGGCGGCCCTGGCGCTGGGCATTGGCGCCAACACCGCCATCTTCGGTGTCGTCGATGCGGTTCTCCTGAAACCGTTCACCTACCCCGACGACGATCGCATGGTCGAGTTCTATCACAACCCGGTCCGTGGCGGCAGCCTGCTTGCCAACAACCTTGCCTCAATTCCGATGTTTCACCTCTACGAGCGGCAGGCGAGCGCATTCCAGGACGTTGCCGCCTACGACTTCACCAGCCCCGGCTTCAACCTCACGGGCGACCGGCCCGAGCAACTCCACGGCATTCACGTTAGCGAGGGTTACTTCCGTCTCTTCGGCGCGCGGGCCATGCTGGGCCGCACGTTTACGCCGCTGGAGGATTCGCCGAACGGCGGCAAGGTCGTGGTGCTGAGCTATGGATTCTGGCAGCGCCGCTTCGGTCGAGATCGGGCCATTGTCGGCAAATGGCTCCCACTCGGCAACGAGCCTTATACCATCGTGGGCGTGATCAGCAAGGACTTCTTCTCCGACCCCGACGCGGACATCTGGCTACCCTTTCAATTTGAACCCGAAAGCACGAACGGGAACCAGTACTTTCAGGCCGCCGCGCGTCTTAAGCCGGGCATCACCCTCGCCGCCGCCAACGCGCAAATGAAGCTCGCGACCGATGAGTACTACCGCCTCTTCCCCATCAGCAATCGCAAAGTAGGTGAGATATTCGCCGTTGAGCCGCTGCGCGACCTGATCATCGGCGACGCGCGCCGGTCTCTGCTGATGATGCTGGGAGCGGTGGGCCTGGTGCTCTTGATCGCCTGCGCCAACGTCGCCAATCTGCTACTGGTGCGCGCCACGGGCCGCAAGCGAGAGCTGGCCATCCGCTGCGCCATGGGCGCCAGCCGCGGGCGCATCATCCGCCAGTTGCTGGCCGAAAGTGTGCTGCTCTCGCTCGGGGGCGCCGTGCTAGGCCTCATTCTGGGATTTGTCGGCGTGCGCGCGCTGCTTGCCGCGAGCCCCGGGGGTCTTCCCCGGGTGGGCGAAAGCGGTTCCGCCGTGGCCCTGGATTGGCGGGTCCTCGCCTTTACCCTCGCGGTGGCGCTGATCACGGGGATCCTCTTTGGACTCTTTCCTGCCTTCGCCGCCACGCGCAGCGACCTGACCATTTCATTGAAGGAGAGCAGCAATCGCTCCGGCACCGGATTCCGGACGGGCAGGACCCGCGCGCTGCTGGTCACGAGCGAGATTTCACTGGCGCTGGTGCTGCTGATCGGCGCGGCACTGCTGATCCGCTCGTTTATGACCTTGCGCGCGGTCGGTCCCGGCTTCGACGCCCACAACGTCCTCACCGCCGACATGTCGATGACCGGCGCCCGCCTGCACACGACGGCGGGCATCGCCCAACTCTCGCATGATGTTCGTGTTCGGCTCAACGCGATCCCCGGCGTCGAAGCCGCGGCCTCGACGGTCTGGCTGCCCAATCAGGTCGATGACGCGTACCCCTTCCAAATTGCCGGCCATCCGGAAATGGGCTGGCAGGGCTGCCGCTGGATGAGCGTTTCACCCGGCTATCTGGGCGTCTTCAGGATTCCCCTGCTGCGCGGCCGCGACTTCCGGGAGACCGACACGACGGGCGCGCCCGGTGTGATTGTCATCAATCAGTCGATGGCGAACAAGTACTGGCCCCATGAAGACCCGGTCGGCCAGCACATCAGGTTGGAGTTCGATGAGCCGCCGCGGACCATCATCGGCCTAATGGGTGACACACATAACAACGGCCTCAACCGCCCTCCCGATGCCATGATGATGGTTCCTACGGCACAGGTGGTGGACTGGTACGCGGCAGCTTACTCGGACACCTCGGCGATGATCTGGGCCATCCGCACGCACGACGATCCCCATCGGGCCATTGCCGCCTTCAGCGAGCAACTCCGCCGTGGCAGCGGCGGCCTGCCGGTGGGGCATCTCCGGACCATGGAAGAGGTGATGGGGCGTTCCACGGCCCGCGAGAGCTTCAACATGCTGCTGCTTACCGTTTTCGGCGCGGTGGCGCTGGTCCTGGCCGCCATCGGCATCTACGGTCTGATGGCGTACTCCGTCGAGCAGCGCACCCAGGAGCTGGGCATCCGCATGGTGTTGGGCGCCGACCGATCCGCCATCCGTAGGCTCGTGGTGTGGCATGGCATAAGGCTGACTCTGGTGGGAGTGGCGGTGGGCATCGCCGCCGCCTTCGGCCTGACGCGGCTGATCTCGACCTTCCTCTTCGGCGTCAAACCCTGGGACCCGGCAGTGTTCATCGCTGCGCCGATTATCCTCTCCGCCGTGGCGCTGCTCGCCACATGGCTGCCGGCCACCCGCGCCGCCAAACTCGACCCCATGCAGGCGCTGCGCGTGGAGTGAAGCGTTAGGATCAATCGGAGGTAGCGCCCCGATTCATCGGGGCGGCTCTTCCTCGGCCCGGCGGTTTTCGCGGCGCGGATTTTGGAGGGTTTCCGTTCTGTTTGCTGCCAAGCCAACCGGGAATTCGGTGCCGTCCTAATATGAACGTAGCGCCGCCATCTCGGCGGCTCCGGTGCCGGCTGGATGCCGGTGCTACGCCTCAAATTCGGGCACTATGGAATTCCGATTCCCTTTTTTGTGGCGTGGCAGCAACCCGCAACCCGGAAAAGCCGCAAGGCCGGAGAGCGGGCCCTGCGCTACGTTTTGTGGCACAGGCGTCCCGCCCGTGCGCGGGCATGGCCGGGACGGCCATGGCACGTTCTCCGCGTCTTCAGGTCGCGCCGTAAGCGCTCGAACGACCTGACGACTTTGTGCAATTGGTCGTAATTTTGACACCAAGGAACACGACGCCAGGAGGCAAGGGAAGTCTTCAGTCGAGCGGCAATCACTTCAGTGTGGGCCGAAGCCCACACTGAAGCGAAGGGAATACACGCGTTAAACTGACTTACCGGGCAGGGCGTCCAAGGGTCGGGGCCGAACCGGGCAGAGTGTAGCGCAAGTCGAGAAACACCATGTTGTCAGTGGCGTTCGGGGGCTGGTTCGTGTGAAAGTTCACGTACCAGGGGTCACGTAGCAGGTACGAGTATTGGCCGATGATATTGACCGCGCCGTATTTCGGATGTTTCCAGATGGCCTGATTGAAGCCAAATGTTATCTCTTGGATGTCGCGGTTTTGGCTACTGCTTGAGCCCGAGTAGCCATAACCCAAGGCCGCCGTGGTTTTGCCGGTGTCGATGGCGGTGTTGCGCATGATGTAAATGCCGCCATAGTAGGCAAAGATCAGAGTATTCTTGTGGGTGTACTCGAAGCCGGTGACCGTGGAGCCGCTATGAATGGGAGAGAGTGAGCCGTCGGCGTGCACGATTACATCAGGGGCCTGGCCGAAGAGGTAGCGGCCAATTCCCGCACCCCAGATGTTATTGGTCATCAAGCGGAGTCCCTTGAATACTTCCGCGTGGAGGTTCACAAAACCACCGCCGCCTTCCATCGTAAAGTAAGCGGGAGAGACGCCAGCGACCGCAGGGGTGGTCCCGGTGGCAGCAACCGCAGCAACGCCGGGATTATAGACTTTAAAGCTCCGCTCCACTCCACCGATCTCAAAGTGAACCCGCTTGCTGGGATCCAGCGCGAGTTTGGCGATGACGTCGGGAGCCACGTTGGGTGTCGCGATGCCGCCTGAGCTGGCGCCAAAGTCCAATTCGCTTGCATAGGATGTGCTCAGAGCGGAAGGAAGAGTGATGGAGGCTCCTCCCGACGAGCCGCCACCATACTGATCAGGACTGTCGATGGCGATGGCGAAAGCTGCTTTCTCGCTAGGGAGGTGATAAGCGAACCGGAGTTCGGGAATGCGTCCCCAAAACAAGCCCGCTTGGTAGTTTACGTCCATGTCCTGAGTATAGAAGACGTCACTCGGGAGGGGTGAAATGCCCACGCGGCCGGGGGTGATCAAACTCCAAGTCTGCCCGCCGAGGATTTCCCATCCACCTTTGCGCAGGTCGACCCAGTACAACCGGTTGCGGAGAAGCTGGGCATTGTTCGTCACCGCGATGTTGGTGCTGGCCGGGGTCCCCAGAAAGTCGGCCTCCATATAGCCGATCACATGTGTGTTGTGCACGTCCGCGTCAACCCGAAAGCCAATCCGCGAGTTCTGGATGCTCATGCGAATCTCGCTGAGGTTGGTGTTAACGGGGGTGAGGCCACCGGAGAGGGTCGCGTAAGGAATACTTCCAAAGCTGGTGCCGATATTCCCGCCCGCTTCCTTGGTGCGGAACACACCCGTGAAATCCATAAACCCTACGGGGGTAAGGGTGGCATCGCCGATGTGCAATTGCAGGGGCGAGGTCTCCTGATCGCCGGCGGCATTGCTGTTGGGGGCCATAATGGGGGCGGTCGCCGACGCGGTTCCGATGGTGTTATCCACCTTTGTTTGTGACTGAGGGATCATCGGCGTAGTGGAAGCCACCTGGCCGAGGCTCGGAGCCTGCGTTTGGGTGGCCTGCTGCGGGGCCGCGGCCGTTTGCGCCGGTGGCGCGGGCTGGGCCGCTTTCACCACTGGCGTGGCCGGCTTGGCCGGAGCGGCGGGTTGCGCTGCTTGCTCGGTGGCCGCAGTCGGCTTGGTGAGTTTCTCCAGAAGCTGTTTCTGCTGCTCCAGAGATTTCTGCATTTGCTCGATTTGCTTCTGCTGAAGCGCCATCTGCTGCTTGAGAGCATTAACTTGGTCGTCGGAACTGGCGCTGGGTTTCGCCGTGCTCGACGCGGGAGGCGTGGTGGCGTTGCCGGCCGGCTCATTGCCGTCGCTGGCTAATATGCCCAATGTCCACAAGCACATCAGAAGAATCGCCATGCCCACAACTCTGGGGTTGAGAAGCTTGCGTTTGTGCATCATTTGCTCCTTAATTGTATGCTTTTGAGACTGCCCGGGAGGAATTGCGCGCTCCTCTTGCGGGATCGACCCTAACTCAAATTGAGATTCACCGCTATGCTGGTAGACGGTGATTAAAGCAGTGTGAGAACTGTGTGACAGGAGCATGACATCGCGACCTGACGGTATCCCGTAATCTGACCTGAGGGCTGGTTAACCACGCGGGAAAGCGCTGGCGGAATCCCCTCGAAGCCACGACAAACTCAAAGCATTGTAAGCGGTTAGAGGCGAAGCACGACCGCGCTCGGGGCGGGATATTAAGAGGAAGGGAAGTAGTCGTGGATGGAACGATAGTCTGGAAAGTCTGCGGAGAACTGGGGAAAATTGGGCCAGCCCAATGTGGGACTTTTTGTCCTTCGCGCCAAACGGGGCCAAATTGTCTCCGCCCCCGCGAACGCTCTCCGCTCCCCGCCGAGGGCGCCAGCCATGATGTGACCAAGCGCCCTCTGACGGATGTGTCCCAGCCTACTTTTGATAGTACTGAGCGTTGACTTCGGTGAAACTCGCCCACTTTTCCGGCAGGTCATCCAAGGGGAAGATGGCGGAAACGGGGCAAACCGGCACGCACGCGCCGCAGTCGATGCACTCCACGGGATCGATGTAGAGCTGCGCCAGCTCGGCAAAATTCCCTTCGTCCTTGCGCGGGTGGATGCAGTCAACCGGGCAAACGTCCACGCAGGCGGTGTCTTTGGTATTGATGCAAGGCTCAGCGATAATATACGCCATGAAGATTCCTCCGGAAGGCCTTTCGATTTCGCCGATCGCAGGTTGGCCCTCAGTGTCTGGAGCATACGCGGGCGCGCTGCGCGGTGCGATGACTTAAGTCGTGCCTTTCCGTAGTGCTTTTGATAAGCTGATTGTTTCGGGCTCCTGCTTACGCCAACAATCGAGGTCGAATCGCGCGCCATGCCCGCTGAGCTCAAAACGATGACCATGTCCGCACTGGATGCGGTGGAAGCCCTGCGCCGCGTCTCGTTTTTCGCCGTCCTGCCGCAGGAGGAGTTGAGGCTCCTCGCCGCGCACTGCATGGTCCGGCGGATCCAGAAGGACGAGATCCTGGTGGGCGAGGGCGACCCTTGCGAAGGGCTGTTTGTGGTGCAGTCGGGTACCATCAAGCTTTTCAAAATGGCGGAAAATGGCCGCGAGCAAGTCCTGGTGATCGAACGCGCGGGCTCCACGGTGGGCGAAGTTTCCGTTTTTGACGGCGGAACCTTTCCCGCTTCCGCCCTGGCCGCGGAGGATTCCACTCTGCTGTTTCTCCCCAAACGCGAATTCCTGGAATTGTGCCAACGCAATTCCGAGGTTGCCCTCGCTGTCATCCGCTCCCTCGCCTGGCGCTTCCGCTATCTGACTAGCCTGGTGGAGGAGCTATCCCTTCGCGAAGTGAGCCATCGCCTCGCGCGCTTCCTCCGCGACCGCGCGCTGAAGCTCGGAGTGCGCACCCGCCGCGGCATCGAGTTTCCCCTGGAGGAGACCAACCAGGAAATCGGGGCGGAAATCGGCACCGTGCGCGACCTCGTCTCCCGGAACTTGCGGCGCTTTGTGGACCGCGGCATCATTCGCCTGGAGAGGCGGAAGGTCATCGTGCTTGACATCGCCGAGCTGGAAGCGCAAGTCTCCGGCGCCAAGCGCGCTTCTGCCGGATAGCCAAGCCTTTCCCCTTCGCCACTGTTTTTTGCTAACCCTCTTTCTTTTCATCAACATGATGGAGAGATTAGCTTAACTCATTTGTTTTCATCAACATGATGGAGAGGCGAAAAACGGGCATTTTTTCTATATGTGTTTTCAATAACATAGGGAAACTCACTCCCCTTTTTTATTCCCCTTTTTCCCCACACAACCTGGCAATCTCTGATCGTCTAACTTATTTATTTTCAACACTATATATTTTTTGGCGGTTGTCACCTTTCGTTGCTAACCCATTTTGTTTCTAGCACATCATGGAGAGCATCTCCCTTTTCTTCGCCCCGTCCCCCGACTCTCAATTTAACTCTTTGTATTTGAGTGAGATAAGCATTGAGACATTTTGGCGAAGAACGCTAACCACCTTTAGTTTCTAGTACATGATGGAGAGCCCCTAGAGGGCGGTGATTGGCGGACAGTGAGTCGTGGCCAGCCAGCGGTAGGCATTCGGCCTTCGCCTCTTGCCATCGTCGCCAAGGCATCGGCGGTTTCATACCTGCCCTCTCGATCTCTGTCAAGCGAGCATGGCTCGGACCCGTTCTTTAGGTCCGCGGCCTGAAGTTCATACATTTTGAAGCGCAAAATACACTCCCCAGCGCTCAAAAAGTGACAGAAAAGACGTCAATTTCGGCAGAATTCTGCAAAATGGGCATCAGTTAAACAAAAATGCGCGAATCTAAGACGTAAATGTCCGTTTATTTTCGGGCATTGTGTCTACTGATCCTTTGTTTTCATAGACATTCCGGCTTCGAACGTAATTTATTAACATCTTTTTTGCTGCACACCGTCCGTAGCGCGGGCATCTTGCCCGCTGTCGCGGGAGCGTCCCGCTCTCGCCAGTGCGCGGGCAGGATGCCCACGCCACAGCGGGCGGGGACGCCCGCGCTACGACGAGAATCCATCACTATCAAATCCCCGACCACTGTTCTGTATCCGCAGATCGTGTTGCTGGACTGCGTA
>CAZCVY010000292.1:4850-7841 GCA_964501985.1 uncultured Acidobacteriota bacterium | reverse complement strand
ATGACTGCTCGCCCGGAAGGGGCAGTGAGTTGGAAGTGCAAGTGCGGAGCGCCGTCACTCACACGCTGAGCGTCAAGAAACTAGAGGATTGGGCGAATCTCGGCGGCGTGTCGCCGCGGGACGCAATTCTGAAACGAAGGATTAAAGCCGCCTTGCCGGGCGCGCCTCTGCCCGCAACACGTGGGTCCGTACGGACGAAGGCGAAAGCCGATGGATCTTGGCATTGAAGGAAAAACCGCGCTGGTCACAGGCGCCGGCACCGGACGGAGGTCAAGCTTTCCGACCTGCGCCGTTTCTGTCGGGCCGTCATCCCTCATCTGCGCAAACGGCGCTGGTTGGAGGGTTGGCGGACGAAAGTGGCGGACGGCGGACCCGTCTCACTTGTTGGTGAGAAGTCGTTTTACTGCACGCTGGGGCTGTCGTCTGCCTTCAGGTCGCCGAGCGCATACTGGATGCCCGCCAGCATATGCGCGACGAACGGCCGCAGGAAGTACACCCGCTCGTCATGCCCGTGGGCCTCGTAGAATACGCGGCCGTTGCCCACATGTTGGATGTAGCTGAGCGCATAATCGCCGTCGGTCCGCCGGGTCTCTGCCGGTTCCTTGTCCTTGTCACACTGGCTCATCTTGCTGTAGTTAACGCTGGTCAGCACGTGTACCCGTTTGCGGCTGAACGAATCTTGGGCGAAGGTGTAGGTTTCGTCCACGATGACATATCCCCTGGGATCGAACATCTGCGTGAGGGGGCTCTTGGGATCGTCGATCTTCACCGAGATCAGCGTCGGATAAGACCAGTGGAACTTGAAGAATCCGCCGATCATCTGGTTGAACTCCGGCCATTCGCCCCGGATACCATCGTGATAGGAGTCGCTTGCGGCATGGATGCCGGCGAGGCCCTTACCGTTCTTGACGAAGTCCAGGAGCGCCTTCCTGCGGGTCTGGGTGCCGGACGGATCGTTCGCGTCGTCGAGGAACTCACCCGTCGTGCTGTCCAGGAAAATCGCATCGTACTGTTTCAAGTTTTCGGGCGTGATGACCGCGTTGTCGTAAGAGATCGTGGTGGACCACGCGCCGGTTTTATCGCCGAGGTATTCAACCATCTTGGAAGCCAAAGGGATCGACGAGTGCACAAATCCGTGGGCTGTGCAAAGCACGAGGATCTTACGGGGGCTGGCGGGCGTGGCATAGGCCTTATCCGGCAGGGCGGCCATCATCGCGGCGATGTCGGGAGCGCAGGGTATCTGCGGAAGCGCACTGCGGCCACCGCAGGCGTCGCCGCCGCCACGATTACCCGATGCGGCCCGGCCGCCGCCCGGTGCTCCCGCCGGCGGCCCCTGTTGACCGAAAATGACCGCGCACAGCAACAGCGCGGCCGCGCATGTCGAGGCGGCTGTGATGGTGCTCGTCTTCAACTTCATGAAAGTCTCCCGCAATTGAATTTGGATTTCCGTTTTCGCATCCTAAGCGGGGCAGTATACACCCCACCGGCTCGTGGGCAACGACAATTTACCTGTCGTTGTCATTAGCAGTGCCATCCGCGGGTGACGCAGACATTGCCCTATATGTCTGCGTCCCCAACTAAGGGCCGCATGCATTGGGGAACGATGTATGCGCCACCCGCGCCGCTTGCCTTCGGCCACAGCGAGGCGTAGATTATCCGCTGTGCCCTTCACTCCGGTATTAGCGGACGCTATCCTCCCGAGCTTGGTACTCGTCTGGCCAGTGTTCATATTGCTTCTAATTCCGATTGTCGCTGTTGAAGCAGAGTACTCACGGCGTCGGCTGAAGATGGGGCGTTGGGAGTGCATCCGCGTTCTCGGCATTGCAAACATCCTGTCGTCGATAGCAGGACTTCCGCTCGGCCAAATCTTTGGGGCCGGACTCCAGTATGCCACTGAGGGCGCATATTTTAGCAATCCCCAGAGGCTGCGTGGACACTCACCGTTGCTGGATGGCGCGTTCAAGCCAATTAATGTGACGAAACACGACTACATGCGCCTGATGTTTCTCGGCATTTATCCGCGTTGGATCGTACTGCTGAGTGCGGCATTAATGTTGGTCGTTTGCTTCTCGGTTTCATGGTGGGTAGAAGCGAAATGGGTCAATAGGTATCTGGCAAAGACGGGCCGCAGCGATGAGGCTGCGGGTTCGAGTGTTTCTCAGACCCTCAGAAACGCAAATCCGCTGTCGTATGGCATCGTGGCTTTGACAGTTCTATGGCTTTTGAATGCTCTGTGGCCAGCGTAGCATGGGCGCAATACTCGCCGCTGATGGCAAACGCGAGCAGGGCAAGGGTGTCAGCGGAGCGGGGCCATCAGAATATATTCCGAAGGAGAAACTGGGGGTACACATGAACGAATCTGTTCTCGCGAGAGGGGTCCAAGCCCGATGGAGGATTGCCGGGATCGCCATCATCCTGAGCGTAGCCGCCCAGGTTGGTAGGGCCCAGGACGCAAGGGAAGTTCCGCCCGTTGTGCCGGGCGCGAAGCCTGCCGTGGTTGAGCACATCAAGATTCACGGCACGGCGCTCGAAGGCAATCTGGAAGGGGACCCCGTCGATCGCGACTCGTTCGTGTTTTTGCCGCCCAGCTATAAGAAGGAGAAGCACCGCCGCTACCCGGTCGTCTATGCTCTGCACGGTTTTACCGACAAGGCGGAGTGGTTCACCCACGACATTGGTGCGCCCCAAACGCTGGAGGGCGCCTGGGCCCAAGGCAGCCAGGAAATGATTGTCGTGCTGCCCGACGCGTACACCGTTTACGGCGGGTCGATGTATTCGAGCTCCGTCACGACGGGCGATTACGAGAGGTTTATCGCCCACGACGTGGTGGCTTATATCGACGCCCACTATCGCACCATTCCCAACCGCTTGAGCCGGGGCCTCGCCGGCCACTCCATGGGCGGTTACGGCACCGCTCGCATTGGCATGAAGCACCCTGACGTGTTCAGCAGCCTCTACATCATGAGTCCGTGCTGCCTCTCGCCCATGGGC
>CAZCVY010000292.1:0-4750 GCA_964501985.1 uncultured Acidobacteriota bacterium | reverse complement strand
CGCGTCGATGCCGGCAAGCTGCACGACGTGCTCGACAAGTATGGTATCGCCAACAGCTTTGAGATTTATCACGGCACTCACACCAGCGCCCTCGCCGTGCGGTTTCAGAATCAAGTGATGCCGTTCTTCAGCCGGAATCTGCGCGCGACGGCGACCGGCAAGTGACCGTTTCATTCCTGGAGCGCCACGCCGCTCCAACTTCCTGTTCAACTCGCTGGACGGGCTGGTCGACAATGTGCGCCGGGGCATCGAGGAACTGAACTCTACGGTCGCCCCTAATTAAGAGCATTATTGAGTGTAGGCAACTTAGCTTCCCACGTTTGTCCTTCCGCCCAAAAGTTTATATAATTGGCGAGTTCCCGGGGAACCTACGTTCTGACAGCCCAACAAACGTGCGCACTTGTCCTAAATGCAGCCAGAGCTATCCCGACGACTCGGACTATTGTCCGAAGGACGGCACGGCGCTCCCACCAACTCCTCCTGGAATAACGGAAGCGGCATTGACGGGAAGCCTCGCGCGGCGGTATCGCATCGTTAAGAAACTTAGTGCGGGCGGCATGGGGTCCGTTTTTCTCGCCGAGCAGATCACCCTTGGCAACCGACCCGTGGCCTTGAAAGTGTTAAGTCGCAAGCTGCTGGATGACCCCGAATTCCTGCTGCGCTTTCACGACGAAGGCGCATCCACGGCACGCATTCGCCATCTCAATGTGGTGACCATCTACGAGTCCGGCCAGGCGGACGATGGCACCCCTTACATCGCCATGGAGTTTCTCGACGGTGAAACTCTGCGGGATGCCTTGCGCCGACGGGGTGGCTTCCCGGTGTCCGAGTGCGCGGAAATTCTTCAGCAAGCAGCACGTGGACTGGGCGCGGCACACAAACTAGGGATCATTCATCGCGACTTGAAGCCTGATAACCTCTTTCTAACGCGAGGCGACGAAGGCGAGTTGATCGTCAAGGTCGTCGACTTCGGCATCGCCAAGGTGCGCGAATCGCACACACACACCACCGCCGGCAAGGTGCTGGGTACGCTCGCTTATATGTCCAGCGAGCAGGCCTTCGGGATGCGCAGCGATGAACTGGACGCGCGCTCGGACGTCTATTCGCTGGGAATTGTCGCCTACGAAATGCTCGTCGGGCGGGTACCATTTCATTCTGATACGCCGCTTGGTTACGTGCGTAAGCACATGCTCGAGGATCCGCCGCCCTTCCGCGCAGTCGCACCCAGCATTTCTTTTCCCGCACAAACCGAAATGGTGGTGATGAAGGCGCTGCTGAAGAACCGTGAGTTGCGTTACGCGACGGCTGTCGAGTTTGCGCGCGAGTTTGCACGCGCGGCCAAGGCAACGCCTCCGGGAAAAGCCGTGAATCCGTTCGCCACCACGAAGAAATCTGAGCTTGAAGAGCTCTCAGGTCGCCCGTCGCCGTCAATGGGGCTCCGCGCGGCTTCATCGCCGCTCATTGATGCCACCGCGATAGTGGGGGTGTCTGCCTCTCCCGGTTTGCGATGGCCTGCGCCGCAAGCGGCTGTACAAACGCCGCCGCCGCTACTTGTCGATGACACGGTTCGGGCAGAAGTCACGCCCTCTACGGTGCCAACCTCCGAAGAGAGTGTTTCGGGGCAAGAAGCACAGCCCGAACTCCGCTCGGCGCCGAATAGCCGGGCAGGCCGCTCTGCTGAAACGCGTCAGGCTCGCGACTCGTCCGCAGTCAGTTACAATCGGCCGGATTCCGAGAAAAAAGCGCGAGCCGCCACCAAAATCTTCGTCGCTGGCCTCGCGATGGCCGTAATGTTTGTACTGATCTGGGTTTTCTGGCCGTCCAGGCCCAATGGCGAAGGACGTCAGAACCCCAAGGACGGTTTGAATTACGTTTGGGTATCCCCCGGTACCTTTATGATGGGCTGCTCGCCGGGGGACGGCGACTGCTTTGACGAGGAGAAGCCCGCCCACCAAGTCACGGTCACTCGCGGCTTTTGGATCGGGCAGACGCCGGTAACGGTGGGCGCTTACAGCCACTTTGCCGGGACAACGGGACGGCAAATGCCTCCTGCTCCAAACTTCAACAAGGAGTGGAAGAATCAAGAAATGCCGATCGTCAATGTAAGCTGGGATGATGCCCAGGCATACTGTGGTTGGACTGGCGGACGGTTGCCCACCGAGGCAGAGTGGGAGTATGCAGCGTGGGGCGGGAACACGGAAGCACGTTATGGAATACTTAACGATATTGCGTGGTACAACGCTAACAGTGGGGGCCAAACGCACGAGGTTGGGCACAAGCGTGCCAACGGGTTTGGGCTATACGACGTGCTTGGGAATGTGTGGGAGTGGGTGAACGACTGGTACGATGATCGTTACTACCGGAATAGCCCATCGCAAGATCCCGAAGGGCCGGGGGGTGGCCAGTTACGGGTTCTTCGCGGCGGGTCTTGGCTCAGCGAGCCTAAGCTGCTTCGCGTGTCGTTCCGCCAGAGAAACCTTCCTGCCAACTGGGGCAACGCAGTCGGGTTCCGCTGTGGTGGGAAACTGTTTAGGCCCTGACGCCTCTTCCTAGTGTTGTTGGGAGGAAGGGTGTCAGGAGGGAAGGGTGTCAGGGTACCCTTTTCTTTGCAGCGCCGAAGCAGGAGGATTGCGTAATGGGTAGAGTGCCGGCGTTAACACGCTCAAGCCCAGACGGAGTAAGGGTACCTGACACGCCTTTCTCCTCTCTCTGGTCCGGTACACGAAAACGATCCTGCCTGTCTGGGCGGCCGCGGCAGGCTCCGGGCGGAGGCCGCAGCCCTTCACCAGGCGCTCCAGGACTTCTTCCGCGGCATAGGTGGTATAGGCCTCCCGGTAGAGGAGCCCGTCATCTGAGCCGCCGCTCACATGTCCCGCGAAAGAAGGGCATTGCGGGTCCTTGACGCTCCCGACACACCAGTCGCTGAATTCTCCCCCGCATTGCCGAATGTGTTCCAGGATGTCCTCAATGATTTCGCTTTGGTTGAATCGCATAGGAGTAACCTCCAAACACCTGCCACCGCCGCGCCGTGTCCTTGATGGCCGCCTTTGTCGCGGGGCAATATCAGCGGCGGTTCACTGTTCACCTCTGCGCTTCCGATTCAGAATGAGGGCCCCCTTCTCGTAGTATTGCGCTAGTATGAGAACCTCGCCGTTTTGCAGATAAACCATCGGAACCAGGAGATCGTTAATCCAGACCCCTTCTGGGTCTGCGTACTTTGTTTTTGAAGTATCGATTTTCAACAGGTCTGTAGGGATGGCTTCTTTCCGACCATAGGGGATAAACACTCCTTCAAATATGGTGGCACCGTCCTTCTCGCTGAATCTGCACCGATTCTCCCCGCTACTCTGCCAACATACCAACCACACCCCACGAGGCCCGCTCGGGCCGCCCGTCGCGGGAGCTCTGAGAAATACTGCCGTTCTGGAAACAGCCTTAGGCCGGAAGGGGCCAAAGTTACTCCACCAGTAACCACCAATCACAACCATAATCACCAACATCGGTACCACAGTTATCGTGCTGAAAACGACTACGGTGCTGCGCTTCATGGGATCTCCCATTTTATCGCCGGCTGGCGCAGACTTCGGCTCTTTGAAGTCTGCGATCTCCCGAAGGGACTTCTTGAAACTTGAACTCAGCCCATACGGTCCATGCGGAGAATTGACGCATCCTCCAAATAATAGAACCTCCAACTTGACCACGGCCAGTCCTCGGGGGAATTCACCAGGCCCCGCGTTACAGGGTTGTTATGCATGTAGTCCAGTTTCTGCTGAAGTTTGCTCTCGGAGAAAACATTGAAGGGGTAAAAGCGGCGCTGCCAGAGACGGTAGTGCGATTCATCGTGAACCGTTGAGGGCAGCCGCAGTCGGGCGAGCGTGTTCCGGCACCAAGGGTATTGAAGGTTTTCCCGCAGCGTTCTAAGGATGCGCTTGGCCGATTCCTCTTTGAGCCCTTTCATAATGAGCGGAGTGGTTTGGGCGGGCTCGGGCTTGATCAGCACATGAAAGTGTTCGGGCATCAGAACCCAACCGATAAGCAAAAAATGAAGTTCCTGCCGCACCTCGTCAAGCCTTTGGACAAAGCAGCGCCGAAAGCGATTAGCGAGGAAAAGGAACGTACGGCGATAGGTGCTGGTGGTGATGAATTGGAGTTCCCCGGGACTGTAAACGCGGTGGTAGAGGGGCATGGCGCAGGAGAGTATACTCGCGACGGAGCGCGGTCGGAAGAAAAGGTCCCTGCGGGAGATCGCAGACACCAAACATCGGGTGTCTGCGCCAGCCGGCGTGAAACCGGCTTCCGTGCCCGCAGCTTCGCGCAGCTATAGAGTGCGGCAGCTTGCTGCCGCTTTCTATCGAGCCAGCTTGCTGGCGGCCGGTCGGCTCAAATCCAGCCTTCCGGAGGGCAACGGGCGAAGTCTCGAAATCCCGCGAGCAAGCTCGCGGGACGGAAAGCGGCAGCAAGCTGCCGCACTCCAAAGCTCCGCAAGCGCGAACGGGCTCGAGGGAGGGCCAGGGCTGGGAACCACCGCCGGCAGGATCAGGGTCAAAATGTCTGTAGCCTATGGCAATCAACGTGCTGGAGTAGGGGGCGTGGAGTTGTCTTTGGGCGGAATTACGCACTCCGGTAACACGATCTGCGGATGCAGAGCAGACAGCAGAGTGAACTTAACAGGCGTGGCGCTCAAGAACATCAAAGTGCCGGGTGAGGACATGGCGGCGACGGTGCGATCCTCCCAGGCCTTCGAAGCGAT
>CAZCVY010000291.1:0-7902 GCA_964501985.1 uncultured Acidobacteriota bacterium | reverse complement strand
TGACCGGCTCCCTGAGTACTGATGAAATCGGCTCCCTTTTAAGCTGGTGCTGACAGCAGCATTGCGAGTCGCCGCAACAGCCCTCGTACCCGACGCTCGGCCGACCAATAACGCTACCGCACGCCGAGCAGCGGAGATCTTGGTGGGGAAAGGTTTGGGGTTTGCCATTCCCACATCAATCCAGAAGAAGATTGTGGTCATGGCCTTCGTGAAGCGGGACATGATCGTTTACGGCAAGGCGTTCGACATCATCAAAACATCAGGGAACGTGGACTTGAGCGACCCGGAAGACGTTGAGCGGCACCTCAAACAGATTACGCTTTACGAAATCAAATCTACGGTCAAAGAATGTAAAGCTAATTTCGCGGGACACTTTTTTTCTTTGACAGCAGCCGAAATCCTTGTCTCTCAGAGCCTGAAGGACCAATTCCGGTTCGTGTTCGTTAAAGTGCCGGCGGGCGATTACCTTGAGATGACCCTGTCACAAATGTTTGCGCGAGCCAAAGGAATCTATCCAGGCTGGAGCCTTTCCTTTTAGTGAAACGCACCTTTAATACTCTGATACAGAATAATAGGTCGGTTTCCGACTACAGCGTCAAACCGAGGTGTCTCGCTCGGCTTGATGGAAAAGAAATTCGCATTAATGAGCTTGCAGTGCGGGACTCGCTCATCGACTGCAGCGAGTGCTTCTCCGTCAATGTCGATGCCCCATACGTGGGGGTTACCGTTCCCATTTTTGGCAAGGCAGTCGGATGCCGACTGCAAGAAAACTCCACCGCCACAACTCGGGTCAAGAAGTGTGTTTCCTCGACTTCGAACCGCCCATTTGACAATCCACCGCGCTACTGGCTCGCCAGTGTAGAATGCTCCCAACGTTTTCTGGTATGTCGCGGTTGCCATGATCATCGTATAAGTACGCGGCCATTGTGAACGGTCATCATGTATCAGACCGTATTGCAGGTGCCGCGTCAAGTCGGATCTGATATCAAATGCATAGATCGCCCATCACTCAGATGGGGCGGCCGCCGGGAACAAGCGCTCGGAAGCAATGCGACCAAACTTTGTCGAGCTCAGTCAGGAACTCGTCGTAGTTGCCGATGTGCCCCATCTGCCCCTCGGACTCCCGGTATTCCTTTAAGGTCCAGTAAGGAGGGGAAGTGAGCACGAGGTGAACGCTCGCTGGCGCCAGTTCGCTCATGGCGCGAGCATCTCCAAGGTTGAGGGAATGAAATGTCGGAATCTTCTGGACCGCCGAATCAATCAGCCCGGTGAGCCTGGGGTCTCGGGCAATTCGCGGAATGTCGGTCTGGGGGTTTTCGAGGGGAAACACCTCACCGGGAACGAATTTGGTGAGGTCTACACCTAACGCACCAGTGGGTGGACTGAGCACGATTTCCGGATTGTTCCAGTCGGGCAAGAGGCTCATAGAGCTACCGATTCGATTATAGCGAAAGTCTCACCGTATCGGACCGCTATAAGACCGCACTTCCCGCTCCGCCGTCAAGTTCGATCTGCCGCGGGTGACGGCGTCCGCTCGATAGGCTCGTGAGATGCTATAACGCGAGCTAAGAGGTAAGCGCCAGGACAGTAAATCCCGCCGAGGCCGCGGCTTGGGATAGCTGCTGATCGCCGGAAACAAAATTTCGGTTCCTGGGTTGTTGGTGACACCAGGTGAGAGCCGCAGCCAGTTGCAAGCTGTCGGCCGCTCGAAGCTGATGAATATCCAACAATCGCCTTGCCAATTCGCGCACCGAGTCCGCCGGGAGGATCTCCCGCCATGCCCGGCTCAACAGTTCCAGCCGAGCCAGAGCTCCCTTGCGTTCGCGATCGCTCAGAACTGACATGCGGTGGAGGCGGGCCACCGCGCTATGGATCTCGACCGGAGTTCCCCACCACACCACCGGCAGGCTCTCGCGCAGGTGGGCCTGAGCCTGGCGGCTAGTGGCCTCCCGAACACAGAGTGGGACCAGCGCACTGGCATCGAAAAATGCCGGTTGCGGTTTCATCTCCCCTCCGCGCGTTCGTCCACGAGGGCCTGGACGGCTTGACTCGCGCGAACTCGGCCGGTTCTGATCGCGAGTAACTTGTGAAGGTCCAAAGGAGCCTGCGGCAAACGCATTTTGCCTGCTGCAACTAAAATCAGCTCTTCCCTGCTGGTTTCGTCGGCGGAGAGAGGGACAATCTTCGCCACGGGCAGATTGCGGTCGCGGACGACGATTTCTTCCCCCTGTTTGGCGTAAGTCAGATAGCGACTCAGGGAGTTCTTCAACTCGGCTACATTGACACTGCGCATGCGGTTTCCTCCTGTCATGGCTATTATAGCCATATCGGAAGGGGAAACGACAACGCTTTTTCCCGAACTCGTGGGCTTGTGCGTCGCGTGCCGGCGAAAGGAGCGGTTCCGGGCGTGTAATCAGCCGCTCGGGAACAATGCGACTGCCCACTTGCCGATCGCCTTACCAGAAGGGTGCCTTACTGAGTTTGACGAAATAGAGTGGCTATCGCCACGTGATTCCGGAGTTCACCACAGAGACACTGAGATCACGGAGAGAAGACCCAAAGAAGACACGAAAAGGACTTCACCACAGAGGGCACAGAGAGCACAGAGAAAAGACCCAAAGGGGCCCATCAGGGCAATAATCCACTGGACGCTAGTCCTTACCCCGCAAACAGGGGTACTTCTCCGTGACCTCTGTGCCCTCTGTAGTGAATTTGTGTTCTCCAGTTCACCACGGAGACATGGAGAGCACGAGGATGCCCGCGCTACGAAGGCATTTGTCGCTATAATTTGAAACCCTCAGCAAACCCCGAAAGTCGCTGTGCCGTTAAATCCTGTATCTCCCGCAGAAAGCCGGACCAGTAGCTGCAATCGCCTGGTTTGGGATTCAAACAGAGCCACCCGCGGGCGCGACGGTAGCGGCGTCACGGCGCCCGTTCGATATCCTGGTGCGATGCTATAATGCAACACATGGGGAAGGCTTGGCTGCGGGCGCGGTAACGCATGATCTTTCAAGACCTGAAAATTCGCGATGTGGCAATCCGTCCGGCGCACATCCTGGCGCCGATGGCGGGGATTACCGACACGGTTTTCCGCCGCTTCATCAAGCGTCTGGGCGGGTGCGGATTGATCATGACGGAGTTTGTCTCGAGCGAGGGGATGGTTCGCCAGAACTTCCGCTCCGAGCGCTATTTGTATTACACCGAGGAAGAACGGCCCATCACCGCGCAGATCTTCGGCGCGGACCCGGCGCACCTCGCCGACGCCGCGCGCCAAATCGAAGACCTGGGATTCGACCTGGTGGACCTGAATCTTGGCTGCCCCGCCAAGAAAGTGGTGAAATGCGGCGGATCGGGCTTGCTGCGCGACCTTGCGCTGCTGGAACAAATCCTGCGAGCGATTCGCGCTGCGGTAAAGATTCCGTTTACCATTAAACTTCGCTCCGGCTGGAGCGAGGTGGAAATTGTGGCGATCCAAGTTGCGCGCATGGCGCAGGACTGCGGCGTGGAAGCTTTGGCCGTCCATCCGCGCACGCGCGAGCAGGGCTTCAGCGGCCGCGCGCGGTGGGAAATCATCCAGCAAGTCAAACAGGCCGTGCGCATCCCGGTGATCGGCAACGGCGACGTGTTCAAACCTCAGGACGCTCAGGCGCTGCGCGAACAGACGGGTTGCGACGCGGTGATGATTGGCCGCGCGGCGGCTTCCAATCCCTGGATCTTTCGCCAAATGGCGGAGTTTTTTTCGACGGGCGCCTATCGCGAGCCCGCCGACGCCGATCGCTACGGGATGATTCGAACCTACTATTCCATGCTGATCGCGGAGGAAATTCCCGGCGCCATCGGCAAAATGAAACAGTTCGCCAGTTGGTTCACCCACGGCGTGCGCAATGGAACGGAATTGCGCCGCCAAGTGCAAAGCGCGCGCGAAACCGGAGAAGTGATCGAGCGCGTGGACGCGTTCTTCCGCTCGCTCGCCGCTGAACCCGGCAGCGCCGAACCCGCCATCGCCTCTTGATTCTGGAGTTCACTACAGAGACTCGGAGAGCACGGAGAAAAGACCCAAAAAGACACGAAAAAGACTTCACCACAGAGACACAGAGGCACAGAGAGAAGACCCAAAGGGGGCCATCAGGGCAATAATCCACTGGACGGCGGCCCCGTCTCCACCTTAAACAGGCGTACTTCTCCGTGACCTCTGTGCCTCTGTGGTGAACCTTCTCTTCGCGATTCGAATCTTTTCTTATGCGGGCCCGCGGTTAGCTCGTGCGGTTCTTTTCAGTTTGCAACTGGCGGTAGGCTTCGCTTTTGGGCACGCCTCTCGCGCGCGCCACAATTTTCAACGCGGCGCGCTCATCGACCTTACGCTCCGCCATCACCAAATTGAGTTCGGAGAGGATGGACGCCGCGGGCGGGGCGCCTTCACTCTCATCGGATACGGCGGGTAGGCCGATGAGCACCGTAAGCTCGCCCTTCACCGGCCGCTTCTTCAAATATTCCAAGGTGCTGCCGATGGTTCCGCGCATGAACTGCTCGTGAACCTTGGTGACTTCGCGGGCAACAACGATCTCGCGCTCGCCCAGGAGTTCGCGCGCGTCCTTGAGCATTTCCAGCAAGCGGTGCGGCGCTTCGTAGAAAATCAAAGTCTTCGTGGCGTCCTTGAGTTCCTCCAAGGCCTTACGGCGCTCGCCCTTCTTGCTCGGCAGGAATCCGAGGAAACGGAACTTGTCCACGGGCAATCCGGAAGCCGCAAGCGCCGCTACAAACGCCGACGCGCCCGGCACGGGAACGACCGGGATGCTGTGCCGAACCGCGAGGTGCACCAGGCGAAAACCCGGGTCGGAAACCACCGGCATGCCGGCGTCCGTGACCAGCGCGATGCTGCTGCCCTCTTCCATTTGGATCACCAACTCGGGCGCGCGCGTCATCTCGTTGTGCTCGTGGTAGCTCACCATCGGAGTCTGAATTTTGTAAGCGGTGAGAAGTTTCGCCGTTCGGCGAGTGTCCTCGCAGGCGATCAGATCCACTTCCTTGAGGATGCGAATGGCGCGCAGAGTGATGTCCTCAAGATTGCCAATGGGCGTGCCGACCACGTAGAGCTTGCCGTGTTCGCCGTTGGTGGGCTCCAGTGGGTCAAGAAAACTCGTTCGAGCTGGCATAAGCAGTTGACCGTCCGCGATTAGATATTGACGTCGAAGCAAGAGTGTATCAAGTCGGCGCGCGTATCTCAAGCTGGTGCGGAGCAGATTCAGAGGCCGCGAGTGAAATTTCGCGCAAGTGGGACGCTCTCCGAGGCGGCTGGGACTCGGCCCTTCAACTATGGTTACGGGCGATCATGGGTGTTATTCCCCACGGGGCACAGCGACAAATAGTCCCTTTTCGGCGCGCCCTCCCTGCGCGGACCGCTGCCTACCCGCTCCGACCCCGACCTTCGCGGACCACGGCTTTTTCGAGTCGGACATTTTTTCAGATTGAGCGGCATCTCCGCTTTATCCACAATCGCCTGATGTGGTAGTATAAAAAAAGATCGGAGCGGACGATTTTGCGGCCCAAGCTGATGCAACCCCGTTGCTCTGTCCGCCATCACTGTAAAGGGTTACCAAAACCTCGCGCCAGGGCGAAGGATTAGCCCCGGGAAACGGAATCAAAGGTTCATGTCGACCAGCAACCTTCAGGTTGAAGCTAGGCCGGAAGCAGCGCCGAGCACGAAGGCGCCCCCTCCTGTCGACCAGTTCAAGGTCACGTTTGTCGAAACCCCGAGCACTCTCGTTTCCGCCTTCCGGCAAATCCGCGACTGGATGCGCGAGCCGAAGCTGACGGTACCCGCGCAATATTATCGCGGCGAGGCCAAGCTGCCCGCCACGGACATGCGTCCGTGGTTCATGGATCTCCCCTCGCAGCTTCGTGTAGCCTTTGAGAAGCCGCGCGATCCGATCGGGCTCTACAACTACGGGCAGCAGGAGAAGCGCGCGCTTTGCGCCTTCGTTTTGGCCGCGGCATTGGGGACGGCGGGCTGGTTTTGGCGCCAAGAGGCCACTTTGCTTTTGGGGGTGATTGCCGGGTTTGCCCTGGGTGAATTGGCAGGTGCGCAGATCTTCAAGGCCCGCCCCTATCCGCCAGACATTTGGAACGACTACCGGATGCAGAAGGCCTCCTGGGTGAATTCCGTTCTGGTGCACACGATCGCGCTGACTCTCTTGTTGCTGCCTTACATCCTCACCCGCATGTGGCAGCCGGTGAAAGCCGCCACCAAGACGGAAGTCGTGGATATCTCGCCTTACCTCCCGATGCTCAGTCCGAGCACCAAGAAAGCGGGTGGCGGAGGCGGCGGTGGCGACCGTTCGCCGACTCCGGCGTCGAAGGGCGCGATTCCCAAGTTTGCCAAGACGCAGCTAGCCCCGCCGATGGCGGTCATTCCCAACACCCAGGCCCAGTTGCAGGTAGCGCCCACACTGGTTGGCCCACCGGAATTGAAGCTCCCGCAGATGAGCGCCAACATGAACTGGGGCGACCCCAGTGGCGTGGTCGGTCCGCCCTCGAACGGACCGGGATACGGCGGCGGCATTGGTAGCGGATCGGGCGGAGGCATTGGATCGGGCAAGGGCGGCGGTCTGGGACCCGGCGAAGGTGGAGGCACGGGCGGCGGAGTCTACAGCGTGGGCGGAAACGTGAGCGCTCCCATCCCCATTTTCAAGCCTGAGCCGCCGTACTCCGAGGAAGCTCGCAAGGCGAAGTACCAAGGCACCGTGGTGCTGTTCATCGTCGTCGATGCCTCGGGCAACGTGACGGAATGCCGGGTCATCAAGCCGCTCGGGCTGGGGTTGGACGAAAAGGCGGTGGAAACCGTGAAGACGTGGAAATTCAAACCCGCCATGCGGAACGGTACCCCGGTGCCCGTGCAAGTCACCGTGGAAGTCAGCTTCCGATTGTTCTGAGCATCCTGCCCTATACAGGGCTCTCGATTCAAAGGGGCTTTGCCCCCTGCTCCGCGGAAAGGCTCTGCCTTTCCGGCCCGGAACATGAATATTCTCCTCATTTGCGCCGCCGCCCCAAGGAATCCGGGCAGGCGGCGCGAGTGACGAATAGGGGAGGCTTCCCGTAACGGAAAGGCGGAGCCTTTCCGCAAAGCAGACGGCGAAGCCGCAGTTCGTACCCCCGGGCGTTCGAGTGGTAATCTGGACAAGCCTGAGGTTAACTTGCCAACCCGATGGAATCTCGAGGTAACCTCGCCGCGGCGGAACCAGGGCAAAGCGAACTCGCCGCCCCGAGATTAAACTCCTTGACAAGCACCCACCCACCCGTTTAAGTCTATAGGATTGTCCCACTGGGAGGTCGTCTAACGGTAGGACTGCAGACTCTGGATCTGCGTATCGGGGTTCGAATCCCTGCCTCCCAGCCATTGATTTTGTGGGGTTTAGCTAGCGATGGCAACGATCCTAAACCCGCCTGACCCGCGCGTGGTTCTGCGCAGCCTTTCCTGGGAAACCTACCAACGCCTGCTTTCCGAGCACGGAGACAGCAGTTCCCCCCGCTTCACCTTCGACCGTGCGTACCTGTGCGCTCTTACTTCGGATGGTGGCGGATGCTGTGGAGACGGTACTCGTCGTTTTCAATGGTAAAGTAGAACCGCCAATTGCGATTCACGCGCGGCTGCCAGAGGCCGAGCGCTTCGTCGTACCTTTTGGCTCGCAGGGAGGGATGGCTGAGGTTTTCCAGCAGGAATCCAATTTGCTTGTCGAAGGCCTTCCGCACCTCCTCGGGCGCGGAAGCATATTGCCGAAGGAACTTCTGCGAGTACCGAGCGGTCATGGCCGCGAGGCCTTGCGGCCGGACTTCTTCGAGCGCAATTTCGCCGCTTCTTCATGCAGCGACGCCACCAGTTCGGCGCCGCTTGCGAAGGGCCCGTAA
>CAZCVY010000290.1:0-7924 GCA_964501985.1 uncultured Acidobacteriota bacterium | reverse complement strand
TTCTGACAAACCGCAGAATTGTAGCCAAAAGCGATATATTGTCCGCCCGCGCGCCGATGGTCCCAAACCGCTCCGCACTTTTTCGCCATCACGTAGCGCAGGACCCGCTCTCCGGTCCTGCGGCACTTCCGGGCCCGCGGGGGGTCCGGGCGCGACCCACGATGAAAACTCCGATGGGCGCGAGGCGAGAGTCGGACACCTGCCGGAAATGCCGCAAGGCTGGAGTGGGAGCCTTGCGCTACGTTTTGCCGGGCGTGCTGCGCCGCTGGACCGGACACTCCTCCGTTTCGGTTCTCGGCGGGATCGGAATTGAAGATGAGGAAGAATGGGGCCGTGCGCCGCTCGGCCCTTCGCCCGGGTGGCCCGACCGCAGTCTACAGTGGCTTCGGCGCAGTCATATTGGTAGCAGAAGCTCGGAGGTCACATTGCGCGGAAGCGATGGCCGCTTCGAGCTTGAATTCTGAGGGCTCTACTTTTTTGGGAGTGCCTGCCTTCATTCTTCAGGCTTGAGCGCTTATGTCGAGGTTGCCGTCCAACTCCGCTTGATCGGCCTTCAGGGCGAAGTTCGCCGCCGACGCATGCTTCTCCTCGGTTCGGTCGCGGGTCGCCTCGGCGCCAATTTTCTGCCATTCTTCTTCCGTGATCGAAAGGAACACGTCGACGACCTTGGGATCAAATTGCTTCCCCGACTCACGCTGGATTTCGGCGCGCGCAGCCGAATAAGGCCGACCGCGGCGGTAAGGGCGGTCGGACATAATGGCGTCGAGCGTGTCAGCGACGGCGAAGATTCTCGCTCCCAGGGGGATCTCTTCGCCGATCAGTCCTTGCGGATACCCCGAGCCGTCGAAATACTCCTGGTGGGTGCGAACAAGCAGTGCGGCATCGGAGAGGAAGGCGACGCGGCTCATCAATTCATACCCGATCCGGACGTGCGACTGCATGACCAGGGTTTCCTCCGGAGTCAGCTTCCCCGGTTTGAGAAGGATCGAATCGGGAATGCCAATTTTCCCGATATCGTGCAGAAGGGCGCCCCTTTCCAACTGTTTGAGCTCGGTGGGGGAGAAACTGAGCCTGCGGGCCATCTCTAAGGTGTAGAGAGTAACGCGCCGAGAGTGTCCTGCGGTGTCGTTGTCGCGAAGGTCCAGGGCGGCCGCCAGAGCTTCCAGGGTTTCGTCGTAGGTCAGCTCGATTCGGCGGGTTGCGGCCATCAGTTGCTTGGTCCGCTGGTCGACCATGTTTTCCAAATTCTCACGGTAATCGGTAAGTTCCGCTTCCATTCGTTTCATTTCCAAAGCCCGCCGGAGACTGAGCATTACGGCTTCCATTTGGAAGGGCTTCAGAATGTAATCGGATGCGCCTTGCTTCATCGCCGTGACGCCCACGGCGACGTCGCCCACGCCTGTCGCCATCAGAAAAGCCGTACGGGGGGAAATGCGGCGCGCGGCCTCGAGCAATTGCATGCCGGAAATCCCGGGCATGTTCAAATCGGAGATAATCGCATCAAAGCCTTCGATCGAAAGGAGCTTGAGTGCCTCTTCACCATTGGTGCAGAATCTGGAGGCAAAGCCGCAGAGATTCAGCTTGGTTGTCAAGAGATTACAAATCTTGGCATCGTCATCTACCACAAGGACGCGAGCTTGGGGCGTCGAAGTCATCTCAGCCGGTCTTTCAGCTATTGTCTTTCCGCGGTCCGCTTGCTTGTTCTCGTATCATCCCTGTCCCTGCCGTTTCAATGGGCTAAGACTAGCAAATTAACGGAAGCAAAGCAAATAGTTGACACGATGTCCCAGCCGCCCGCTGGAGCCCAAATTTGCCGGAGTGCGACAATATCTTCATCTCGAGGGCTCGTCCAAAAGGCCAGAAAGTGGCGGAGTGGGGGTTAAAGTTTCCGGTGGCGCGCCTTCGATCTCGACGGTTCCCGCTCGATGGTATCCCGGCATAGCCATCGGGGCTCGCGCGTGGCATAATGCCCGCAGCGTTCATCTTCTGAGTTCCCAGCAAGGAGGCTTGTATGAAGCGCTGGGCGGTCTTCGTAGTTTTTCTGTATTTTTTAGTTCTTGTGGCGCTGACTTCCCCGCTCATTCTGGTCGGGTTTTACCCCTCCACGAGCGCCCGCGACAGCATTTCAGTTTTTTTTGAGTGGCCCTATTGGGCCGGAATAGCAGTGATGATCTTGGCGCAAGGTGCCATGCTGTTTGTGCCGGTGGAGCTTTCGCTCAAACGGCCCACAAGCCGGCGGTCGGTGCTGTGGCCCATTCTCGCAGCCGCCCTGATGATGGGAGTGCTTGTGGTCGGCGTGGTGATATCGCTTGACGAGTACATCAGAAGAGATAAGGCACTCACCAGCGATGCAGCGCTTCCCTGGGTGGTTTTGCTCGTGGGTTGGGCCCTCTGGAGCTTCGCTTTCTACCGCACCAGCCGCGACACCGCGCCAATGGATTTGATTACCCGCCAGTGCCGCTATCTATTGAAAGGAAGCATCCTGGAATTGCTCGTCGCGGTCCCGACCCACATTGTGGCACGCGCGCGGGATTATTGCTGTGCCGGTTTTTGGACCTTTCTGGGGATTGCCTTCGGCGTAAGCGTGATGCTCTTCTCCTTTGGCCCTGGCGTCTTCTTTCTATTCGCGGCGCGGTGGAAACGGCTTCAACCGCAGCTCGGGCGACGTGCGGATTGATCCTGCCGCAACGGCTCGGTCTGAAGTCCCCTGGCGTGCGCTGCCGAATTGACACACCTGCCCGCGCAGGGTTAGCATCCAATGAGCATGTCGCGACGACAACATGAAGGAAGGAAGCTGGAAGTGGTCTGTCCGTGCTGTGGCGCCACATTGACTGTGGACGCGGAACTGGGCAAAGTCCTCTTCCATCAAGCGCCACCGAAGCAAGATAAAGGCCCCGACCTGGACTTTGCCGCACAGCTCCTGAAGAAGGAAGCAGAGCGCCGCGAGGCGATGTTCCGCCAAAGCGCCGACGACGAAAAAATCAAATCGGAGTTGCTCGACCGCAAATTCAAAGAAGCGTTCGAGAAAACCAAGGACCAGCCTACCGGTCCGCCGGTCCGGGATTTTGATTTGGACTAAGACTCCTCACGCCTCTTTATCCCGGATGCCATCGACCGGGCGCAAGATCTCGGCCTATTCCTTTTGTCCTCAGTCACTTCTAACGATCCCAAACACGGCGAAGTCTGGGCAAAGCGGCTCCGGTTTTCTTGACAAGCCCCCCACGCAGGTTATAATTAGGGTTTTGTGTCGACGAGGCTGGGGTGCGCATAACCCTTGCAGAACTAGAACTTCATCGGGTCACTGCGTCTGAGCGCTACGCCCCGGGAGCGCTTGACTATCACGGAGCCGAGTTCCGGCAGACGGCGCTGCTCCAGCTCGACGCCACGGCGGAGCTCCTGGGAGCAGAAATTCGCATCCGGGGCCAGTTGGCAACCTGCCTCGAAGCAAGTTGCGACCGCTGCCTGGGAGCCGTGCAGATCCCGGTGCAGAGTGATTTCGATCTTTTCTACCGGCCGATGAAAACAATCGCCGTGGAAGAGGAAATCGAAATTCCCACGGACGAGTTGGAGATTGGCTTCTACTCCGGGGACGGAATCGAATTGGCGGACGTGGCCACGGAACAGGTGATACTCTCCGTGCCCATGAAAGTGGTTTGCAAGACCGATTGTAAGGGATTGTGCCCGGTTTGCCGGGTCAATCTGAATTTGGTACGGTGCGACTGTGCACCCCCCCAACAAGAATCTCCTTTCGCTTCACTTATGGAAGAGTAAAAGGAAACTGAGTCACTAAGTTTGTAAGTGGCTGAATCATTGAAAACCAAACGACGCACTGATTCACTTTTCAGTGATTCAGTCTAAGGAAAACGAAGATGGCTAATCCCAAACGACGACATTCTCACGCGCGGAAGAACCGGCGGCGGTCGCACGACCATCTGGCGATGCCCGCGATTGCCGAATGCCCGCACTGCCACGAATCGAAAATGCCTCACCAGGCCTGCCCGCATTGTGGTTACTACAACGGGAAGGAAGCCCTTCTGGTGAAGGAGTCAGCTTAGAGTGCAAGGCCCTGTCCCACGGAGATTTGCCTCGCGCGATCTTTTCTTCCCGCGCCGGCCAGAATCCACCGTTTGAACTGACTACCATGCGACGCATTGCCGTTGACGCCATGGGCACCGACTCGGCACCCGAGGCGGAACTCGAAGGAGCCATTGAGGCCGCGCGCGCCGGTTACGCGCAGGTCTTGCTCGTGGGACCGCAAGATCGCCTGCGCCAGGAACTCAGCAAGCGCAACGCTCAGGGTCTGCCCATCGAGATTGTCCACGCCAGTGAGGCGGTCACGATGGGGGACAAGGCCACCAAGGCCTTCCGCCAACGCCGCGATTCCTCCATCCGCGTTACGGCGCGCCTGCTGCATGAGGGCAAAGCGGACGGCATGATCAGCGCCGGCAACACTGGCGCGGTGATGACCACGGCCAAAATTGTGCTGGGTGCGCTCGAAGGCGTCGACCGGCCAGCCATTGCGCAGGTCTTTCCCACCTCCAAGGGCACGGCCGCCGTGCTTCTCGACGTGGGCGCGAACGTCGATTGTAAGCCGCATCACCTGGTGGAATTTGCGGTGATGGGCGAAACCTACTACCGCGTCATCTTTGGCGTGGAGCGGCCCCGCATCGGGCTGCTCTCCATCGGCCAGGAAGAACATAAGGGAAACGAACTGACCCGCGAAGCATTCGTGCTGCTCAAACAGCTTCCCTCGAATTTTATTGGTAACGTTGAAGGCCGCGATCTTTACAATGGCCGCGTGGATGTGATCGTTTGTGACGGCTTTATCGGCAATGTGGCTCTAAAGATCAGCGAAGGGGTCATCGAGGCGATTTCCAGCATGCTGAAGGAGGCGCTCTCCAGTACGCTCTCCTCCAAGGTGGGTTACGCGCTGTCGCACAAAGCCTTTCAGCGATTCAAGAAGCGGGTGGATTATTCCGAATACGGCGGCGCGCCGCTTTTGGGCGTCAAGGGTGTTTGCATCATTTGCCACGGCGGATCGAATCCCAATGCCATTAAGAATGCCATTCGAGTGGCGGCGGAATTCGCCGACGGAAAAGTGAACGAGAAGATTGAACGCGAATTGGCGGCTGCTTCCCAGGGGAACTAGGTTATTGGGTCATTGAATCATCGGGCCATCGATTCATTTCCCTGCCATAATTCACTGTTTCAGTTCCATGATCTGCCGATTCTATGACCGATGACTTACTGGCTCGATGCTTCAATGATTCGATGACCCAATGACCCGATGACTGAATTCCCAGGAGTTACTATGTGCGTTGCAGGGGTGCTAGGTACGGGTTCGGCCTTGCCGGAGAAGGTGATTACCAACGCTGATCTGGAGAAGATGGTGGACACCTCCGACCAGTGGATCACGGATCGCACCGGCATCCGCGAGCGCCGCCAGGCAGCTCCCCACGAAACGACTTCCACCCTTTCCGTGAAAGCCTCGCGCCAGGCTTTGGAGAAGGCGGGAATCAAGGCCACGGATCTCGACCTGATCATTTGCTCGACAATTTCGCCTGACATGCCGTTGCCCTCGACGGCCTCGCTGATTCAGCGTGAACTCGGCGCCCACGGCTGCTGCGCATTTGACCTGGCTGCCGCTTGCTCCGGATTCCTTTTCGGCATGACCGTGGCCGAACAATTCATCCGCACTGGCGCCGCGAGGCACGTGCTGGTGATCGGCGCGGAACTCCTCTCGCGTTACCTTGATTATAAGGACCGCGCCACCTGCGTCATTTTCGGCGATGGCGTGGCGGCGGCAGTGTTCGGGCCCGTGGAACCACCCTCGGGAATTCTCGCGCACGAGTTGCACACCGAAGGCCAATACGCCGATCACCTCTTCATTCCCGCCGGCGGCACTGCCATGCCCGCTTCGTGTGAAACTGTCGAACAGGGCGCGCACTACATCAAAATGCGCGGCAACGAACTTTTTAAGGTGGCCGTCCGCAGCTTGGAAGAGGTTTCGCGCCGCGTATTGGATAAGGCCGGGGTCACGACGGACGATGTTGACCTCTTCATTCCTCACCAGGCAAATCAACGTATTACCGAGGCAGTACGCGAAAGGCTGGGGCTATGTTCGCAGAGGGTCTATTCCAATATCTGGCGAATTGGCAATACGTCCTCTGCCTCGATTCCCATCTGCCTCGATGAATGCGCCCAGAGTGGCCGATTGAAGAAAGGCGACCTGGTGCTGATGTCCGCATTCGGCGCGGGAGTTACGTGGGGAGCAGTGCTTATGCGGTGGTAAGTGGAAAGTGTAAAGGATGAGGTTTAAAGGGTAAGACAGAATCTGACGCCGCAAGGGTGGAATCGATCCAACACGCTTTATCCTTTAGCCTTCACCCTTTAAACTTTTCACGTACCTATAAATTAGAAATGTCGAAAACAGCATTCATTTTCCCCGGTCAAGGTTCGCAGTACCCTGGCATGGGACGGGAGCTGGCCGAAAACTTTGCCGTCGCCCGCAAGGTCTTTGAAACCGCCGACGCGGCGCTGGGTGTTGCCATCTCGAAGCTTTGCTTTGAGGGGCCGGCGGAAGAACTCCAACTCACCGCGAACACACAGCCTGCGATTCTCACGGTGTCGGTGGCGGCCGCGGCGGTGCTACACGAGAAAGGCCTGCATCCGGAATTCGTAGCCGGCCACAGTCTTGGCGAATATTCCGCCCTGGTAGTGGCGGGCGCCTTAAGTCTGGCAGACGCCGTGCAATTGGTACGCAAGCGCGGCCAATACATGCAGGAAGCAGTACCCGTGGGCCAGGGCGCCATGGCGGCGGTTCTGGGATTGGACAGCGCGGCGCTGGAAGAAATCTGCCGCGAGGCGGCGCAGGATGAAGTGGTTTCCCCCGCGAACCTGAATTCACCGGGGCAAGTCGTCATCGCCGGTGCCGCCGCGGCCGTGGCGAGAGCCGTGGAATTGGCTAAGGGACGGGGCGCCAAACGCGCGATCATGCTCAACGTCAGCGCACCCTTCCACTGTGCACTGATGAAGCCCGCTCAGGACCGCCTGAGCGTTGATCTGGATGCCACCCACGTCGAGGACCCGAAGGTACCGCTGGTCAATAACGTGAGCGCAGAGGTGGTCAGTGCTGCATCCGTCGTTCGCGAAGGGTTGAAACAGCAAGTCACTGCACCCGTGCGCTGGGAAGAATCGATCCGCCGCTTGCGTCGGGAAGGCGTAGAGCTCTTCGTGGAAGTCGGACCTGGGAAAGTTCTTTCCGGACTGGTGCGGCAAATCGATCGCGCCGCTGAGTGCCTGCGCGTCGAGGATTGCGCTACGCTCGGCGAGGTCACCGCGCGATGGGCGGGTGTACCGAACTGAATTCTTGGTAATCCAATAAGATCGGAGCTGGTATTAGTATGCTAAGTTTGGAGGGGCGCGTAGCGATTGTGACGGGTGGAGCCCAGGGGATCGGCCGGGCCACGGTGATGGCTTTGGCCGGCGCCGGCGCCAAGATCGCTTTGACCAACATCCGCTGCGCCAAGCTCGACCAGACCATCCAGGAATTGAAGGATATGGGCCGCGAGGCGCTGAAGTTTTGCGTCGATGTGACCGACGTGGCGGCCGTCCAGGAAATGGTAGACCAGACCCTGGCCACATGGAGCAAGATTGATATTCTGGTCAACAATGCGGGCATCACGAAAGACAATCTGGTCATGCGCATGAAGACCGACGACTGGGCAGCCGTGCTCAAGACCAACCTGGATGGCACGTTTTACTGCACCCGCGCGGTGCTGCCTTCCATGGTCCGGCAGCGCTGGGGACGGATCATCAACATCGCCTCGGTGGTGGCCCAGACCGGCAATGTGGGCCAGGCGAACTATATCGCATCCAAAGCCGGCATCATCGGCCTCACCAAGGCCGTGGCCGCGGAGGTCGC
>CAZCVY010000289.1:0-7998 GCA_964501985.1 uncultured Acidobacteriota bacterium | reverse complement strand
TGCGCCTGCATTTGAGTCGGGCTCCGCCCCTTGCTGTGCGAAAAGGCTCCGCCTTTTCGGCTGATTTGACCCCTTAACTCCTCGTTCGTGCCGCGCGGAAGGCATAGCCTTCCACGCGGCACGAACGTGGTCGGGGAGAATCTGCGGCAACGGAAAGGCGCAGCCTTTCCGCAGAGCAAGCGGCGAAGCCGCAGGTCGTCGACCGATGGCCAGATCCTATTTTGGACACACATGCTTGGTCCAAGGGGCTGGGGGCGAGGTTCCAGGCTGCGGACCTTTTGCCGCATCCAGTACCACGTAGTTTATGACGGTGTGTTATTTTCCCCCACGCGACAATACTCCAGTAGATATCCAGCACGTTGGCGACCAGAGGCTAGGGGAATAAGGACAAATTTCCCGAGGGGAGAGGATTTATTTTGAGTTTAGGCCGAATCTCGTAGGGGCACCCCTCGTGGGTGCCCGCCGGTCGGGGGCCGGATCGGCCCCAGGTGGGCAGGCACACGAGGCCTGCCCCCTCGTCGCGGTCGGGCCGCTGGCTCCTGCTTGAGGGGAAGGGCCATCTTCCCGGTTTTTTTCCGCCGGAAAACGTGTTTGTCCCCGGATTCCTACGAAACCCGCCGACGGGCGGAACGCTTTCCGGCATGGCCATGGTGCCCGGCGAAAAACCAGAAAACGTGGTCCCCGTCGCCTCCAACCTCCGCAACTCCCACGGGCCTTGACATGTAATCAATGCGGATACGGATGAACTGGCAAACAGGAACGCAAAACGCGCCCGCCTGTTCGCTGCCAGGTTTTAGAGAATGTTTCCTGAGGAAACTTAGTACGTTCCGATCATGCTTTCATTCGGGTGCGGGCTGCGCTCCCCCAAGCAATTGCCGCATCAGGGTGTCAAGTTTCCCGACTTCCCCAGATGAAAGCTTAAATTCTCGCTTGCTGCTCGTGATCACGTCGCTAAGTGCCTGGCCTGCTTGTAATCGTTCGAGGGAAAATCGAACCACTTCCGGCCGAGTCGTGGAGTAAGCAAGGTTGCCCGATGTCCAGATGTGGACCTTTCGTCTTAAAATCGACCGGCGAGAGACGGAAGGTAACACGGGGCCACTGGGAGCCACCACGGAGAATTGAAAGTCCCCGAGGCCAGTGCCGTCGATCACGCGGATCTGCACCGCGCCCAAGACATATCTGTGCCAGCTAGTGTCATCAAGGTCTGAATCTTCTGGCTCAGGGTCCAACTCCCCAACATTTCGAAAAACAAACAAATCGCCACGCCGCCAGCTCGATACATTTATACCAGCAGTTGCCAACGCAGCCTTTTCAAACTGTGGCGACTCGTATTGAAGCACTCCCGGCATTACGGCGATTATGTCGAATCCTCGGGCGAAACAATGTTGGACCAGAAATGTACGGTCTATTGACGCGGACGGCCGAGTTAGCCATGGGAGGACGCTTACAAAAAGGATCCCGTTCACTCGAAGCAATTCATTTGCGCGATCAACGAAAGCCTCATAATACTCCGGATACCATGGCGGGTCGGCAAGCACGAAATCAAACTCTTTCGCTTCCGATTTCAATGGGCTGCGCAGGTCGCAATTGACAAACAATTTCTCTAAGCGCAACGGGCTGAACACCGCCCGGAGAGCCGGATTCCTATCGAATAGATAGGTATGGGGCCGAATTCTTTCAAGTTCTTGTAAGATCGTCGGAGCTCCGAACAAGCCTAACCTGGATTCGGGTATTGTGTATTTGCAAATCAGCGAGAGCAGGTATTCGCGCCCTTCCCTTGTGAATCGCCAATCGAAATCCAATGGGTGGGCATCCGGGAGAGAGACCGGTAATATTTTTGGCTCCCGCCGGCACCGATCCTCGGCTGGGACCGTCCCAAATCGCCGGTAGCGAGATCCGTCAAAAACTATCGATTTGGAGTTGCACATTGCCTGCAGGCGCGACATTACATCTGTGGGGAAAGCACCGCCACCGTGGATAAGCAACTCGTCAAGAGTCAGCGCACCGTGCTCGGTGAGCGCATCGATCAGTTGCTCGCTAAGCCGGTTCAAATAACTCGGATTGCCGTTAGCTTCCATGGGCATACGTGCCATCTAGTTGGTGTTGGAAGACCTCCCGCGACCGGGTCTCTGCATCAAACCGCGCCGCCAACTCCTCACACCAGGCTCTCACCGCCTCCTCCTGCACCTCCATGGCTATCGCTTGTTCCCGTTGGTGCCGTCGCAGCATCGGCGTGAACGCCCTTATCCGCAGCGGGATGGTTCGCAGCGGAAAGAGCTCGTGAACTTCACTTTGCAGCCTATCGACGAATTCTCGAACTTTCCGTCCCACCTCTTTGGTGTTCGTGGAGGTGAAGGTTGCATATCCGTAAACGTCGAACCCCGCCAAAACGAGACGCCTCATGAGTTTGAACTGTTCAAAGAATAAGTAGGGCTCCGCCGAGGTGTTAAAGCCAAAAGAATCTGGGTCGTAGCCCTTGAAACACCCAACCCGCGCGTAGTTAGGTGAATCTCTTAGGGCCTCCAAATTTGCCTCAGACAGGAATCTCCAGAGGAAGTCATTACTCAGGTTGTCATCAGACCACACAAAGACTTTGCTCGAGAGACGACGGGCCTTAATTTCTTCAAGCATCCAAAGGGTCCATTCCGGGACCAAATCAGGTTGTCCACCGGACAGGTCGACAATCGCGGGGCGATTACTCTCGTTAAGATAGAGATCAAGCAACTCTGAGGCACTCTTGAATTCGGAATGCTTAGGATTTGCAGACAACAGGTCAAAGTCGACGAAACAATACCAACACCGCCAGCTACAAACAGCATTCTGAAAAACTTGTACCTCAATTTCGTCTTGGCGCGGCAATTCCAGGAAATAGAGAGCCGGATCAATTGGTAAGGGGTTAGGAGGCCAATTCACACCCTGATTACGATGGAAGTGGTGAATCCGGCCAAATCCGCCACAATTTGCCGGCAACTCGAAATCTTTCTCTTGCTCAGAGCCTGGGAACTTTGTCATAAGAACCCGGCGATTCCTCAAGTCAATCGCACGGTCCCGCATGGCTGAAGAGAACTTCTCCGTGTTGATCACCTTTGATTGCATTATTTTGAATGAAGCTTGTGGAAAACCTCCATCAAGATCTTATATGTTCCGTAAAACGACCCCACCAACGCCGCGAGGAACAATATCTTCCTCCAACCCCAATCAATCAAAAAAGTCCCAAATTTGTCTTTGCTCACGAACTCGTTGCCTAGGTCCTGCCGCAGCTTCGCAATGATCTCAGTGCGATGGTCTTCCAGGCGCCGGGTGATACTGTCTGCGTACAGATCGAAGAGGGCGTTACTCAGGGCGACGTCTGCAAACTGACGAACCTGACGAACGGTTTCGTCCATTGTGACGCCGGGGCGGGAGCGGAGTTGATCCGGCGGATATGGTTCAGCGAGTGTCTGGAACACTATCGTGAAAATCCGATCTCCTAAGTTTACTGTAAATCGGCTCCGTCGGAGATTAATCAGTCGTATAACGATTGGCCCCTCAAACCCTGGGTCGACGTGCCCGGCGTTGAACGCAAAAATCCCGTTCAGCGCCAATCTGTTCTTTGAGAACACAGTTCCACAGAGATCCTTCGGCATCAAGATTTCTTCCTGCGTGATGATGGACATCATCTGCCCCGGCTGGAGCACCACGTAAGGTCTCTCCGCTGAGGCCGGGTCATAGGTGAGCTCCTTTGTTTCGCCCGATTGAGCGTCGGTCCACACGGCTCGCCCCGCGGTTAGATCGTAGCTCGCTGGTTGGACGTCGGGCTGGTCGCCGATCCGCCGTACGTTACGAATCAGTTGTCCCATACCCATTCGTTTGATCAGCTCTGCGGCGGTGAGAACGCCTGGAGACCTATTCGCCATCGGTTAGGCCAAAAGCCTTTCTGATCTGGGTCACTATCCGATCAATGGGTGTCGTGCCGCTCACGCATAGATCGGCTACGTTCTTGAGACTTGGCACCTGTACTTCGGTGGGATCGGCTCGATACTCCATTATCGCGGGTCCCGGCAGGGCCGTCCTTGCAAGTTCGGTGCCTAAGTCGACATCTATGTACACCAACCGGAATGTGACTGGCTTCACCAGCTGTCGCAACGTATCGACGATGGAGGGGTGGCGGAAGCCCTCGATCACTGCAGACTTGCCCGGGAGCCAGCCCACATCGTTTAAGACCTCTCGACAAAGTTTCATGGGATCATTGTCTACAAGGAATTGACCGAGACGCTGCAAGTTCTCCCTATTCTCCGAAATCCCTTTGCTCCGAGCGATTACTCGAATGACCCTTCCGAAGCTCCCGAAGGGCACGCCCAGTGCCTCGGCAAGCCCAGTTCCGACCGCCGTTTTCCCACTTGCGATTGGCCCAGCGAGCCCCACTACTGTCGGTTCCATAAAGAGCTCATCCTGTCCCACAGGAGGCTTGAGGACCACCCATCCTCGTCGATCTTTCTTTGGGAATATTAGAGGCTCAATCCTGTGAACCCGCCCAAGTTTAATTAGCGTTGCATACTCGGTGTGACGTCGGTCAGTCCAAAACTGGTCATCTATAGGGCAAATTGCCCTTCCAAATCGCTCAGCAATCTCTTCGAACGTATCAGGACCTAACTTGTAAAACCACGTGTTCGTTACTTCGCATATGCCAACTATCGGGCCGCCAGCCCTTTTGAGGAAGATGACGTCATTTTCCTTGACTTGCCTGTACGGGGCGACGCGGTGAACCGAAAACCGCGACTCGACAGTCTTCCTTCCTTCGAGTACGAATTCAAGATAGGGTTCCACGAAGATTGCTAAATGAATACCGATCCGCAAGTCGTTGAGCGATCCGAGGGATTCAAACAAGTCACCCCAGTAGGGCACTCCTCCGGTCGCCGCACTAACGACGCGTCTCAGACCAGTCGTATCGACTAGACTCATCTCTGCGCAACTGCTCCCAGTTGGGTATTTCGAATCGGCGGTACATATATACCATAGTCTGTTAAGTCGGGCATCTTCTCCCCGACATAAAGCATGATCAAATTGGTCAGATACCGAAACTCCTCATCCGTGACAGCGCGATCCTCTGGAATCCCGTGCCACTGGGCGATGCACTTCCGGCAACAAGTTGCAGTCGCGTGCTGTGCATAGTATATGATATCGCCTCTTTTGGGGGTTTGCCGACCATCCATGTAGAAGTCCTCTACACAGATGTATTTTCGCAAGCGATGCTGCGCCGCCTTTTGAGTACCGCTCTTACCCTTACGTCGCGCCTTGTTGATTGCCCATGGATCGATCTGCACACAACACCAGTATTGGTGGCGAATGTATTCTTTCTTGAGTTCCGTAAGCGTATTCGCAAAATCCTCTAGGTCACGACGTTGGACACGCTCCCAGCCAACCAGGCGCATGCCACACTTAAGGCATGTCCCAGGTGGATTCGAACCCAAGCGAGTGCGTGATCCACCAAATGCATGCAATCCGTTCAAGCAGTCTGTTGTTAGGCAAGTGAACGGTAGTGGCTCAAGTTTATGCTTTCGTGTTTTGGTGTCCATCCTCATTCATCCTTAAGTGCCTGGAAGAGCACTTCGCGATCAAACTCATTCAGCTTCTGAAGATCTGCATGGTCCAGAAACACCCGCCGGGCGGTATCCCGCGGGGAGTCTTCCATCGGTTGAAGGTTTGTTGCTGCTCCCCACCAATTGATACCCTGCAGTGAAAGCCGGTATGCCATGTAGTTTGCAAATAATGCTAGATCAGCGCCGCTCTCGCTTGCAATTTCTGCCACTGCCGACTTGAGATTGCGCAGGTTCTGCCTTGACCGCATGTGCGCGGCGTGAACCAGTCTTTCAGCTTGTCCCTCTAGAGCGCACTCCCCCGCAAACTCAGTTGCCTCTTCCTCCTCATCCAAATAATCATCTCCCGCTGAAGCAGCCCCGTCCCCATCCACAATGGAGAGGTTCCTCTCTTCCGGCTTGCTAAGCACATGACGAACTTCGTGAAGGAGATCGATGAGCCAACGCGCCATCGAATTCGTACGCTGCTTAAGTACGATCACGTGGCGACCGGCTACTCTCCAATAGGCAGCGTGAAACATCCCTTTGTCCCACAGGGGTATAACTACAATCCCGCGCTTCCACAGAAATTCCAGAACCGCCGCAAAATCAAAAGAACCTTCATGGCGGACTATTTCCTTACGTAGTGCAATCGGATCGCGTGGAAACTCTCCATACTTAATCGTGGGTGTGCACTGCAAGGCAAGCAACGCTATATAATGCGCATACACTGTGTACGCGCCTACCGTTTTTTCGTCGGCCGTTTTTGGCAGCTTGAATCGAACTCCAGCGGTCGCAGGCTTGCCAATAACGATCGGACCGTTTCCGAGTATCGCCTCGACGTTCCATCCGAATATCTTGCTTATTCTTTTTGCGATTTCAGCAACTAAGACATCGGGCGTACTTTCTCTTTTTTCTCGACACTCCAACTTGGCCTTTACATAACGAGGAATCAATTTCGATTCAACAAAATCGCTATGTAGCCCCGCGTCTTCCAACCTCCCATAGAGTTGGTCAAGCGAGGTGCGCGCTGCTGCTTTTAGGACAGCCTTGTCGAGCTCCAACCCCAGCACAGCCGCGATCGACTTGACGCGTTCCACGCTGGCGGTTGCATATTCATCTGCCTCATAACGCTGAACCTGCTGCTCTTTAAGACCCAACTCTTGGGCCAGCCTCTTCTGTGTCCAACCCCTCCCAATCCGAGCTCTTATCAAGGCTTCCGGAAGCGCGGAGAGAGATTCAATTTCCAGAGTGCGTACTTTCCCCGCCCTTAGTAACTCGTATTCCTGCAGCTCAGCTTTTAGGTCATTCAACTGACTCGCGATTGCTTCTTTTTGGAGTTGGTTAAACGCGGGATCGCTGGAGGGTGCCGCCGGGCCATTCGCCGCAAGCAGCGCCTCTGCGAATTCCTCTGCTCTAGTCCTCGAAATTCGGTATTGTCTATCGTTCTTGATCATCTAATCCCCGCAGATCAATCAAAATAATTCCCTTCGGATTTCCATCTCGATCCTCTTGAAAAAATTCTAGGAACGTTCGGCCTTTCGAATCAGCCATAAACTCGGCAACGAAGAGTTCACCGCCGAACTTCAGCTTTTGGGTAATCCTGTTCCAGTCGAAGGTCACGAGAGCGGGCTCGATTCTCGCGAGCTCCCGCAGATTCACTCCCGCTGACTCCCAGCATCCATCAAAGTCCTTCGGAATGGTCTTCAAAGTCGCAAACCCTCCGTCCACATATAGGCGCTTGCATCCAACGGACTTGAGAATTCGAGCTGCCCGAAGAAGACCGGAAAGCAGTCGGCATCGGTGCGCGGTGACCCCCAGACGCGTTTCAATCTCTGCCCAGCACGCCTCGTGAATCCCTGGAGGTAGGTTCCCGTTAGCATCAAAGGGTGGCAGCACGACACAACATTATCGTTGTGTTGATGGAAAGTCAAGTAAAAACATAAACTACGCCCGACTGGCCAAATTCCCTGACTGGCCCAGACTATTGATTATTGGGGTCTGCGATCTCTCCAAGGAAAGGTTTTTCCGCAGGGGTTTGACGCTCGTGTAAAGCTAGTAGATGCGGCGATTGCCTCGAGGGTTGGGGTTCGAAGCAGGTAGGCCCAAACCTCTTCCGTGGTTAGGAACTGAATCGGATTCGAGACCCAGACCCGGAGGGAACCTGGGGACAGTTTCACTCGTTACACCGGTTTTCGCGCGGGCCGCCGCTGGGACCGCCGGGGTGGGGCGAAGGTCAATGTTCTCTACCTTGGGTCCACGACGGCTGGCTGCGGCCACCCTCCGCCGCTCGAAAAACAGTAACGGGACGCCCCCGAATCTTCGGCCGCTGTAGCGAAGGTCTCCGACCTCCGGATTGCGGTTTTGCTGGTGCGAGTAGGGGTTGCCGCGATTTTGGTTAAGTTCCACCCTCGACGGCGAGAACGTTATCCAGGACGACGGT
>CAZCVY010000288.1:0-8016 GCA_964501985.1 uncultured Acidobacteriota bacterium | reverse complement strand
CAGGTTGTCAAAGGGACTTTCACCCTCAAGCTGTCGAACATGCTCGGCACACTCGCGCTAGGGATACCGGTTACCCGGTACCCCCCGCACGGATCCGTACGGGCGCTCATTAGCGCATACGGCTCTTGTCGCGGATGAATAGCGGCGAGTCGCCGTGGCGCTCGCCGCACGCCCCAGGACCCCGGGTACACGCCTACATCCCCGCTCAGTGTCGGGTGCGTGTGAAGTGATGGGGCGTTCTCCTTGACCAACGGCCTTCCCTCCGCATGCTCCGCCGACCGTCGGAGGTCCTTGTTCGCATGTTTCATAAGTACTATGCCGCTGTCCGACTCCTCGCAGACGTGCACACGGGCCGTACGGCCTAAGCCTTCACCCGTCGGTCCCCATCCTTCGGGACGTCGGAGAGGTCTCCCGGTTCTCGTGCAGAAAGTGTCTAGGCGTGTCTGGGGTCTTAGACTACGCAGGGCCGGCCCAGGACTCGCGTTAGCGCCCTGGGTCGTGTGGCCTTCCACCGATGTTAGAATGTCAGCACCCTGGTTGCAAATTTTCGAAGCTCGATACCCAGCCCACCTATTCCCCGGTTTATGCTTCGCTCCGCACCTCGCGGCGCACAGCGCAAACTCGGGGCCGAGTGTCTCGCTACTCCCTTCTCGTAAGGATCTTTCATCCTCTCCTTCCTGCCGGTTTATCCCGGTGCTTTCAACATCTTTTTGCGCCGCACGGCTGATCTGCGGATTTCTAACTCAATTGTTTTCAGTAACTTGACCATGCCCTGCTTTTTCACGAATCTCTCGTAACTACTTGCTTTTTCATGAATATAGTCGCTTCGGGAGTGGTTTCGCTAAAGAAGCGCCGACAACCAATGCGCTATAGGTAACTTGCTTTTGTTCAGCAACTTGAAGTTTTGTGTTCCCCCCGGTTTTGCCCCCTGCTCGACCCGTAACCGTATGTTTTTCATGAACATAGTTGCTCTCGAAGAGGAGCAATGGGCACGTGGCTCGCGACAAGGGATCGGTCAGCGTTTCCGGCCAAGAAGCCAATACTGGGCAGCCCGCGTCACGCCTGCCAGGAACACTTTACTGCCCGCTTTGTGTCCGCAGATCTCGTTACTTGAGTGCGCAATTTAACCTAAAGACAACTCAACCTCCCCTACTCCAGCAATTTGATTTACATAGGCTACAAACATTTTGACCCTGATTCCGCCGGCGGTGGTTCCCACCCCTGGCCCTCCCTCGAGCCCGTTCGCTCTGCCTTATCAGCGCAGTCGCTTTCGAGTCATGAGCTGAGCGGGTGCCAGCGGTTGCCGGAAAACCACCCCCGCCGCTTGCGTGTCGGCCCCTCCTCAATTTACGCCCTGCTGTGGCCGTCGCACTGGCGGCCACCGGCCGGAGGTTAAATCGGCGCAGCCGCTCGCCAACGATCGGGAAGCTTCGTTCCATGTCGAAGGGATCGAACTCAGTGATCGCATGCTTCGAGGGAGGTTGACACAAGCCCGCCACGCTGGTTAAATGACAGCCCGATTCAGGAGGCGAATCCATGTTGACGCGGCGAAATTTCCTGGGAAGTGTGGTGGGAGGTGCGGCAGTGGGAGCGGGGCTGGGAACTCGAGAACTTTTATCAGCAGCAGCGCTTGCGTGGTCCGGGCCTATCGGGCTTGAACTCTATACGGTCCGTGAACTGTTTGCCCAGGATCCGGCGGGCACCCTCAAGCAAGTTGCGGCCGTGGGTTACAAGGAAGTGGAAGTCGGGCCCAGTGTCAAGCCGGCTTCGCTCAATCCCGATCTGCGGGCTGCAGGCCTCAACGCTCCGAGCGGGTACTTTGATGTGCCGACTACGATTGAAGACTGGAAAAAGACCGTGGAGATGGGCAAGAGTTTTGGGCTGCACTACCTGGTGGTTGGAGATAACCCGCACCTCGACGCCGATGCCTGGATGCGCCGGGCGGACCTCTTCAATCAATGTGGAAAGATCTCCTTAACGGCCGGAATGCAGTTCTGCTATCACGCGCACTTTCGCGAGTTTGCTCCCTTGGGTAACACCTGCGGCTACGACATCATGCTGACTCATTGCGACGCGAAGCTGCTAAAAATGGAGATGGACGTTTTTTGGGCCGCCTATGCGGGCGTCGATCCAGTGGCGTACTTCGGGCATTATCCGGGCCGGTTCCCGCTGCTCCACATCAAGGATTTCAAAAAGGGATTCAAGGGGAGCACCACCGACGATCCCCCGGACAGCGGACCGAATCCGTTCGTCCCCGTTGGCACGGGCAGCATCAACTGGCAGAGGATCTTCGCCCATGCGAGCCAGGCGGGCGCGAAGCATATCTTCGTCGAACAGGACCGATGCGACTTGCCGGCGATCGAGTCCATTAAGATTAGCTTTGACTACTTGAGGAACTTGCGCCTCGCCTGAGCGCTGGCATTCGATCTCCAAGATCGGCGGCCGAACTTCGCAACTTACATTCCGTAGGGCCATCACCCTACCTCTCCGCGGGCGACTGGGACACGGCCCTCCTATTACGGCCTCGGGACATCCTGGGTGGAAATCGGTGCGGCAAAATGTCTATTTTCCCCTTGTAATCCTCCCTTAACCGAGGGACGATATTACTCGTCTCGTGACAATCCCCTAAGGAGTGCGCGCCACTCGGAGATCGAGTTTCGGTCTTTTTGACCTGCGAAAGAGACTGCCTTGGTTGGCGTCGGCTGCGCAGCGGAGAGGTCGACCTGTCTCCCGCGCACCGAACTCCTCGCTCGATCGTGACGCGATGGCGGCGGCAGGTCTGCGACCACGGTCTGCCGGGGGATGTGCCAAGAAGGATTTGAAATCCAACAGGAGGAGGCTGCGACTACTATGAAGCGGATATTGGGTTTATTGGCCGTTGCTATGGCAGTGCTTTCGTTTGGTTCCCCCGTCTCCACTTTTGCCCAAAGCGGCTCGGGTCAGGTCCGAGGCGGTCAAGGGCATGTGGTGATTCCGCAATCCAACAACCACACGGCGGCGGGCGCCGGTGTCCGCGCCCATACGAACCTGCGAATCTTTGTGCCCGACACACCGATCAGTCCCGACGAACTGCCTCCCTTTACCGGATATGCCTATGAGACGCCGGCCTCGCTCGCCTGCATCTACGGACTGGTCCCGGCCACACCCGGATGCAACCCCAACGCCACGACGACGAACCCGACTGGCGGCAGCCAGACCATCGCGATTGTCGATGCCTATGACTACCCATCAGCGGCCTCCGACCTCGCCATCTTTTCGGCGCAATTCGGCCTTCCCGCGGCCAACCTGACGGTGGTTTATGCCAGCGGCAGCGAGCCGGCGCAGGACCCCACGGGCGGCTGGGAACTCGAAGAGTCGCTGGACATCGAGATGGCCCACGCCATGGCCCCCAACGCCCACATCTACCTTGTGGAAGCCAATTCCGATTACCTTTCCGATCTCTACCCAGCCGTACAAGTCGGCGCCAATCTGATTAGTTGTGGCCAAGCTGCCTGCCCTCATGGCGGACACGGTCGGGGAGAAATCAGCATGGGTTGGGGGACGTCCGAGTATAGCGACGAAGCGTCCACTGACTTTTACTTCCAGCACGAGGGGGTGGTGTACTTCGCCGCTGCCGGTGACGAACCGGGCGTTCTTTATCCTTGCACGTCTCCCAACGTGGTGTGCGTCGGCGGAACCAGCACGGCCCGAAGCATTTTCACCGGCAACTTCCTTTATCAGGTGGCCGACCAGGATACTGCCGGCGGCTTCAGCTACTATGAACCCCGTCCCTTCTACCAGAACCACATCGAGGCAATCGTCGGGTCCACTCGCGGCGTTCCCGACGTCGCCTTTGACGGCAACCCGAACACCGGAGCGTGGATTTACGACAGCAACCAATACGAGGGCGGTCCAGGGGGATGGTTCATCGTTGCCGGGACAAGCCTCGGTTCACCCTCAGTGGCCGGCATTGTGAACAGCGCGGGCCACTTCTATAACTCGTCATTCTCAGAGCTCGCGACCATTTACTCCCGCAGCTTCGATTCGTCTGATTTTACGGATATCCAGAAGGGATATTGCGGTCCCTACGTGACCTTCGCCGCAACCCCCGGCTGGGATTTCTGTACGGGAGTGGGAAGCCCGTTCGGCTATGGCGGGAAGTAACCCCTCATGAGCGGGCCTGCGGCTTCGCGCGGAAGGGCTACGCCCTTTCGGCCAGAACCGGCCCTTTTTCTCCTATCCTCAGGGGGCCGGAGGCTCGGCCTCCGGCCCTGGGGATGCGGTCGGGCGATACTGGCGCGTCCGGGGCAGGTGTAGCCAGCCCCCAAAGCAAGCGGCGAAGCCGCAGACCGTCAGTCCGCGCTCAATCCCTATTTTGGACGCCAGTGATGCTCGTTCGCGCACGATAATGCGCGGGGAGCTTCGCAGACTTTGACGTTGCGCTGCAGCGAGGCCGATTGCGCCCCCTTCAAATGCGCTGTTAGAATCGAATTGGAGGCACTCTTGAGCGCAGCTCAGCCCCGTGTGGTGATCATTGGCGGCGGATTCGGCGGGCTCTTCGCAGCGCGCGAGTTAGCCGGGGCTCCCCTCGGCGTGACGCTCATTGACAAACGGAACTACCACCTCTTTCGCCCGATGCTCTACCAGGTGGCCACGGGGCTGTTATCCGCCGACCAAATTGCCGGGCCGCTCCGTTCGATCCTGAGCCGCCAGCGCAATATTGAGGTGTTGCTCGCCGAAGTGAGCGGCATCGACACGGAAAAGAGGCTGGTTCGTTTGAAAGAGCACGTGGTGCCGTATGACTTCCTGGTGCTGGCGACCGGTATTCAATACAACTACTTTGGTCACGAAGACTGGCGGCGCACGGCGCCTGGCCTCGAATCGCTGGACGACGCCGACCTGATTCGCGGCAGGGTCCTGCTGGCCTTCGAGCGCGCCGAGGAGATTGCGGCGCTCGACCACGCGGACACCGAGAAAATACGCCAACTGCTCACGTTTGTCCTGGTCGGCGCGGGGACGGTGGGCGTGGAAATGGCGAGCACTCTGGCGGAAATGTCGCGCATCGCCCTGGCGCACGACTTTCGCCACATCGATCCTCGCTCAGCGGGAATCCTCCTGTACGAGGCCGCCCCGCGGGTGCTTCCCACTTTTCCGGAGGTCCTATCCGCCAAGGCCCAGCGCCATCTGGAGAGCCTGGGCGTGAAGGTGCACACCAACACACGCGTCACGAAGGTGGACGCCGATGGAATCGTGGCCAATGGCGAGCGTGTTTTGTCCGGCACGGTATTGTGGGGCGCGGGCGTGCTGGCGTCTCCCGCCGGCCAATGGCTGGGAGCGGCCGTGGATAAGTCGGGAAAGGTTATCGTGAACGCGGACCTTTCCGTGCCGGGACACCCTGAGATTTTTGCCATTGGCGACACGGCGCACGTCGTGGCGCCGGCGCGGAATTTACTGGGCATGAAGACGAAGGAGCCCATGGTCATGCCGGGAGTTGCGCAACCGGCCATTCAGGAGGGCAAGTACGTGGCCGGCTTGATTCGACGCCGCGTGCAGGGGCAGAGGCCGCCCACGCCCTTCTGGTACTGGGACAAGGGCGACTTGGCCATTGTGGGGCGCACCTATGCCCTCGCGGATCTGCGGTTTTTGCGCTTCACGGGCTTCTCCGCCTGGATGGTCTGGGCGGCCGTCCACATTTATTTCTTGATCGGATTCGCGAACCGCTTCTTCGTCATCTTGCAGTGGGGAATTGCGTTTTTGACCAAGCGCCGCCAAGTCCGCGTTTTTCCGGGACAAGAAAAAGCCGGGTAGCGCAGCGCGGGGAGCCGCAGCCAAACAGGGCCGAGAGCAGTCCGGCACATAGAATGTCTATGCGTTCAGAGCCTCTATTTACGATCCCGCCGCGCGCGGACCTGAAATATTCTTGCTAAAAAAACAAGAATTTACGACTACCCGCAAGTAAAGTTTTTACCCCTGTCCGTTTTTCCCCGCGCTTTGCGCATGTAGAAGTTAGAAGCAAGTTAAAAGGAAAGACCAAGGAAAAGAGAATGACCATGAAGGTCAACACAAAAGTGAAGGCTGCCGTCGCACCGGGATTCCGGTCAGGGCCTCAAGCGCTCGGCAGTCTCCATGAACAAAATTTTCCCCGGCTGTCGTCTTTTTCCTCTCAATTTCGATATCTCCAATAGAGGGCAAGTACGATTTGAGAGGATACGACGACTATGGTACGCTGCCCGTAATCTCAAGTGGCCTCAGGGCGGTCCTGATTGATTTTTGGTTTGTTTAGACCCACGAACCCCGCAGCCGGGGTGTGGAACTCAGATGAGGAGGAAGCAGATGGCCGACGATAAGGAGAAGGAAGTCAAGAAGTTAGGCGACTCGAAACCGGCAACTAAGACTTACGATGAACTTTCGGACGCGGATGTGGAGCAAGTAGCCGGAGGTCTCGGCAACAACCTAGCTCAATGTACAGCGAAAACGGACCAGTGCGAGCTTGCTGCCGGAGGAGTCCGCGGTTAATTCCTCCTGGCAAGTAAGTAATTACCTCGCGTCTCCTCTTTTTTTTGCGCTAAATAACCGAGCAACGCGTTCGCATCCAGTCACCCCTCGTAAGTCGCGGAGATGCAAGCCTACAAGCGGCGTGTGTCAAGCCCGAATTGCAATCCAGAGGCGCTCCAGTTTTTCGACACCATCCAGCAACGCACAAATATCACACTACCCGAGCTTGCAATGCAGAGTCTCGTCTTCCAGAGACTCGGCGGCTTTTCGGGTTTTCGGACCTGTGATAGCGGTATAATCCGCGGACATGTCACGGCTGCGGCGGTTGGTTCTGTCCGATCGGTTTTTCTTTTTGAGTTGCCGCGTTCTTCCCACCCGGCAAAGGCTGACCGAACACGAGTTCGCCATTCTCGCCCAGGTGATTCGCGAACGCCGCAAGGAGCACGGGTTCCTATTGACGGCGTGGGTCTTCCTGCCCGACCCCTGGCATGCCATCATCTATCCGCGTTCTCCCCTGACCCTCTCGCGGGTGTTGGAAGCGATCAAGGTGGGCGCCACGCTGCGCATCAATCGCGAGCGCGGGGAACGCGGCGTACTTCTGCGAGGCAGGTTCTTCGACCGCGCCCTGCGCACGGCTCGGGAATATAGCGCGAAGGTGGAGTACATTCATTTCAACCCGGTGTAGTCAGGTCTGGTAGCGCGGCCAGAAGACTGGAAATGGTCCAGCGTGCACGATTACACGGGAACCATCGAGGCGCCGGCGGGCGCGAGCAGCCCCATCTCCGTCGATCGCATTGCCTTACCTGCCGACTCGCGGACCAGAATCTGAGGATGGCGACAGAGTGGGGAGGGTTCGGAAGCAAGATGAAGTGCCGCAGAGTCTGAAAGAGCCAGACTCTGCGCTACCGCTACCGGCCAGTCATTCTCATCGCGTCCGCGCTAGCGCCGCCTCGCTTCGCCTTCAAAGGCGCCGTAGAGTTCCCGGTCAACCGGCGGGTAGTGGTACAGTTTGAACTCTAGGCCCAAAAGTTTGGCAGGGGGATTGCTCAACGAAGGCGCTTCAAGATACTTTGGGGCTTCTGAGAATGTCATAGCGCATACTTGGGTGGGTTCTTCTTTGCCGCCCCAGCAACACGCAACAAAATGCGGAGATAGCGGCCCAGGCAGGCCACCTTGCTGGTTTCCTCCCGTAATGCTTATTGAATTTAAAATATTTCTTTTCGTACCAGGAAATCGATTGTGGATATGCATCTAGGGTAATGAATCTACATGCGATATTAAATTCTTTGTTGATGCGAAAAACCAAGCCAATCGTGTAAATCAGAAGTTGTGTGCCGATACCAGAGCACCGGAATTCCTTCTGTACTCCGATTCTTCCAATTTTTATTGCTGGAAATGTATAGATGCGCTGGTGATAAGCGCGGGCCTCTTGTAAGATTTTCCTTTTCTCGCCGGTCTGCAAAATAATGCAGTCTGCAAGCAGAGTTATGTAAGCGACAAGCGCACCATTTAACAAAACTAAGTTGACTATACTAAATATTG
>CAZCVY010000287.1:6921-8059 GCA_964501985.1 uncultured Acidobacteriota bacterium | reverse complement strand
TGCGGCGGTGGAGCGCGGCGCGGGCGTCAGTATAGACTTTGCGAATCCTGCCGTGAGTCTCCGGGTCGGCCCGCGTCGCGAGGGTGTCTACATACAACTGCGCGCCATCGATAAGCTGAAGGAAGTAAGTGGCAGCCTCCGGTGAAAACAGCTCCCTTCCAGGAACCTGCACGTAGACTGGGGAGGTGTGCGCAGCAATCTTAAATCGCCACGAACTTGTGGGGCCGGATTCGGACGAGCAACGCGCCGCGAGCCATCCTGGCCCATCCACCTTGATCTTCTCCGTGAGCCGGATCGTTCGTGCGCCTGAAGGCTCGTTGCGCGAGGCGACGACCTTGCCATTGAGGATGACTTCCAGGCGATGAATGGGCACAAAGCACTGCGCATCGGCGGTGACTTCGATTGTGCCGCCGCCCGCGCCCAGAGTGATCTCCGCACCCGGCGGACGGCCATCGGCGTGAAACATCAGGAGCGGGCCTGAGCTTGCGAAGGTATTCCCCGACCGCACAGCCTTGGCGAAGTTGGGATAATTGAACTCCTGTTGGCCGAGGTAGGTGTATACCCGATTGACGCCCGCGGCGATGTAGGCGCCCATCTTATCCGTCCCCGCGACGGCCGGTAGACGATAACCGCAATTCAGGTAATGATACCAATCAAGATAACGCAGAGTTTTAAACTCCTCCATCGACTTGGAATGCAGCTCCGCGTCCTCCTGCGGCCAAAGCTCGACCGCATCGATTTTACCAAGCACGATGTCGGCCGCGATTTCACCAGTGGGGTACGGGAAATGCACGGCCACGGAGAGGCCTTGGCGTTGGCGGCAAACGTCTGACCACTCCGCCATGCTGCTCCAGAGGGGATTGTCTAGGAACGACTCGTCGGCGCCGTCCGCCGACAGAGGGAAAACGGCCTTGCCCTGCACACCCTCCAGCCCGATGTGCCCGAGGATGTGCTGCCGATTCTCGGTGCCCACCCACACCATCGACTCGCGATCCGCCGAGAGCAGAGGTCCCTGCGAAAGATCGCCCACGTTGGTGAACAGGTCTCCCCACTGCGCCGCCAGCAGGTTGATGAGGTTCAGTCCCTCGGCCTGCGCTTCCAGCACCGCGGTCGTGGGCGAGAGGAAGTGAGTGTGCGT
>CAZCVY010000287.1:0-6821 GCA_964501985.1 uncultured Acidobacteriota bacterium | reverse complement strand
GTGGGCCGCTTGGTTTCAGAGTCGAGCACGCGGAAGTGAACCCAGCGTCGGCCGTGCTCGACGATCTCGATGCTGCCGCCTCCCTCGGTCGCTTGCAACTCGCTGCCCGGAACGACCTTGGAAAGCTCGAACGCGTACCGCTTTCCGGCCTTGGAATCGCTCAGCGTCAGCGTGGCGCCGGCGCTGGCGGTGACCTCGGCATACAGATAGCGCGCGCCTTGGCTCACCTTCGTTCTTTCACCCAATCCTCTGGCGGGTGCAGCCAACCACGCTTCCGGCTCGAATTCGGGTAGAGCAAAAGTGCGTGCGACCGTGCCGAGGTCGATACTCACCTGCCAGCGAGAGGCGTCTTCCGCGGCAGCCTCGGGCAACGTAATTCGGTAGAGCGCGCGCGGCTCGCAGCGAAGCGGATTTTCGGCGCGATGATAAAGCGTCAACCCGCAGACCACCAGGGCATCGTCGCCGGCGGCCTCCAGACGCACGGCTCGAATCTGCCGCTCAGGCTCCAGGTTCTCGATCGCGCACACCCAAATGATTCCCTGACTGGGTCCGAGCTCGTACCCTCCGCCAAGGGAAGTCTGGAGGTTCCCCCAGCCCATCGCGTTGCGAAGAGGATCCGTGAGGTTCACGGCATGCATCTTTCCCCCCGGCAAAGAACCGAAACTGAGGTGCCCCCAGGGCTCCACCACCGAGTTGGTTTCGAACCGGCGGCGAATGGGCAGGACGCGAGTCCCGCCGTCGTCGTAGACAAGCGTGAGATCGGCCAAATGCTGTCCCACCTTTTGGAATGCGTCCTTGCCGGGCTCCGGGTCTTCGTTCTCATCGAAGTCGCAGAAAGAACTCAGGCAAAGGAAATGCGCTGTCTGCCCCAGGGGAATTTCCACGCGCGCGGTGGCCGTCTGTCCGGACTTGGCGCTGAGTGCTATCCAACCTTTACTCTGCAAGTCTTCCGGGCCGAGCAAGAACGGGATTCCCTGCAAATCACGTTTGCCGCCCGGGACGCGAATCAGGGAGTCCTTGGCGGAATCCCCGCCGATCATGGCGGCCTTTTCGCGGGTGCCAAAGTCCTGCGAGGAAGAGTTGAAGTAGGCACTCAAGTCGATGGGAGTGAACTTACCGCTCGCGTCGGGGACCTCCGGCCCTGCGGCGGACCCTTCCGCGCCACCGGCCTTGCTGCCCATTAAACTGAGGGTCGGAGCGGTCGCGCCAACCGTCGCCAGAAACTCCCGGCGCGAAAATCCCACCACTTGCCTCTTGGTTTTCTTGGGCCGCATGTGAATGAACCTCCGCCAATAATGAGGATGGCAAATCTACTGCCCTCCGCTTGCATTGTCAATTCTCTTGATAGCAAGATCAATCCACTGGCGCCGTAATGGGACCCGCATGGGCGCGTTGCCCGCACAGCGCCTTGACATCCCGATTCTCCCGCGATATTACTTATGATGTATCCTAGATGACTAGAAAGGATGCCGCATGCCCAGCACAATTCCGGCCATCATTTCCGATGAGGTCGAGGTACCGGACCTGAGCCTTGAACGTGGCAGTTACGTTCCCTATTACCGCCAGATCCGCGACCAAGTAGAGGCCATGATCAAGGCGGGCAAGCTGAAGCCGGGCCAGGTGATCTTCTCCGAGGGTGCCTGCGCCACAAAACTCGGCGTGAGCAAGATGACGGTGCGGCAAGCCTTTCAAGCTCTCCGCTCAGAGGGCTTGCTGATTATCGAAAAAGGGAAGCGGCCCGTCATCAGCACCGGCCGGATCCAGAAAGACTTTCAGAAACTGCGCGGCTTCACTGCGGAGATGACACGCCGCGGGCTCAAGCCGTCCTCCAGAGTTCTCCAATTCGATAAAGCAGCACCCGACGCCGCGACGGCCAACCTGCTTCGCCTCTGGCGCAACGATGAGGTCTACCGCATTCGGCGGTTGCGCTACGCAGATAAGGAAATCGTGGGCCTCGAAACCATCCTCCTCCCCGCCAGGATGTTTCCCGACCTCGCCAAGGCTGACTTGGAGAATCAATCCCTTTATGCCCTCATGGAGACGCGTTACGCGATCGCGGTGGAGTGGTCAGAGGAAGAACTGGAGGCGATCCCGGCGGAGAAAGAAGACGCAAAGCTCCTGCAAATTCCGGCCGGCTTTCCCCTTTTCTCCATGCGGCGCATCGTGTTTGCCAAGGACGATCTTCCTGTCGAATGCGGCCACTCCTTGTTCCGAGGGGACCGCTACACCGCCAGCGTGATTTCGCACCGGTAATTCTCAGCCCACGCTGCCTGACCAACCCAAAATCCCAATCGAGCCCAACAGGATTCCCACGCCCAGCAACATCCAACGCCGTGCGGAAGTTGGAGCCAGTTTCCATTCGCCCGCCAGGAACCCACAGACGTTGGCGGTCAATAGGCCGGCGGTCAGACTGATGGGCCAGCCGATAGCGGGGCCTAATTTCCCCAACTTAGGCGCGGCGGAACCGTAAACAAAAATGCTGCCGCCCCACAACAGACCCATAAGAATCGCCAGTCCGAAGAAGGGCGCGACGCCCCTGCGCCGAAAATTCGACCAACTCCGATTCTTGCGGAACAGGTACGCGCAAAAACCGAGGTTTGTAACGGCGCCGCTCACCAGCACGAGCAGCCAGACGACATTCGAACCGGCGAAAGGGCCATTTCCCAACCGCACGGCGCTGGCGATGATTCCCTGCGAGGCGCTGTATCCGATGTTGAAGAGGGCGGAAAGCACTCCGGATCCGGAACAGAGAAGAAGGCCGGCCCACAAGGGGCGCGCTGCACCGACCATTTCGCGGGGGGCTGTTTCGCGATGCTTTTCACTTCGCTCCCGAACAATTCCCGCATAGCCGCAACATCCGATGCCCGCCATGGCCACGATCGTTCCGAGCATAATGAATTCGCCCTGCGGCTGGCGCAGGCGTTCCGGCGCGAGGATCAGGATCGGCAGGAAGGAACCCAGGGAGGCGCTGATGGCCAGCACCAGCGTGTTCGCCATCGAGATGCCGAGCGCGCTCACGCCTTGCCCGAACATCACCGCGCCGAACCCCCACATGAACCCGGTGGCGATGGCAATCAGCTCAGCGCGCGCGGACGCGGCGGAGAGGACGGCGACGGGATGAGAGACCGTCGCGAATAATATCGCCACCGGCATAACCAGACACGCAACTGTTATGAAGACTGTCCACACGTTTTCCCACGACCACCGTCCCAGGTAGCGCATGGGCAGCGTAAAGGTTCCATTCATGAGGCCCGAGACGACGGCAAGCATGATCCCCCAGGCCACTAGCGAATTGTTCATTCTGTCCCTTCCCGCATACCCGATAGTGCCTCACTGCTCCAGCACGTTGACCTCGCGGATCTCTCCTCCCTCACGGGGGACGCGGAGGGTTTTGATCTCTAAAGGCCGGAACATCCCCGTCCAGCGCCGGTTCACGAGGCCCAGATCGAGCGTGGCCGTGGTGGCCCTGCCCTCGGTCTCATAGCAACGCACGATGATATCTTCTCCGTCTTCGGCCTTCTTCACGGCGGAAACCACAATGTTCGGCACGTCGACGGAAAGGAAGGAAGCCGAGGCGGGCCGGACGCCGGGATGAATCCCCTGATAGAGAATGGGTACGGGCGCGGTGAATTCTTCCGCCAGGCGCACGATTCCGGCTTCTCGCCAGCCGCCCGCATGGGGAGCCAGCAGCATCCGAAAGGTCTGGCGCCCCTGGTCCTGCCAGAGGTATTCACCATCCGGTTTCAACTCGCGCTCGAACTGCGCATAAACCGGGCTGCGCACAATAGAAACGCGCAGGTCGCTGCCTTTGACGCTATATCCATACTTCGCGTCGTTGATGACCGCCAGGCCATACTCGCTTCCACCCCGCTCGCCGCTCACGTCGATCCATCTCTGGCCTGGATCTTCGTTCCCCTCCGCTTTTCGCACTTTGTAACCATACGCGATCTCATAAGTGGGCTGCGGGTTCTGCACGTCCACCGGAAAGGAAAACTTCAGAATCTTCAGGTGCTCATGCCAATCCAGGTTGACCCGCGCCTCAATGGTCCGTGCCCCCGCGTAAAGCACCCAATCGGTTTCGAGAGAAGATGCGCCATAACGCGAACGCACGCGGAGGGTGGCACGCAACGGCCCGTTTTCCAAGATGCGGCACCGGGCCGTGTCAAAGGCGCCAACTTCCTTAGTGTAGGCCTTCACGTCGTGGCTCCACGTGTCGCTCGGATCGTCCAGCACCACCGCGCGCCCCCGTGCGGTACCAAACACCTCGGCTTTCGCGTCCTTATCATAAATCGAATAGGTTCCGTCGGCGGCGAAGCGGATGCGGAGATGTTCGTTCTCAAGTTGGTTCCCCTCAGCGCGAACTCTTGACTCCGGCGCGGCGGCGGGAGTCACTTTGCGCAACTCAAATTGACGGTACCCGAAGGCAGGAACGGCCGCGCGGAACACCAGGCGCTTGCGGTCGTCAATCGTGGTGGTAGCCTGCGTCCACTGATGGTTGATCTCGTGCCCCTGATCATCCACCAGAGAAGAATTCGTTTGGACGGACTGAGATTCCGGGGTCGCTCCCGAGGTCCACTCCCAGCCCAGTTCGTATTCGACGTTAAGGTTGGCGCCCCAAGCGTGGGGATTAAAGACCACCATGTACTCCGACTTCGGATCGATGGTGGGAATCTGCCAGGCTATTCTCTCCGCGGCGCGGTACATGGCTTGCGTGCCCACTTCAATCGCGTAACCCTGCGCGTGGCGCGCCATTTCATAGTGTGCAGGCAATGCGCTACCCGCCAGGCTGTCGTGGAACTGCATGAGCAAAACTTTCTTCCACGCTGAAGTAAATTCACTCTGGGGATAATCCGATCCTGCTACCACGGAACCCAGTGCGGCGAACTTCTCGCCCGTCACCAGCGCCGCTTCTGCCGCCCGGTTGTTCTTCTTGACTTCCGAGAGGGCCGTGTAGCAGCCCACGGAATGGTGCTGTAAATCATCAGCGAGTGTCGGAAGGTTGGGAAGATCCTTCACCTCATCAAAGTATTTGTCGGGTGTGCTGAAGACCATCGTCGGCGCACCCGGCTCCTTGCGAGCCGCGAAAATGGATTGAATGTTGATCTTAGTGGGGCCTCCCCCGTGGTCGCCCGCTCCGTAAAAGGCCATCAAGTCTTTGGTCGGCTCCGGCAGCTCGCTTACGATTCGGTGCACGCGGCGCATGATGGGGCCGTCGTAATCGCCATAGGCGATGGGAATGTGATATGCGAGGATGCGTGTGCCGTCTGCGCCCTCCCACCAGAAGAGGTCGGAGGGCAGAGCCTTTTCCTTCGGCTGGGGGCGCATGAAGACATAGGCACGAAGCCCTTGCAACTTGAGAATCTGCGGCAGCGTACCGGGATGGCCGAAGGAGTCGGGATTGAAGCCGATCACCACCTTGCGGCCGAATAACTGCTGGAACACGCGCTGGCCATACAGCCCCTGCCGTACCAGCGCCTCGCCGTTGGGGATGTTTACGTCCGGCTCAACCCACCAGCCACCCACTACCGACCATCGGCCTTCGTTCACGCGCTCGCGGATCTCATCGATTAACTTTGGGTCCGTCGCCGCGACCCACTCGTAAAATTGCGCGGAGCTAGCGATGAAGGTGAACTCGGTATCCTCTTTCATCCGCTCGAGCGCCGATCGAAAGGCGCTGACAACCGCAGACATGCCCTCGGGCCACGTCCAGAGCCACACGGCGTCAATGTGCGAGTTCCCGATCATGTGGAATCGGTACTGCGCGGCGTTCGGTGGCCATGGTTCCGGCGAAGTCGAATTCGATGATTGCGCCGCCGCCCCCGCCGCCAGCAAACCCGTCGCGGAAAGTATCAAAGATATCGAAATCCTGCGAACGCCTTGCGCCTTCATAACATTTCCCTCTCCCAGGAATCTCAAGGTCCGGCAACCAGAATCCAGGAGCTACCAAACGGTTCGCGAGCAATTCCTATTGACTATAGATACCTAGGTGTGTATATATGTCTGGCGTTCGTTTGTCAAGCCGAATAGATCAGCCAAACGTGACTCGATTGAGTGGCCCGAAACCCACAAATCGCAGGGAGGTGCCGGATGGCGAATGCGCAAACGCTGGGACGACGGCGGCTGAGCGAAGAGCAGAAGAAATTCTATGCGGAGAACGGATACTTGCTGGGACTGCCTGCCATTTACGGCCCGGCAGAAGTGGAGCGGCTCAACCGAGAGTACCAGGAACTTCTCAAACTCTTGCGGCCGGGCGAAGACGAGAAAGAAATCCGCGAATGGCACGAGTCGAGCCGCTATCTTTATGAGATCTGTGTCCACCCCCAGATACTCGACTACGTGGAGGATCTCCTAGGGCCAAACTATTATCTTTGGGCTTCGAACTTTTTCGCCAAGGCTCCGCACCATCCGAGTAAAGTCGGCTGGCATCAGGACGCCTATTACTGGCCGCTCGCACCGCACAATTCCGTCACCGTGTGGCTGGCGTTTACGGATTCCGACGAAAGGAACGGCGCCATGCAGGTCATTCCCGGTTCGCACCTCGGCGGCTTGATCAAGCACCGGCGTTCCTCTCAGACCGATTCGGTTCTCACGCTGGAACTTGAGCGGGGAAGTTTCCGCGAGGACGCGGCTGTTCCGCTCATCCTGAAAGCCGGCGAGATATCGCTACATGACGATCGGATGATTCATGGCTCGCCCGCCAATACCTCGGACCGTTGGAGGACTGGCTTCACCATTCGGTATTCGGGAACGAACGTCAAGTGCGACCTTTCCGTTAATCCACACTTCAAGACCTACCTCATGCGAGGCGTAGACGAGTTCCG
>CAZCVY010000286.1:0-8129 GCA_964501985.1 uncultured Acidobacteriota bacterium | reverse complement strand
GACGCGGCCCACGCGAGGGGGATCGTTCACCGCGACATTAAGCCGGCGAATATACCGGTCACAACGCGCGGCCAGGCAAAGATTCTGGATTTCGGTCTGGCGAAATTAACGTCGCCTCTACCCCACGCGCCGGGGATGGCAATTGATCCCGACAGCCTCACGAGTACGGGCACGGTGATCGGCACCATGGCCTATATGTCGCCGGAGCAGGCGCGGGGTGAGCGGCTCGATGCGCGCACCGACCTCTTCAGTTTCGGCTGCGTGCTTTACGAGATGGCGACAGGCCGGCAACCGTTTGGCGGAACCACTTCAGCGGCCATCTTCGGCGCCCTCCTGCACCAAACCCCAACGCCACCCCTGAAGCTAAAGCCCGATTTGCCACCCAAGATCGAGGAGGTCATCCTCAAGGCGCTGGAGAAGGACCGCGACTTACGCTATCAGCACGCGTCGGAAATTCGCACCGACTTGAAACGCCTGAAGCGGGACACAGGTTCGGCGCCAGTGATTGCTGCTTCGAAGCCGGGAACCTCATATGGAATCGCCAAACGCTGGAAGGTGATTGTTCCTGCTGCTATGGCGGTTGCACTGGTGTTCATTGTCGCGGGTTACTTTCATTTCCACGGCGCGCCAAAACTCACGGACAAGGATACGCTCGTCCTCGCCGATTTCGCCAACACAACCGGCGACCCGGTGTTTGACGGGGCGCTTCGCCAAGGGTTGGCGGTACAGCTTGAACAGTCGCCATTTCTCAGCCTCGTTTCCGAGGATCGAATTCAGAGGGCGCTGGGTTTGATGGGCCAGCCCGCGGACGCGCGACTGACCCCTGAACTCGCCAAGGAAATCTGCGAGCGGATCGCCAGCGCTGCGGTCCTGGAAGGCTCAATTGCCAGCCTCGGAAGCCAGTACGTCCTCGGGTTACGGGCAAAGAACTGCCGCACCGGAGACATCCTTGATGAGGAGCAGGTGCAAGCGGCAAGAAAAGAAGATGTCCTGAACTCCCTCAGCCAAGTTGCCAGCAAATTCCGAACCCGGGTCGGCGAGTCGCTGGCCACCGTCGAAAAGCATGACACTCCGCTCGCCGAAGCGACAACACCCTCGCTGGAAGCCTTGAAAGCATATAGTGCGGCCTGGAAGGTCAACTTTTCCACCGGTGCTGCCGCCGCCTTGCCTCTTGTCAAACGCGCCGTAGAGATCGACCCCAAATTCGCGATGGCACATGCGTTCCTGGGGCACTTGTACAGCGATACGGGAGAGACAGTCCTGTGCCGAGAGAGCACGACCAAGGCCTTTGAGTTGCGCGATCGTGCCAGCGACCGGGAGAGATTCTATATCACGGCTATGTACGATCGACAGGTGACGGGAAACCTAGAAAAGGAAATACAAACCTTGGGATTGTGGGCGCAAGCGTATCCTCGGGATGCTGACGCCCACGGTTTGTTGTCGGGATTCGGTTCCCTAGGTTCCGGCAAGTATGAGCACTCGATCGAAGAAGCCAAGATAGCGCTCGGGCTCAATCTGGACCACACGTTTGCTTATGTCACTCTTGCCTATAGCTTACTTTATCTTGACCGCCTCAGTGAAACCGAGGACGCCCTTAGGCGCGCCTCTGAGCGCAAAATCGAAATCCCTGAACTCTTGCTCTGCCGATACTACATCGCGTTCTTAAAGAATGACAAGGCGGGAATGGAACGGGAAGCGGCTCGGGCTAAAGGCGAGCCCGGAGCGGAAGAGTGGGTGTCCCACTCAGAGGCTCTGGTCCTGGCTCGTTCCGGCCAGTTACAACTGGCCAGGAGGATGTCCCGCCGCGCTGTGGATTTGGCTCAGCAAGCAGGCCATCGGGAACCAGCGGCTATTTACGAGGCCGGGGCAGCAGTGTGGGAAGCCTTCGACGGGAACACGTCCGCGGCGCGGCGGAACGCAACGGCAGCACTTGAGCTTTCCAAGGGCCGGGACGTGGATTCTGACGCCGCTTTTGCGCTGGCTCTCTCGGGGGATTCTGTCCGGCCTCAAACGCTCGCGGACAATCTGGAGAAGCTGTTCCCTGAGGATACATCGGTCCAATTCAGTTACCTGCCAACACTTCGCGCACTCTTCGCACTCAGTCATGGCAAGCCTTCAGACGGTATCGATCTGCTGCAAATCGCCGCTCCCTATGAGCTGGCCCAAACGGGCAGCGGCTTCTTTGCGTTCTTCGGGAACCTCTATCCGGCCTACGTGCGCGGCGAAGCCTATCTGGCCGCGCACCAGGGCGTCGAAGCCGCCACGGAATTCCAGAAGATTCTCGATCACCGCGGCATCGTTCTCGCCGATCCCGTAGGGGCACTGGCGCGCTTGCAACTGGGCAGGGCGTTCGCTTTGTCGGGTGATAAGGCCAAGGCAAAGGCTGCCTACCAGGATTTCCTCACCCTCTGGAAAGACGCCGACCCTGATATCCCGATTCTCAAGCAAGCCAAGGCGGAATTCTCAAAGTTGCAATAATCTCTGCGCTCCGACCGGCGATTTCAGGACCTCCTGCGCGGCATGAATTTCCCGCTGTATTTGCCTACGCAAGTGATTTCGGCGTGAGTTGAATTACAACGTTAACAGTGTCATGAATGCCGCGAATTGGCTGGCTCAAATCCCCGGGAATGATGCTTCAAGTGCCTCATCAGCAAACGGTTGCTGGAGTTTCTCCATATTACTCCCCATAGGTCGCCAAGGGTAGACTTATCCGGCGCCAAGGGATTACTCGGCATTACGCCGTTCGCGCACAGCCGAATGACCAAGGACTGACCTTGTAGCCTCCACGGCAAACAGCCCTTAGCACGAGTAAAGTGGCGTAGGCGAGCCAATTGCAGGGAGAGTCTCACTCCTGGAGTCCGTCCCATGACCAGTGTGGGATGCTGAGGCCGTTCGGCACACCATCGGCGGACTGGTGGTAGCGGGACATCGTTGTCGTGGTTACCCAGGCGAAGTAGTCGTGCAGCACTTGTCGCAAAGCACCGTCGTTGGCTAGTCCGACATCGGCCAGAGCCTGGTCGAAGCAGGCAATCGCGCGGCGATCCATTTCATCGTGCTCCCCGTTCCCGCTGTGCATCTTGACAACGGTGGTCTCGTCACCATAGGAATCGGAATACGTGGTCGGGCCACCGAGTGCCTCACCCCAGTAAGCGGCGAGTCGCTCGACATGCTGTGCGTGGAAGCCGTGGCTGAATGCATGGGCGACCACGTCGTCGGCCATCACCCGACGATGCCAAGCGTCGGCAAGGCGGCGCAGGCCTTCGTTACCACCCGCCGCTTCGAAGACAGTTTGCATGCATACATGATGACATTCCTCCCGTGTCCATGCAACCGATGGGCCCGGCTATGTCCCCGGAGAGTTCAACTGGGCCCCGCCATCCGACGGGGCCCGCTAGGTATGCCAGCCGGCTTGTCGCCCAGCGTTTAGGAGCCATACTCGCAATTGTCGGCGGCAACTGGCCGGCAAACGGCCTAATCGTGCTCATGGTTCGGCGTAGCTAGACTCCGGGTCACAAGAACGGTTTCGTGACTACACAGCCAAGTGGATTCGTAATCGCTGCGGCATGGTTCGCGAGCAATCCGCGATCGGCCCCCTCCGCAGAGCGAGTTGGCTGGAAAAATGTGCCATTCGGTCGCTCATTGCTACCAATGGCGTGCAAATCGTTGACGGTGCGAAAAAGATGGGCAATACTTACCTTTTAATTGCAAATAAGTTGCAACTAGTATTGCTCGCCAATCACTCGTTAGGACAGCTCCTGCAGGGGATGATGTGCTGGGCATACAGCGCCCCTTTAGCGGCTTTTACCCCACCAGATTGGGTGTGTAAGCCAACTAACTTCTCGGTTCGTACGACTGTGACTGGATTCTCGAAGCCCAAAAGTGCATAACCACAAGCAGATACGCCTGAGATTCTGCGGCGGCCCCCTAGTTGCAACCGACTTGCATTTATTTATAGGTCTCACCTGGGGGAGCGTCCGCCGGACAACCCCGCAAGGCGGACTTTTGAGGAAGGAGACATGGTGGCAGGGATTATCCGACTTGCATCGCTGAAATTCCCCATCGCCCGCTCTGTGGGCCTGTTGATCTCGGTCGTACTCCTGGCGTGCGGTTTAGATTGGGCCAGTCCGGACGGGAGCATCTCCGGAAAGGTTGTGGATCCGAGTGAGGCTGTAATCCCGGGTGTGTCCGTTGTCGTCCGCAACGCAGAAACGGGAGTGCAGCAGATGACGACCACCAATTCCGACGGATTCTATTCCCTGCCTGCACTACCCCCCGGCCAATATCAGATAGAAGCTCACCAATCCGGATTTCGCCCGGTTCTTCGGTCCGGGATTATCCTTGAGACCGGCAAGGCATTGGAAATCGACTTGAATCTGGAACTGGGGGAACAAAACACGGAAGTGACGGTGACAGAATCTGGAATCCACATCGACGCTGCCGACACCACCCTTGGCGAAACGATCACGACGTCGAAGATGGCGTCGGTTCCACTGAACGGCCGCAGCTTTACAGATTTGCTCGCTCTCCAGCCGGGCGTCGTTCCAGCCAGCTCGCGGCAGGCCAATGCGGTAGTCATGTCCGGATGCACAACTACGGCCCCTTCCGGGGACCTCAATGCCGGCAACCTCTCGGTCAGCGGGCAGCGGGAAACAAATAATGGATTCATCGTTAATGGAAGCATCGTCGAGGAAGACTTCAGCATGGGTGCGGCGCTCATTCCGAATCTTGACTCCATTCAAGAGTTCCGTGTCTTAACGAGTAACTTTGATGCCGAGTATGGCAATTACAGCGGCGGTCAAATTATTGTTACGACTAAATCGGGAACGAATGAAGTTCACGGCAGCGGCTTCGATTTCTTGCGAAACACGAACCTGGACGCTCGAAACTACCTTGCCTCGGATCGCGCCCGTTACGACCAAAGCCAGGTTGGCGGCACTTTCGGCGGCCCCATCAAGAAAGAAAAATCCTTCTTCTTTATGGATTATCAGGGGACGCGGATGACCGAGGGCGTGGAGACGGGCTTAATATCTGTGCCCTCGATTTTTGAGCGGACCGGCGAACTGTCGGGTATCGCGAACTCGCTCACCGGCACGGTGAACGGCCAATCTTGGGCCGACTCGCTTTCGCGGAACCTCGGGTATCCGGTGTTTCCCGGCGAAACATATTACACTGCCCAGTGCGAAACCTCAGCGCAATGCGTCCTGCCCAACGCGCAGATCCCGCTCAGCGCGTGGTCAGGCCCGGCAAAGACGCTGCTGCGCTCCATCCCCCTGCCCAATCAAGGGGCAAATACCTTTTCGACTTCTGCATATGATGAAACCCTGCGCGATGACAAGGGCGGGACCCGAATCGACAGTCATAGCAGTCTGGGAGCCCTTACCGCTTACTACTTCTTTGATGACTACGAGCTGAACAATCCTTACCCGACGGCGCAAGGCGGCGCCAATGTTCCAGGCTTCAATGCCGTCACGCTGGGTCGAGCACAATTGGTGAGCCTCGGTCTGACCAAGGTCCTGGGACCAACCACGGTCAACGAATTCCACGTGAATTATCTCCGGGATGCCAACAATGTAGGCCAGCCACACGGCGGTGTGGGCCCGAGCCTCGCGTCACAAGGGTTCGTTGATAGCGCAGGTAATCCCTCTATCTATGCGCTGGCTCCGCAAATCGAAGGCACCGAAAACGTCTCGTTCAATGACTTTACCCTCGGCGTGGATACCACTGGACTCAAGGAGGCCAACGACACGTTCCAGGTGTCGGAAAATTTCTCGAAAGTGAAGGGGACGCACGTAGTCAAAATGGGGGCGGGATTCCACATCGACCAGGTCAATATCAACCCCGACGCCACATTCAACGGAGCGTTCTCATTCACGGGAGCGGAAACGGGTTCGGATTTTGCAGATTTCCTACTCGGCATACCCAGCAGCTATGCGCAGGGAGACTCCCTGGCGTTCTATCTCCGTGACAAATACGTGGGGGTCTATGCGCAGGACAGTTGGCGGGTCAAGCCGCGCCTCACGCTGAACTACGGTTTACGTTGGGATCTGCTACCGGCGTGGCAGGAAAAATACAATCAACTCCAGACCTTGGAGCTGGGGGAGCAGTCTCGGGTTTACCCGGGAGCCCCAGCGGGCTTGGTGTTTCCCGGCGACCCCGGGATTCCTGCCACGCTCGCACCGACGAAACATACCAACTTTGCTCCACGCGCAGGAGTGGCATACTCGCCGGACGCCCACAGCGGCTGGTTGGACAGGATCTTGGGCGGCCCCGGCTCGACCAGCGTGCGAGCCGGATACGGCCTGTACTATACCGCCTTCGAGGGGCTTTCCGCCGGCATCATGAGCGCCAACCCGCCGTACGGCTACGACTATACTAGTCTGGCCCCCCCTCTGTTTTCTAATCCCTTCGTTACGGCCGCAAACGGGCAGAGTGTAGGCCAGCGCTTTCCCGAGCCCATCCCCGCATTCGGGGCCTCAGCGGCGAATCCCAATTCCAGCGTCGACTGGTCGCAGTATTTGCCGATCACCGGTGTCCCCTCGTTTTTCCACCAGAATGTGCCCCCCTACAGTGGCAGCTACACCCTTTCCGTGGAACGGCAGATCGAACCCAACACGCTCCTCAGCGTGACCTATGTCGGCTCGCAGGCGCATCGTCTCCTGGTGCTGATTTCCGCCAACCCGGGGAACCCTGCCCGATGTTTAAGCGTGAGCCAGACGGACCAGGTTAAGCCCGGCACCGCCACCTGCGGACCGTTCGGCGAAGGGGGGACATATGTCACCTCGTCAGGACAAGTGATCCACGGAACTCGCGGCCCGTTTAGTTCCCAATTCGACGCCATCACGTATCAGAAGACGCTCGGGAACTCTAATTACAACGCCCTCGAGATCAATCTCCGTCACAGCCGTGGGCCCTTGGAATTGCTCGCGGGCTACACCTACGGCAAATCTCTCGACATATCATCCAGCCTGGCAGAGCCCGTGAACCCCGTCGATCCCAACCTCAGCAAGGCCGTATCGGCATTCGATATGCGCCACAATTTTGTGGCGAGTTACAAATACGAACTCCCCATCGGCCATCTCCTTAATCGCCGGAACAGGCTCACGCAGGGATGGAGCCTCACGGGAATTACGCGATTCAGCACCGGCTTTCCCGTGACTCTTTATAACAACAACGACAGCTCGCTGCTGGGCACCATCCCCAACGGCATCAACAATAATGGCGTGGACACTCCAACCGTTTCCGTCGGCAATATGGAAGTCAACGCCAACCCTCGAAATGGCAGGCCCGCCTTTAACACGTCGCTGTTCAGCCTTCCCGCCCTCGGCCAAATGGGCACGGCGGCGCGGCGCCTTTTCTACGGCCCCGGCATCGTCAACTCCGACCTTGCCCTTTTGAAGAGCCTCCATCCTACCGAGTCGAAATCGCTGCAATTCCGCGTGGAGGCGTTCAATGCGGCCAATCATGCCCAGTTTTATGGTGCCGCCGCCGTTGGCGGGAACATCAGCAGCCCTGCCTTCGGGAGGGTCGTGAGTGCCGCCGATCCCCGCCTCCTCCAAGTGGCCGTCAATTTCAATTTTTGAGAACGTGTCCCTGGCGAATTGCTAGTTTACAGCACAATTCCTGGGGTTAGCCGTTCTTGCTAAGATGCTGAGATGCGCACTCTCGTCATCCTTTTCGTCCATGTCATCGCTACTCTTGGCCGACTCTGGGGTCCAGGCGGCATCCGTTCTGTGGTCGCCGAGTCCGTTCTTGTCAAGCAACAACTCTTGATCCTCAATCGTTCGCGGCAGCGGTCACCCCATCTACGCACTTCAGATCGCCTCGTCGCCGGTTTGTGTGCTCTCCTCATTCGCCCCGCCCGCCTGATCCGTTCAGCCATCGTTCTGAAACCTTCGACCCTCTTGAGCCTCCACCAGGCTCTGAGGAACCGCAAGTATCGCCGGCTCTTCTCCTCCCAGCGCAGGGGTAGGCCCGGCCCCAAAGGCCCCAACAAAGAACTCATTGAAGCCGTGGTCCAAATGAAGCAGCGCAATCCCACCTGGGGCTGTCCGCGCATTGCTCAACAGATTGCCTTGGCTTTCGACATCCCCATCGACAAAGACGTGGTTCGAAGGATTCTCGCCAGTCAC
>CAZCVY010000285.1:0-8202 GCA_964501985.1 uncultured Acidobacteriota bacterium | reverse complement strand
TACTTCGTTAGCGAGATTCAACAGTCGCGCGGATGGGACGTGATCGACGGCAATTATCCGCGCTCTGGAGTCAACGAAATCCGGCGCACGGGTGGCTCGAATTTCGGCGCTGCCGTCTACCTGGCGCGCCGCCTGAAAGAACTTAAGGCACAGGGCTACCAGCGGATTTATGTGGGCGGCCAATCGTGGGGGGGCTGGGCGAGTCTTGACCTCGCCACCATGCCCGGCTTACCGCTTGACGGCGTGGTGCTGGTGGTGCCGGCCTGCGGAGGGTGGCGCTCCACCGGGGCCGCGCGCGATGACCCGAGCTACGCCAACAACAAGATTTTCTTTGACCAATTGATTACGCGCGTGCGCTACCCCACCGTGGGCGTCTTCTTTCTCGGCGACGAATACGAGCCCGCCGACCGCGGCATTGGCGCAGCGGCGACCCTGACGGAGCACGGCGTGCCCAACCTCATCATCGATCATCCCCCAGGATTTTCCGGTCACGGCTCGGCGTGGTTCCCGGCATTCGATTACATCTACGGGGGCTGCATTGCCGACTTTCTCGAGGCGCCCAAAACTCGCCGCTGCCCGGGGCAAAAGGTGTCCTTGTTTGCCACCCAGTTCCGCTCCGTGGTGATGGAAGCACAACTCGCCGGCCGCAGGACCAAGCTGGCCGGTTTGCCGGATTTGACCGGCAGGCAGTTCGCCGTATATCCGACGGGCGACCTGCGCAAGGTGGTTTCCGCCGATAAAACCGAGGTCAAAGGTTACGGCATCGGCGACAGCGTCGTGAACTCCGCATTCCGCAACGGCCTCTACTGCGTCCGCAACCGCGTCAAATACAATCAGCCGGAAAGCACGGAAGAAGTCTGCTCGAAGCTAGTGGAGTGGTCGCGCGACGCAATCCTGGCGCTCGACCCGCAAACCGGAAAGGTTCTTCAATGGTGGGTGGAGCATCACGAATGAGGTGCCTCCAGTCCAGTGAACATAGGTGATCCATGCTGATTTCCCAGCGGTACGCATTCTATATTCCGTCGGCGCTCGCCATGATGATGTCGCTTGGCGTCCCGGCCCGCGCGCAAATCGTCTGCTTTGGGGCCAGTAATGTCTCGGGTTGGAACGTGGCGGCAACCGAGGCATTTTCCGCTCAACTCCAGTCCATGCTGCGGGAGAAAGGCTACGGCGTTAACGTCATAAACGCAGGGATTTACGGCAACACCACCACGGACATGCGCAACCGCATGGATGCGGACATTCCTGAGGGAACCACGATCGTCATCTTGGATACTAGTGGCGGAATTTTTAACGACAAGCTGAAAGGCATCGGCCGCGAACAGGGCGACGCTGACATGGCCGCCATCAATGACCGGCTCAAGGAGCGAAACATCAAGGTATTCCCGGTCAGTGCGGCCGATCTTCCCGCGCAGTATCACCAAGAGGACGGCATCCATTTAACCCCCGATGGCCACAAGTTGGTGGCCTCGCGGCTGCTTCCCCAAATTACCGAGGTCCTGGGACCTCCCGTCATGACGCCGGAGATGGTAAAACACGCCTGCTATGCGGATGCCAAAAGATTGTGCGCAAAGGATCTCGGCGATGACGAGAAGCGCCATGCGTGCATGCAGGAGCATCGCTCCGAACTCTCCAAGGATTGCCTCCATGCGATCGCCGCAAGCCGGCAACACTGAGGCAGGAAGGTGCCGGGTGTCAGGTCTCAGGTGAATCTAGTGGCACAGGCACTTCCGCCTGTGCATTCTGGGCACAGCCAGGAGTGGCCGTGCCACCTCGCCGACTCGCCTTTCGGCGAAGACGCCTGACGCTCGGCGTGCGTCACGGAATTCTGGTGCAGTGATATCATTTCCGCATGGAGTCTTCGAACCCACATCGGTTGGCGTCAACGAGCAGCGCCGAAACCCTCCCAGTAGAACGGGGCGGGCGCGCGACTCGGCGCCAGTTCTTGTCCTTTGTCGCGGGGGCAGCGGCGGCGCTTTCCGCGTTGCCTGGTCGGGCGAGCGCAACCTCTTATCCTTTCAAATTGGGGATCATTACCGACGAAATCTCTGACGACCTTGCCGAGGCGCTCGATTTCATCACGCATTATTCACTGGGTTATTGCGAAGTGCGCGAAATCTGGCAGAAAAACGTGATGGCGCTTTCGCGAGACGAACTCAACCACGCGAAATCTCTAATTGCGGGACACGGGCTGCGCGTGAGCAGCATCGCCTCGCCCATCTTCAAGTATCCACTGCCGGAGATGCCCGCTCATCCGCAAGACGCCTTGGTGTTTCATTCCACCTACACCGACCGCGACACCGCCGACCTGATGCGCCGGTGCTTCGACATTGCCCATTTTTTCGGCACGGAGAAGATTCGAGTTTTTAGCTACTGGCGCGTGCCCGAGCCCGAAAAGGCTTATCCTTACGTGCGCGATCGCCTGGCCAAGGCCGCGGAGCTTGCCTCGCGCAACGGGATCACTCTGATGATCGAAAATGAATACGATCTCAACGTGGGAACGGCGAAGGAACTGGGCCGCATTCTGCGCGATGTCAACTCACCCCACCTGCGCGCCAACTGGGATCTTGCTAACGCCGCGATGATGAATGACGTTCCTTATCCCGACGGCTACAAGGAAGTCGCGGGGTTGATCAGCCACGTTCACGTGAAAGACGTAAAACGCGACCCATCTTCAGGTCAACTGAGCTGGGCGCCCGTCGGCAGTGGAATCATCGATTGGCCCGGCCAACTCCAGGCGCTGCGGGAAGCGCAATACCGAGGAACGCTGTCGATCGAAACGCACTTTCGCCCCAACGGCGACGCCCTCAAGAATGTGCGAGCATCCGTCGAGGGCTTGCAAAAGATTCTTCGCAGCCTCTCTTAGCGGGGATCCGTATAGCAGCGCGCAAGCTTATCAAAATTGCGATCCATCCAGCACGGAGAGACTTGCGGGATCGCCGTTTGTGGGCAGTGTCCTGATTTGGGACGTAGCGCTGGCTTCAAGCCTATATAGAAGCCCACTTTATAGCGGCCTTACGTTCGATTGAGGGTATTACCACCGAACGTACTACTGACTTACTGTTGTATTGGGCGGCGATCAGGGATATCATCAGAACTCGCTAAGAGTGGGTTGGGGGAATTCCAGGTTAAATCATCAGGAAGCAGATGATCACCTGGTGGCACTTATCAAATCTAGTCCAACAATGGGAACTCCATCCAAGGAGCTTCTCGCTCCTTGGCTTTGAGACCCCGAAAGATGTGAGGATGGACTGGCATGCCATTCAATGTAGAAGTTGACCTTCGTCGGTGGGAGCGCGAAGCTATCGCCATCCCCGCAAGTCTGGCCTTAAAGGGTGATAAGTTAGGTTCCGACACCTTTGCGGCCACGATGGACATTTCCTTGTCGGGTGCGAGTGTTCACACCAAGCTCGCGCTGGCCCCAAAGCAAGAGGTCGAAGTCGTTATCAAGGGGCAATTCAGCCGAACGATTGCTGCGCGCGTCATTTGGGTGCGGCGAGATCAATTCGGTAACGGGAACATTGCAGGGCTTAAATTCCTACCTTACTCGTCCCCAAGGCACACCTAAAGGCTCTAAGGAATCCCCAGGAGATAAGGTGTGAGCCACCGCCGGCCTCACCCCTCGGACGATCGAGTCGCAGCGATACGCTCCCAAAGATCAAGACTTTCTCCTACAAGAGAGGATGTAGGAGTAAACTCTTTCTCTTTTGAGCTCAGGAGATGACCGAAACGTTCGACATCTCCCGAGCCGCAAGTAAGTGTCGCCGAGAGAGTTTGGAGCCCTCGTCGTGTCGTATGGAAAAGGAGTCCCAAGATGAAGCGGAGCACCATCCGCCGGATTTTCCGTGTTTTCCCCGTACTGCTCTTATTTTCTTGCCCGCTTTTGCGGGCCCAAGGAACCACCGTTGCTTTGAAGCCTCCGTTAGGCTGGAACACCTGGTACGGATATTTGTGCAAGGTCACCGACTCCGACGTGCGTGCGCAGGCGGATCGGATGGTGGAGAACGGCATGAAGGCCGTGGGATATGAGTACGTCAATATCGACGATTGCTGGCAAGGGCAGCGCGACGCCCAGGGCTTAATTCATTCCAATGCCAATTTCCCCGATATGAAGGCACTCGGCGACTACATCCACAAGAAGGGCCTGAAGTTCGGTATCTACTCGTCACCCGGCCCCAAAACCTGCGCCGGGTATGAGGGTAGCTACGGACATGAAGAAGGGGATGCACGCACCTACGCCGCATGGAGAGTGGATTTTCTGAAATATGACTGGTGCAGCGGCGGGCGCGTCTACAAACCGAGTGAAATGCTTGGCGCCTACAAGAAAATGGGCGACGCGCTGAAACAAACGGGCCGCCCCATCCTCTATAGCCTGTGTCAGTATGGTCTGGAACGCGTCTGGGCGTGGGGCGCCGCGGCGGGCGCGAATATGTGGCGGACCACCGGCGACCTCGATTACAACTACGACCGATTCTCACTGGTGGGCTTTGAGCAGAACGGCCTTGAGCGCTTTGCCGGGCCGGGCCACTGGAATGACCCGGATATGCTGCTGGTGGGTTTGGGAAAAATCACCGCTGACGAAAGTCGAACCCAAGTGAGCCTGTGGAGCCTGCTGGCCGCCCCTCTCATCGCCAGCGCCGACCTCCGAAAAATCAGCTCCGCGAGCCTGGCCATCTTGAGCAATCCGGAAGTCATCGCCGTGGATCAGGATCCTGCGGGTGTCCAGGGACACCGCATTGCACAAGAAGGGCCTTTGGACATTTGGATGAAGCCTCTTGCCGACGGCAGTAAGGCTGTGGGCCTTTTCAATCGTGGAGAGGACGGCGCTCCGATTACTGTTTATTTTAAGGATGCCGAAGTGGGCGAATCGGCTGCGGTCCGAGATTTGTGGGCCAAGAAAGATCTGGGCATTTTCAAGAACAGCTTCACCGTGGAAGTGCCGAGTCACGGCCTCGCGCTGCTCCGGATGAAGTGAGCGATCCCTTCCAGCAAAGGGCGGCAGCTTGCTGCCCCTCGCCTTCCCACGAGCTTGCACGCGGAATTTCAGTATGTGGGGCGTTTTGCATTGTTGCTGGTGGGAAGGGGGTTTTTCAGGAAGAACCCGCTAATGCTCGCACAATGCATAGTTTCCGAGGTCGCTATCGCCCAGCGAGAACTGCGGATTTCCCCGGTGTAGCCCCCCCTGGAATATTTTTTACGCTGCCGCCTCTCCGGGGCCGGCGGCGATCACTCAGGTGATTGATAATTGGACCTGCTCTCGGGCATAGGCACGGAGCCCTTGCGATCCCGCCAGAGAATCGCGTTGAGGACTTTCGCGTCGGCGGCATCGGCGTGGGTGAAATCCATCTTGGAGGATTCTGCGGCGCCGGGGGAGTGTGAGGTGTTCATCTTGTAGATCAGGCCGTTCCGCTGGTTTGCGTAGTCGGCATCGAAGGGTAACTGGTCGCCGGCGCCTTCGAAGAGCGGCGACATGATCGGAGCATGAGCGTCATTGACGTTCATTGGCGGCAGGCCAAGCAGGACTTCGATGGTATGAATCGTGCTCACGGTCGTGTAGAACGTGTCATCGACGAAAGGCTGGGCGGGATTCCCGGGCGAGTATTTGTTGATCACCAGCGTGGGACTGCGGTGCGCGTCCACATGGTCGGGCCCGTCTTGAGCGTCATCCTCGAGGATCAAGATCGCCGTGTCCTGCCAATAGGGGCTATGGGAAACGGCCTCCACCAGACGCCCCACCGCCAAGTCGTTTTCCGCAATCGACGCTGAGGGTGTCGGGAAGCCAGGTTTGGTCCCGGCCGTGTGATCATTGGGCAGGCGCATGATTACGAGTTGCGGCAGCTCATCGCCCTTTCCCGCTTCTCTGGCTTTTACAAATCTCACGAATTCGTTCAGAAACTCATCGACCCGGAGCTGATCGGGATAGTCGATGCGAAAATCCGGGAACCGAGGGTCGTAGTGGCCCGCGATTTCGGGCTTGGTGGGGATGTCACGGAACATCATGGGCACAGGCCAAGGCCAGGGGCTGGGAGATCCATGGGGCTCACCGACGTTCGCGGGCAACGGCCCTCCGGTTCGCACAAAATTCTGTGCACAGCTTGCGCCGGGCGGCAGCGGGTGATTCTCTTTGGCATCTTTTACCACGAACCCTGTGTCGCACCACTGGGTCTCGATAAATTCGGAATAGTTCCGGTGGGTAAGGCCATGCCGGTCGACGTTGGCCCAAAGATATCCGGTGGCGGGCTCATCCACATCGGGAATTCCTTCAAGCATGGGATATTCGTGGCTAACATCTCCCTCGTAGTCGTACGTGCGCTCATCGGCGCGCTGCATCACCTGCCAGGTTCTCTCGGTATAGTCGTTGCTGGTGGCGGCGGTGGACCAGACGTGGCCATCGCCCGAAACATTTCCGCTGCAATAGAAATTGTCCAGAATCCCGAACTGGCGCGCCAGTTTGTGCGCGTTGGGCGTGATGTCCTCGCCATAAAGGCACAGCGAGGGGTCGGAGTTTCCAGGCTTCAGGTCACCGAAAACTTGATCGTAGGAGCGATTCTCTCTGATGATGTAAATCACGTGACGGATGGGATTGCCCGGAGTGCGGAAGTGCAGGGTGAAGTCTACGTCCTGCATCAAATTGCTCCGCTCGGCTTGCCGGCTGAGGCTCTCGAGATGGTGGCGGACTTCCGAGATTCGCAGGCAGGCTACTGAACCGTGCAGCAGTTCCATAACATAGGGATGCTTTTCGTAGTGGGCCATCATTGGTGACAAGGGTGGGCCGCTGTTCGGGCCGGAACCGCGCCCCTTCCCGGAAGTTACGATCAGGTCATCCCTCCTTACCGCCAATGCAGCGGGATACCACTCGGTGGGAACGAACCCGCGGGCGTGGACCGCAGCAGGAAGATTACTGACGTCGAACATCGCGACGGCGTCAACGCCTGAATCCGCGACAAAGAGTGTTTCGCCGTCCTCGCTTAGCGCCAGCGCGCTGGGGAAACTGCCCCCGAACTTTTGGCCGGGTAGAAGCGTGGAGAGTGTTGTAACCAGACTGCCTGTAGCGGTATCTAATACCGCTACCGCGTCCGCATTCGCAAGGGCGACGTACAGACGCTTCTCATCAGGGCTCAACAGGAGCGCGGTGGGGTGCGAGCCGGCCGCCATGAATTGGGACGGCGCGAGCAGCTTGATCCGCCTTGTCACCGCTCCTTTGGACAAATCAATCTCCGCCACCTCGGAGGCATTCCAGAGGCTGCAATACGCCCGGCTGCCATCGCGGGTTGCGACGACGGCATAGGGGTAGGCTGCCGGAATATGCTCTCCCGTCGAAAGGTCGAAGGTCTTGACGACTCTGCCGGTGGCCGTATCGAGTAAGAGGGCGTTGTCCGCGAGATTGTCGGCAACCAGAAGCTGATCGCTTCCCGCCGCGGTGGGCACCACGGCCAGTCCGGCGGGATAAGGAATCGACTTCCCAGTCGGCAGCACCGGCAAGGCAACGTTCCTAATCTCACCCGGCGCAACATCCTGCAAGGGAATGCGCAGGAACCTCGCCGGGGTCAGGGTGCCGGCATGAAAGTTGTAAACGGCGATTCCGTTACCCGTATCGCTGGGCCGCTGGCCGGAGGGATCCGTGTAGGAGTCCATCGAAGCATACATCAGGGCGCCGTCGTTCGAAAACGCCAAGCCGCAGAAATAAACCTGATGGGCGTCGAGCCGGAGCCGGGTGTCAGGAAAATCCCGCAATTGATGAGTGTCGAGGTCCAAAATTCCGATCGATTGGCTGTAGGCGGATTCGGGCGTTCCCCATCCATCGTTCAGGATCGCTAAATAGTGGCCGTCCGGGCTCAGGGCCACGGTTCCGGGAAAGCTGTTCGTGGGCACCGGCCGTCCGGGTACCGGATCATAGATGACCTTTCCCGAGGGCAACGGGAGAGGGTTGTGCTGTCCCGGACCCTGCGAGCGCAAGCCTGCGCCCGCCAGCATCAGCATCAGGGCGGCAGGGGCGAAAAGCTTAAATTGTATCAGGCGCATTCAAAAGATCCATTTCAGCGCAAATTGAATCTGGCGTAGAGATTCAGAAGATGAACTTGACGGCGAGTTGCCCGATGCGCGGCGATTGGGCGTGCGTGACAAATCCGAAGGTCGAAGCTAAATCTAAGTACTCGCCGTCGGGGTTAGTGAACTGTGCGTGGTTAAAGATGTTGAAAAATT
>CAZCVY010000284.1:0-8314 GCA_964501985.1 uncultured Acidobacteriota bacterium | reverse complement strand
CCAGGCGAAGCGCTCCTCATCCTGCTGGTTGAGCGGGCGGCCGTCCTTATACTTCCAGTGAGCGGCAATGCCCTCCTCCGCGATGCGGTGCATCTCCTCGGTGCGAATCTGCACCTCGAAGGGCTGGCCATGGGGTCCAATAACAGACGTGTGCAGTGACTGATAGAGGTTAGGCCGCGGGATGGCGATGAAATCCTTAATGCGGCCAGGGACGGGCCGCCAGGTGTTGTGGATAACCCCCAGCGCGCCATAACAGTTCTTGACGCTGTCGGTAATGATGCGCACGGCGAGCAAGTCGTAGACCTGCTCGATGGGAATCTGCTGCCGTCGCAGCTTCTGCCAGATGCTGTAGAGTCGCTTGACGCGCCCCTCGACCCGAGCGGGAATATTGGTCTCTTTCATCTTGGCTTCGACCTGCGCCCGGACCTCCGCCAAAAACTCGTCGCTTACCTTGCGCCGACTCTCGACCGTCCGCTTCAAGTCGTCGAATGCCTCGGGTTCGAGGTGGCTGAAGGCAAGGTCCTCGAGCTCACCGCGGATTTTTCCCATACCCAGGCGGTGGGCGATCGGGCCGTAGATTTCCAGGGTCTCGCGCGCGATGCGCTCGCGACGGTCCGGGGGAAGGTATTCGAGTGTGCGCATATTGTGCAGCCGGTCGGCAAGTTTGACCAGGACGACGCGGATGTCGTCGACCATGGCCAGCACCATTTTGCGGAAGTTTTCGGCTTGCTGTTCCTCCGGGCTGAGATACTTAATCCGGCTGATCTTGGTCACGCCCTCGACGATGCGCGCCACCTCGGCGCCGAAATCTTGCTGAACCAGCTCCGGGGTCGTGTGCGTGTCCTCGATGACGTCGTGCAACATGCCGGCCGCCAGGCAGATAGGATCCATCTTCATGCCGGCGAGTATGTGCACGACTTCCAGGGGATGGATAATGTAGGGCTCGCCAGAAAGCCGCTTTTGGTTGGCATGTTGTAAGGCGGTAAAATCATATGCGCGCCGGAGTAATGAGAAGTCCTCTGCGCCCCGGTAGGACTCCACTTCCTTCAGAATGTCTTCAAATTTCAGCATACTCGGTACGGATATTTTAGCAGGTCGAAAGGTGGAAAAAAACAAAGGCCGGACTTGTTGTCGACCTTGCGAGTCGAGACAAGTCCGGCCGGGATCTTCTGCAAAAGAGTATTCGGTCTATTGGGCTGCGGACGAGCCACCTTCGCTCGAGCCGCTGGCGCCCGCCTTGCGTGCAGCCAAGGATTTATTCACCCAGTCCTCAGCCTGTTTCAGGTCCGCTTCGCGAGCGCCATTATCGGGGTCGATCTCCGCCTTTTGCCGGTACATCAAGCTGAGATAGGCCATGGAATCGGTGTCGTTGGGTTTGAGCTCGATAGCCTTATTCAAGGCCTTGAGGCCCTCATCAACCAGCGGCGCATTCGTATCGGCGAGCGGCTTGCGGAGCTTATCCGGAATTGGGGGCAATAGGTCAGGGTGCGCCGGGTCCTTGGCGGTGTCGAGGCTGTGATCCTTCCTCAAAGTCTGCGCACCCCTCCAAGTAACCGCCCAGTCTATTACACCTATCCAGTAGTAGGGCTCCGGATTATTGGGTTCGATCTTGATCCGGCGCTCGTTGTAATCCTTCGCCTTGTCGAAATCCTTCATGTTGTAATAGATCTGGGCAATGCTGGCCAAAGCGGTGATGTTGCTCGGATCCATTCGCAAAACATCCTGGAAGGCGTCGATGGCTTGTTGAGCGAACTGTTTATTGTCCGGGGAGTCTCCACCCGGGACGTATTGCTGCGCGTACGCGGTAGCCAAATAAAGGCGCGCGTTCAGCAAGCTGGGATCAAGTCTCACGGCTTCTTTGAAGTGCATGATGGCGGGCTGAAACTGCGCGTTGCGATAGTCCTGTACGCCGTGATTAAGGTGGTCCCGCGCCTTCAGCCTGTTGCAGCCGCTGGCAGCGAGCGCCAGCAGCAGCACCCCCCAGAGCGGGGTGAGTCTATAACGTTTCATCAGCGTTCCTCCCTTAACGGAAGCAAATGAGAAACTAGTTTCCTTCTGCAATCGCCTTCGTAATTAACCCGATCTTGTCGATGCCTGCGCCTTTAGCGACGTCGATAACCGCGGCAACATCGCTAAAGTTCGTGTCGGGATCCCCTTTCACGAACATAATGCGATCGTTGCGCGTTTTGAAGATTTCCTCTAGCCGGGGCCCGAGATCCGCAAGCGCAATCGGGGACTGGTTGAGCTGCAGTTGCCCCCGGGCGTCGATACTCACCACGATCGTCCGGTTAAGGACTTCTTGATCTGGTTGGCTCTTGTCTTTACTAGGCTGAGGAACAAGCGCGTCGAGCCCTTTGGGTGTGAGGGGTGTGATCACCATAAAGATGATGAGCAGCACCAGCAACACGTCGATTAACGGGGTGACGTTCATGTCGACCATCGGGCCCTTCTTGTCACTGCCTACGTTCATAGACATAGCATTACCCTCCTTCGGATTAGACGAGCCGAGCTAGTGGAAACGCCGGCTCGCCTATTGCGACGGAACCGGCACAGGCACGGCGCGGTTGACCCGCTTTTCTGTTTCGAGCCCCAGAGAGTCCACACCCGCGGCGCGGACGCCGTCCACCACCGCGCCGACCACGCCGAACTTCGCGCGCCCGTCGCTTCTCAGGTAGACGGTCTTATCCAGCTTGTTGGCAATCCGGTCCTTCACCTGCGGGGTGAGCTGGTCCTCAGCGATCGGGTCGGATCCGAGATAAATCTTACCGTCCCGAGTGATGGCGATAACAACGGCGTCTTCTTTATCGGCATCCTGCATGTCGCGCGTGTTGGTGGCTTTCGCCATATCGACGCTAACACCCTTCTGCAACATGGGCGTAATCACCATGAAGATGATCAACAACACCAACATCACATCCACCATGGGGGTTACGTTAATATCGGAGACAGCCCCAAGCGTTGTGGTTTTTTTGGCCATTTACTTCTTCCCCCGCGATGACCGCTTAATGAAATAGTCGATCAACTCCGAAGAGGAGTTGTCCATCTCGACGTCGAACGATTCGATCTTGGTAGTGAAATAGTTGTAAATCCACACGGCGGGGATGGCAACGAAAAGACCGATAGCCGTGGTGACCAGAGCTTCCGAGATTCCGCCGGCGACCGCTGCGAGACCGGTTGATTTGCTGCCCGCAATTCCCTGGAACGCGTGAATGATGCCGAGCACGGTGCCGAAGAGGCCCACGAAAGGAGCCGTGGAACCGATGGTGGCCAAAGTGGACACGCCGCGCTTCAATTCGGCATGCACGATGGCCGCAGCCCGTTCCAAAGCCCGCTTGGACGCTTCGATGGTTTCGCCGGAGATTTCCGAAGACACTTGATGCGCCTGGAATTCCTGGAGTCCCGCCGTGACCACTTTCGCCAGGTGGCTGCGCTTGTTCTGTTCCGCGATGGAAATCGCTTCATCGATCTTTCCATCCTTCAGAGCGCCCGCCACGGCCGGGGCGAAAACCCGCGACTGCTTGCGCGCAGAACTGAAGGCGATCCAACGGTCGATCATGACGCCGATCGACCAAGCCGACATAATAAAGAGCACGATCACCACCAAGCGGGCGGGCCATCCCATGGAATGCCACATGGAAAGGGGGTCGAATCCGGCCGCCTCTCCTCCCTCCTGGAACAACCACACACCTAAACTCATCAGGTTTGCAGCTAACATAGTGTTGTTTTCCCTCCTGTAAAATTACCAGAATCTTCTGGTTATTCTGACAATGTAAAGTTCACATCGATTTCGGTAGCCACTTCCACAGCATCGCCGTTCAACATGGTAGGTTGATAGCGCCAGCGCTGCACGGCATCGATGGCCGCTCGGACCAGCAGCGGGTGGCCGGATATCACTTTCAAGTCTTGAATGGTGCCATCCTTACTGATCAGCGCGTCCAGCCGCACCGTCCCCTGAATGCGCGCCATTTTTGCGAGGGGAGGATACTCCGGCTTGGGCTGGAAAATCAACTTCGCAGATTCCACTTGGCCGCCAACCCGGATGCGTTTGGGAGCGCTCGGCTTCGGAGGCGGAGGAGGCGGAGGAGCCGCAGCAGAAAGGACGCCGCCAATCACACCGCCCAGGACACCACCCATCTGTCCACCGGGAACACCACCCGGAACGCCTCCCACCACTCCAACCCCGGCATTAGGAGCCGGCTCAGGCTCGTCCTTGACTTGCTGAACCGTTTTCGGGATTACCGTGGGCGCCCGCATCATGTCTTCAGCGCTGACCCTATGGATAATCTTAGGAGCGGGGGCTGCGGCTGCTGGCGGGGGCGGAGGAGGTGGGGGAGGTGGAGGAGCTGCCAGAAAGGTCATCAACTGTGCTTTGGGCAGAGCATCGGTGTAAATCAGAGGCATCAGCACCATCACCCCGATGATGATCACCTCAAAGATGTAAGCTACGGGGAGTGTGGCGCGCTTCCAGTCACCCGTCTTTGCCGCGCTGTAAATCAGGTAGATGATGAATCCCACCAGATTCAGCAAGAACACGACGGCAAACCAAAGGCCACGGCTGAAGCCGTTACGGCCGGCGTCCTCAACCACGTAGCAGAGGATCGCAGCAAAGCCGGCAAGCAGCACACCCACAATCCCGGCCTGCGTCAAAATCACGTTGGGGTCGTTGGCCGAGATAGACTTCAGTCCATAATATGCGGCCAGGAAACCGACCACGCCTATCGCAAGCGAGATGAGCCAATGTTTGGTTCTCAAAACTGGCGCACGCTTGGTCGAGGACTCCAATAAGGTGTCGTCAAACATGGATTATCGCCTCCTCTAAAACTACGCGCGATACGTTCGGACCCTACGAGCAGGGTCGAACCGGCACGCGCTCAAGCTACCTTGACCCTCTGACTTACCGTGCCTTTGGCTAGACGCTGGTAAAAATACACCACAATCGGGCTGGCAATAAAGATTGAAGAATAAGTGCCAATGATGACTCCCACCACCAGGCAGAACGCAAACCCGTGGATAACCTCTCCTCCGAAGAGGAAGAGAGAGAGAACCGCGAGGAACGTCAAACCCGAGGTCAGAATAGTCCGGCTAAGAGTTTGGTTGATGCTGCGATCGACGAGTTTGGTGAAATCCTCGCGTTTGTTCGCATGCACGTTCTCCCGGATTCGATCAAAGACCACGATCGTGTCATTCATGGAGTAGCCCACCAGGGTCAGAAGGGCCGCGATGACCGTCAGGGTAATTTCCTTGTTCAATAGGGAAAAGAATCCGAGCGTAATAATCACGTCGTGAAACGTGGCGACTACGGCAGCGACGCCATAGATTAGCTCAAAACGAAACCAAATGTAAATCATCATTGCGCCCAGGCCTGCCAGGGTCACATAGAGCGCTTGACGGCGCAGGTCGGAGCCCACCTTCGGTCCCACTATTTTGGTGTTAGTTATGGCGTAGCTGGCCAGATAAAAATCCTTGGTCAAGGTGGATATGACGGCGGGTGTCACCCCCGGAACGTTGCGCAGGTCGTTCAGGTCCGCCAGCAGCCCGCTGCGCGGGGGAGCATTACGGTAAGTAACCATCGCGTCGGCAAGGTCGCGATAGGTCTTGGTGGCGGCATCCAAACCCTTTGGCCCGACTCCCAGAGGGTCGTCCGCTGTCAGGTGGTCGGCGACCGTTTGCGGGCTGGCGTTGTTGAAGTCCGTCTTTCCCTCCGGTCCCTTTCCATACAGGTCCGAAAGGCTGCTAACGATGGCCTGCTTGCCGGTGTCCAGGGCGTTCGATGAGGCCGTGGTCTGGAGATCGAGTCCGACGATCACAGCGTGATCGCTTGCGGGCCCGTAGGGCTGAATCGTCGCGTTCCGCAGGCTCTGCTTGTCCAATTCGTGACGTAGGGCATCAACCCTCGGGGACTCAGCAAACTTGACGTAGACCAAGGTGCCGCCGCGGAAATCGATTCCGTAGACCAATCCGTGGTGAACAATCATCGAAACGATTCCCGTCAGAGCCAGGGCCAAAGAAAGAGAGATGAAGTACCACTTGATTCCCATCCAGTCAATCTTTGGTTCGTGAAAAAACTCCATGGACCCCCTTGAAACCTCACCAGTGAAATTGACACCGCGGGAGCGCGGCAAGTTCCATAAAATTAAATGCTCAGTGCCACGCCCTTTTCCCGTCTTGTCAGGAGGAAGTCAAAAATCACCCTTGAAACAAAAACGGAAGTGAACAAGTTGGCAATCAAGCCGATTGTCAGCGTCACGGCAAAACCGCGAATCGGCCCCGTTCCGAAAGCGAAGAGGATCGCGGCAGAAACGACGGTAGTGACGTGAGTGTCAATAATCGTTCTGAAGGCTTGTTCAAAACCTGCCGCCACTGCCGCACCGACAGCCTTGCCGAGCCGCAACTCTTCGCGAATACGCTCGAATATTAGCACGTTAGAGTCCACACCCATTCCAACGGTCAAAATGACTCCAGCGATGCCCGGTAGTGTAAGAGTTGCGCCAAAAGACGCGAGGACTGCGACAAGAATGAGCAGATTCAGAGCCAGAGCCACGTTTGCGTTGACTCCCGAACCGCGGTAATAGACGAACATGAAACCCATTACTGCGAGTAAGCCCACAATCGAGGCGACAATTCCATGGCGAATCGAGTCTGCTCCCAGCGAAGGGCCGACCACTTCCTCAGATAGAGGTTTAATCGAGGCCGGAAGCGCGCCGGAGCGCAGCACCAGTGCCAGGTCATTGGCCGACTGCGGGGTGAAATTCCCTCCGGTGATCTCGCCGCGGTCGGTAATCTGGCCATTGATGACTGGGGCGCTGTAGACCCGGTTGTCGAGCACGATGGCCAAGAGCTTGTTGATGTTCGCGCCCGTTACACGGCCAAAGCGCTGGGCGCCGTCGCGGTTCAACGTAAAGTTGACGCTGGGCCGCCCGGCTTGATCATGGGAGGGTTCCGCCCCGCTTAAATCGCGTCCGGTGACCGCTGCAATCCGGTTCAGCACATACCAGGATTCATTGCCGGTCTCGCCGGTTGAACCCGAGAGCAGTTGAGTATCGGGCGGCAGCACGCCGCCATGGGCAGCGAGCGCCGCTTCTCGGGTAGGATACGGTCCGTCCTGAACCAACTTCAGTTCTAACAGGGCGGTGGACTGCATGATATCTCTGACGCGAGTGGGATCGTCCACCCCCGGCAACTGCACAACCAGTTCATAGTCGCCCTGTTGGCCGTACTCGGCGATGGTCGGTTCCGCAACGCCCAAGGCGTCAATGCGGCGGCGAATGGTCTCTCTCGCCTGCACCAGTGCTTGATCGCGAATTGAGGCGGCCGCGCTCACCTTCAGGACCAGCTCGCGGGCAGTTACATCACCGGGAACCCGGACCAAGTCCCAGTCCGAGAATTGGTCGGTCGCTAAAGCTTGTAAGTCCGATGACCTCTCCTGGGGAATTCCTTTGATCAGGATTCTGTGAATGGGGGGACTCTGAGTTTTGTCGTCGTCCGATTGAATATCCGCGTAAGGGATGTTCTTGGCTTTCAGCTCATCTTTCAGCCGCTCGAGTGCCTCTCCGGCTGTAATGTTTACGGCATCCTCAACCTGCACCTGCAAAATCTGGTTGGTTCCACCGCTTAGGTCCAGCCCCAGGTGGATGCGGTTGTGGACGTTATCCTTGAGCTCTTGCACATTCTTGGGAAGGCCGATGATTCCCAAAATGCATGCCACAACAACAACCAGAATGAAGATTGCCCGGCCTCGAATCTTGGTTTCCATGTCGTGAACGACCTCAGCAGACCTTTCTACTTCTTCCCTTTTCCTCCCGATTCCTGCTTGCTCGATTCCGTTGCCTCGTCGGTCGCGAGCCCGGTGATGGCCGACCGTGCCAGGTCAACCTTTAATTGGCTGGCAATTTGCAACTGCACGATGCCATCCCGGAAGCCGACGATAGTACCGTAAATCCCTCCGCTGGTCACTACGCGATCTCCCGTCTTTAGGTTGGCGAGCATCTCCTGGAGCTTCTTACGCTGTTGCGATTGCGGCCGAAGGACGAGGAAATACCAGATGGCGAAGAGGGGAGCGAAGAAGAAAAGCAACTGGGTAAGCGCACCCGTTGTGCCCGGGTCCGCCGCCAGGAGAATAGGATTTACAAAAAGGCACTCAATCAAAGTTGGGCCGTAGTTTCAAGGATTAGGATGAGAATCCCGCTCGCAGAAAACGGGTACTCTCAGTTCGGGCTTTCCGGGTTCGTTTCGGATATGAAAACGTCTAAGGACTCTTGCACACCCTACGGTGGAATTCCTCGAACTCTCCAAACAGGAGAGACTGCCTGATTCT
>CAZCVY010000283.1:0-8341 GCA_964501985.1 uncultured Acidobacteriota bacterium | reverse complement strand
ATCCGCAAAGTGGTGGTGCACGATGGGCACGAAGGCCCCAAGGAAATCGGAGTTGGCCCGGAGTGGCTCCCTTGGATAACCGATCCCGCCCAGAACGGCGCGGGCGCCCTGTTTGACTTTGGCTGCTACGGGGCGGATCTGATGACCGTCCTCATGCACGGCGAAGCGCCCATCAGCGTGACCGCCGTCACGCAGACCGATAAACCGGAAATCTATCCCAGGGTGGATGACGACGCGACCGTGATCCTGCGTTATCCCAAAGCGCAAGCCGTGCTGATGCCTTCGTGGAACTGGTCTTTCGCGCGCAAGGACATGGAAGTTTATGGGAACGGCGGCTACGCCATCACGGTCGGCCCGGATCACCTGCGCGTCCGGTATCGCGGCCAGGACGCGGAGTCCGTCTCGACCGCTCCTCCTTTAACGAAGCCGGAGAATAATTCTTTGGACTACCTTGCCGCGGTACTGCACGGCCATTTCGACCCCGACGGCGATCTCACGTCTCTCGATACCAACATCGTGGTGATGCAAATCCTCGACGCCGCGCGGCAGTCAGGCGAGACCGGCAAGACGGTCGCGATCAAACCGTTGCCCAGATAGATGGCCTATTGAGGGAGCGAAAGTTGGACGAGGGACCACCAAGGAATCCGCGCCACGGCGCTGCGGCCGAACGGTCACTGCCTGATCGTGGACTCCCGGACCGGCTGGGAAGAATCGAGTGAGCCCTTGGGGTTCGCGATCTTTTCCGAAGCGTCCACATTGAAAAGTTTGAAGTCGGAGTACTCGTGACGATTCCGCAGTATCTTGCCGTTCCAATCGAGGGTCACCGTAACGCTCTGGGGCAGCCACCAAGCTTCGGTGTTCTGTTTAAAGTGGACCTGACTGAAGTCGATATCCGTGCTTTCCTTCTCCACCCGAAGTTCCGGGAGGGGCTTCAGGAGCTCCGTATAGAGGCGCGTAATCTGGTAAGTGGCGCTATCCATCCAGGCCATTCCTTGGGTATAGGTTCTCGCGGACTGGTCACGATTCTGGAAGGTCCCGGTCAAGTGGGAGCTCGCGGGGATTTGCGCAAACGCCACCACGAATGTCTTGCGGCCATTGACCATCTGTTGTCCGAGATAACGAAAGGTGCTTTCGGCGCGGTACTGCGGATGAAAGATGAGCGCTGCGGAGGTAAACCCATTTGTCAGCATGAAGCCCTCGGACAACACCTTCGCCATAGCGCCATCGCCCGCCATGCCGGCGCGAGATTCGATGAAGCCGGGCTGGAGCGGCTTGGTGGATAATAAGCACAGGTATCGATACTTCTCATTCAGCCTTTCGCCGACTTTCCCTTTGCGGCTAAGTTTCTCCTGCTGGACCGCTTCGATCGAGCTCGTATTGGGAAAGTTCTTGGTCAGGTCAAGGATATTCGCGCCCACCGCGTCGAGGATGGCGCCCAATTGTTCCTGACTCTGCGCGGGCTCGAGACCGGGCATCAAATCCGCGGGAGGGTGTCGGAGGAGGTCGACAACTTCATGGCCCTTCGCGGGCTTGGTCTTGGCATTGACAGGGTTCGCCGCCACCTTTAATTGATCCTGAAGGCTAACCCAGACTTTGCGCACCCGAAGGGGCATGGTCTTCACGTCGCGCCCGTTGAGATAACGGTTCATTTCGGCGGAGGCTTCCTGCAAGCGCCCCGCCCGGAGCCAGGATTCCGTATAGAGGAGTTGCGCCTCCGATCCCGCGCCAGCGGCAAGGGCCTTTTTCAGAGCGTCGTTAGCGGCTTCCGGCTGCCCCAACAAGAGCAGGCTCCGGCCGAGTTCCTGAAGCGCCAGGGCGTCTTGGGGCGCAAGCTTGAGCGCTTCCTGGAAGAAAGGTTCGGCTTTATCCGGCTCATACTGCCAACTTAACCAGGTTCCGTAAGCCACCAGGGGTTCAGGGTGCGCCAGCTTTGGTTCGTGTAAGTTTGCGTTCACTCCCCCGACAAAGGAGTCTTGAGCGTCGTTCCAATCGCACCAAGCCAGCTCGGCGAGGCCCAGCAGGGTCCGGCAGCCGATGCAACTGGGATTGTTCGCAGCGACCCGAGCGAGAGTCGGCACGGCTCGCTCGAAATCGCGCTGGTCGAGAAACGCCGCCACGCCCCGGGCGTAGTCCTTCGCGCTTTTCGCCGCCAGCCCGTCCGCGGGCCCGAGTTGCCTTAGTTTTGGGGCCAGGCCCGAGACCAGATCCGCGGCCGAGAGCAGGTCGGGATCATCTTCGCGAAGTTCATGCAGGGCGATTGGAACCCACCAGGCTTTTCCCGAACGGCCATAATTGACGTACGCATGCGCCGTCTGGAACCCTCTCATCTTCACCGTGAAAATCGCGTTGAATTCATCGACTGTCTCGGCTCGCAACTGGTAGTCTGTGCGAAACTCGCCCGCGGCATTGGTCGAGAGGGTTCGTGGACTCGCTGGGCCCAGGGGCGTTACGGTAACGGTGGCGCCCCGGACGGGATCGCCCTGGACGGTTTTCACCCTTCCCGCCACAGCCCAGCTCGCCTGGGTCATGGCAAACGAACCATCGGGGCTGGTGACGCCCTGTCCCATGCTCTCCGCCGCCTGGGATATGAGGAGGGTGCAGACCGACAGGGCAAGAAGAATTCCTCGGAAGCAGGTTCGCATAAATCCACACTCTTACGGACAAGTACGCCTGACTACCTTCAGTTCTAGGGCGTATCTTACTCGCGACTCCGCCCAACAGCAAGCCCGGGCGGTGCGACGGGTCGCCGGCGGGGAAATGGCAAGATGTCAAATCAGGATGGTTTCAGGCTTATTTCGCCCGGCCGGAGTTGCTCACTGCCTCCTCGCGCACCATCGCCCACGCAGCGGGAGGGATTTTGAGGAAGAGCTCAACGATGTGGGGGTCGAACTGCCTTCCACTGTACTTTTGGATTTCGGCCCGCGCCGCCTCAACTCCCGGGCTTCGACGATAGGCGCGGTCGCTGGTCATGGCGTCCAGCGTGTCGGCCACCGTAAACAGCCGCGCCCCCAGGGGGATTTCAGCGCCTTTCAACGCGTCGGGGTAGCCCGTCCCGTCAAAGCGCTCGTGGTGGTGCCGCACCACGGCGCTGGCAGGTCCCAAGAACGGAACGCGCTTCAGGATTTCGTCTCCGGCGGTGGGGTGCTTACGCATTTCCACCCACTCTTCCGCAGTAAGCTTGCCGGGCTTCAGCAGAATCGCGTCCGCCACGGCGACCTTGCCGATATCGTGCAGTAAGGCGCCCTGTTCGAGCGACGGCAAAAGCGCCGGAGGGTAGCCCGCCCGCCGCGCCAAGCAGCGAGTGTAGGCGCGCACGCGAAGTGAATGCGAATACGTCTCGTGTTCGCGCGCGTCGAGTGCCGCCACCAACGCTTCCAAGGTCATCTGGTAGTTGGATTCCAGCTCGCTGAGCGCTACCTCGAGTTCGCGCGTGCGCCGCTGGATGGTGGATTCGAGCGAACCCCGGTAAGCTCGCGCCCGCCGTAATACCGAAAGGCGCTCAAAGGTGCGCGTCACGGATCGCGTTACTTCCTCTACCAGGAGGGGCTTAAGTAGGAAGTCAAACGCCTGCATACGCAGCGCGGCAACAACCGTATCAACTTGAATCTCCCCCGTCACCAGAATAAACGCCACGTCCCACCGGGTTTGCTGCGCCATGGAAAGAAGGTCCAGCCCGGAGGCGCCCGGCATCCAAACGTCGCACACAATGATGTCAAAATCCCCGCTCTCGATTGCCTCCAGTGCGCGCGCAGCATCGGCGGCTTCGGCAACTTGGGAAGTAAGAGGATTTAATGCGGCGAGAAAAAATTTGCGCACGGCCGAATCGTCGTCCACGATAAGGACTTTCGGAAGCAAGCGGTTCATCATAGGTTCTCCCGGCGCGCAATTCTCCCGGTCAGGGCCAGCACCGTCCCTCTGACCCAGGAAGAGCTTCCCCATAGGGTTGAATCGGCTTGGCTCCACATTCCCTTTAGCTCGCATTTCTCACCAGATCGTCGATGCGGAGGCATCCCGGTTTGAGTCCCAAAGGGGCGAGCTAACAAAGCCCAGGCCAAAGGCCTATAAGCGTTAACCTCAGGCCGATAACCAGCGCCAAGCCCGCGAAGCGGGCTTGGAGTACGTCCCATTCTTAGGAAGGGAAAAGACTGGGCGCCATGGGCGACTTTTTGTCCTTGACCGGGCGCGTTCGAAGGCTGTCTAATGAGGCCATAGCTCGTAGTAACTTGAGACCTGTGGGAGGCATGCAAATGGCTCACTATTCCCGCCGTGATTTCCTGAAAACTGGATTTGCTGCAGCGGTGCTTGCTGGCGCTGGAAGTTTTTCACTGAAAGCCGCGCCCGAAACTGCAACCGATTGGGTCACCCTCGGGAAATCCGGTGTAAAGGTAACGCGGCTCGCCTTTGGCACCGGCACCATGAGCGGGCGAGTGCAGCGCGAACTGGGCCAGGAACAATTCACCAAGCTTGTCCGCTACGCCTACGACCGCGGCATCCGCTTCTTTGAGACCGCGGAGTCTTACACCGACATGCACAGGATGCTGGGCGTGGCGCTGAACGGCATTCCGCGAGACAGCTACCGGCTGATGTCGAAGATAACCACGCATGGAGATGTCGATCCCTTGCAGAAGATCGATGAGCTGCGCAAACTCGCGAATACCGATTACTTCGATGTGATGCTTCTCCACTGGCAGCATGAGCCAACCTGGCCCGCCGACAGCCTCCGGTGGCAGGACGGCATCATGGAAGCCCAGACAAAACATGCGGTGGTCAGTCACGGTGCGTCAGTGCACGGCCTCCCGGCGTTGCGCCAGTTTCCGGGAAATCAATGGCTCCAGGTGGCGATGATCCGGATGAATCAAAAAGGCGTAAGGATGGACGCCGAGGATTACAACACCAACGGATTGGGCAATGTCAGCGAGGTCGTCTCGCATGTGAAACAGGTCCGCAAGGATGGCATGGGCGTGATCAGCATGAAACTCGTCGGCGAGGGCGCCTTCACCACCCGCGAGGATCGCCAAGCGGCGATGAGGTACGCATTCAGGACCGCGGGCGTCGATTCCGTCACGGTGGGCTACAAGAATACCTCAGAGATTGACGAAGCCATTGAGAACGTGAACCTGGCGCTCGCCTGAAATCCGGCACGCAACTTCCTGCTCACCGTGCATTTAGCGGCGGGACCTTCGAGAGGTTGGCTCTATTCTGGTTGGGCCACGGTGCGGTTTCCTGCGGCTCCTTCAGAATTCGGTTGGGTCGCTCTAAAACTGTCCTTCGAATCCGTCTTAACACGCTCTGCGAAGAACAGCCCGAAATACCGGCGGTTACATCTGTCACAGCGAAAAGGACGCAAAAGAAAAACAGGAAGAATGCAATTATCAACGAGTCCCAAGCGCATGGATTTGCGAACGTTTCGGCTATGGCAATCCGGGCAACGCCTTTTCGATGAGAAGAGAAACACCACTTCCCTCCGAACCAAAGACTTAGATCTCGTGCTGATGGCGAGCGTACAGACCCTACCAACCCTAGCGAACAAGCTTACACTTAGGCCTCTCCGGGAGGTCAAATCAAAGACTGCAAGTTGAATGCCCCGACCCCGTGAATGCACTCCGGGACGATCTTCTGCGGCCAAGAACTCCTGAGTACGCACCAATCGGAAGACCCGTCCAGGACCCCTAACGTACCCATCAATTATCGACCTTACCGAGGAATCTTCAAGTCCCTCACCAGGCACTATACTTTCGATGTCTGTGATATCTTTTCAACAGTGGTCAGAAAGCCAGCCCGGTCCGACTGAACCAGTCAGACCACTTCAGGGGTAAACCGGCCCCGGAGATTGCTCGTTGTTTACTCCTTCTCAGGTTCCTTCGTCTTGTCTTTCTCCTTGTCTTTATCCTTATCCGCCGGAGGGCGCGTTGTCTTCTTATCCTGTTTCGGCGGCGGCTGGACTGCTGCCGGTTGAGTCGTCCCATGTGCCGGCGCTGGCGGACGGTATGCCGGTTGGACCGGCGGTGGCGGTTGATGGGGCGGCGGCGCCACCTTCTCGGTCCCCTGAGCTGGTGTCGGACGGTTTGCCGGTTGGACCGGCGGGTTCGATACCGGTGGAGCCGCTGGTCTATTGACCTGCGCGGGTGCGGTTGGCGTACGGAATTTCGGTTGGGCTGGCGGTTTAGACGCTGGCTGGGCCACCGGCCTGTTGCCCTGAACGGGTGCGGTTGGCGCAGACGGCTGCTGTCCGCCGGGGCGGGCCTGTATCGCGTTTTGAGGGGGGCGTGCGGCCACTACAGGTTGAACCACATGTGCAGCCGGCGGTGCCTGTTTCACCACGATTGCGCGACTCGGCGGTGCGGTTTGTCGAATCTGCTGCACCTGCTCTGTATTCAGCGGTACGCCGGGATTGCTCTGTAGCGCCTTCTGCTTGCTGGCAAAGGAAACGGGCGGAGGCGGCGGAGGTCGTTTTACGACAACCGCCTGGTTAGCAACGGCAGCGGGCGGGTGAGGGACATTCGCCGAGGCGCCGCCATGGCCGGAAACGGCCTGCACTTGCGGCGCAACCTGTGCGGACCGCATCACCTGAGCGGACGCGAGAGCCGCTGCGGGGACAGGCCTTGACACCTCGTGCACGGACTGCCCGGATCCCATCGTCTGTGCCGACACCGCGACCACAGCATTAGGCGCGCGCGCATTCACATAGTTCACGATCGTTACGTTGGTCACATTCACGATGGTGGTGGAGTTGTTCACCTGGGTCACGTATGTCGGGCTTGTGCGATACGGAGGCACATAAGCTTCCCGCGGTCCCAGCGGAACCCAAGCTACGGCCCCAACTCCGAGGGACATCGAAGCGCCAAGGCTTCCGCCTCCAACCCACGCCACTAGCGCCGGCGCGTATACGGGACGAGGCGTTACGGGGCCAGGAACCCATACCCAGTTGTTGCCCCAGTACGCCCACCGCCCATAATGAAACGGCGCGAACCCCCATGCGGCATCGTCCACCCAACTCCAACCCCAGGGATCGATCCACGCCCAATGGCCATAATGGTAGGGCGCCCAACCGTTGGGCATGGTGCGCGGCGACCATACTTCCCCATACGGACTGCTTCGCCAATCGCCGTTTTCGTCCAGGTCCACGTAGCCCGTCATCCGTGGCGACACCCAGCGCAAAGACGCTGAGCGCTCCTCCCGTGTTTCCCGGTCCCCACACCAACTGTCCCAATCGTCGGGATCGGGGGCGCGGTACACGTTATAGTTGATAGATTGATCGCCCGTTACGGAGGCCTGTTCTCCCGGATGGACACTGAACGCCTGCCCACCGCCGGTGATTTCTCCCGCCCCATCGCGGACGGTGACCAGCGTAGTTTGATCATCGGGTCGCACATCGATTCGGTAGTCGCCGGGACGGAGAATCGTGAACGCCAGATTGGGCGTGTCCACCTCTACGGACTCGTCATCATCCAAAAATCGAAGATGGATACTCAGAGATCCAGTGCTCAACCGAATCTGGGTATTCTCATCATCCAGGTTTAGAAACTGAAAAGCGGTCCGGGAACCCAGGCGCAAGGCTGTTGATCCCACGTGCATTTCAGCTTTCGACCCGTCATCGACCCACAGCTGGTCCCCGATCGTTATGGGTCGGTTAGGCGATACAGCAACCCAATCCTCCACCCCTGCGGGTTGGAAGGAAACTGAGCCCGAAATGTATCCGACTCGGCCTACCCGGTCCGGAGGGTCTACTTGGCCGAGCAATGGAACTGTGGTGACAAGGATGAGAATTGTTAAAGTGGCGCTCTTCACCTTTACCTCCAGTGTCGTTAATTGGTGTTGTGAAAACTCTCAGCTACAGCAAGATAGCAGTTCTGAGGCGTAGGGTCTGCTCAAAACTGCTCACGTTACGGAAATCGGCAGTTGTAACTCAGATCCGTCGTGAATGATCGCATTTTGGCATTTACTGAAGACTCTCCTCTCTCGCCGCCGCAAAAATTCACTTTGAGATTTCCTCATCCTCCGCTCAATTCCTGCCGAAATAAGGTGTGATTAATGAAGGCAAGGCCTTCAGGAGAGGGTTAAGGCCGGTGGCGGAGCTGAGTCTTGGGGAATGGCACAGGTCGAAGAAGAACGGGCTTTACGTCTCCAGTAACGAGACACTCTCGCCCCTATAGACCTGAAGCCAACTGCTGCCCACTATTGCCTCTCCCAGAAACGCTGGCAGGGCCGAACAGAATTCAGCCCTCGGAAAAGGTGAGAAGATGCGAGTCCTCATAGCAGAAGATGACAAACCGGTGGCCAGTTTCGTTCAAAAGGGACTGGAAGCCGAGCAATACGCCGTGGACATTGCGCAGGACGGCGA
>CAZCVY010000282.1:0-8456 GCA_964501985.1 uncultured Acidobacteriota bacterium | reverse complement strand
GCTTCACCAGCCGCCAGGGCGCCCCCAGGGCACCCAGCATTTTGGCATGCATGGCAAAGTCGCCCTGAATGGCGAGGATTCCTACGGGTTTGTGGCCATTGTTCATAAAATCAGTCGATAGTGCTTAGTTAACAGTCAATAGTGCCGACGAGCCATGCGCTTGGGCTATCGACTGTCAACTGTCGACTGTGGACTGCCTTTCCTCACCACCCTCGCGTTTGCAAAAGTTCCTTGGGATCCATCTTCTGCACGTCCAAGCCCTTCATGGCTTCGCCGACTTCTGCCGAGCACTCGGCCACGACTTGCGGCTCGTTGTAGTGAGTGATGGCGCGCACGATGGCTTTGGCGCGCTGCGCCGGGTCTGCCGACTTGAAGATGCCCGAGCCCACGAACACCGCCTCCGCCCCAAGCTGCATCACAAGTGACGCATCCGCCGGGGTGGCAATCCCACCCGCAGAGAAGTTCGGCACAGGGAGCTTGCCGTTCTGGCTGACCCACTTCACCAGGTCGTAGGGGGAACCAAGTTCCTTCGCCCTCGCCATGAGTTCCTCTTCCCGCAAAGTGGTGAGTTGGCGAATCTCGCTGGTGATGGCACGCATGTGACGGACGGCCTCGACGATATTGCCCGAGCCCGCCTCGCCCTTGGTGCGGATCATGGCCGCGCCTTCGCCAATGCGCCGCAGCGCTTCGCCCAGGTTGCGCGCACCGCACACAAACGGCACTTTGTAATTCCACTTGAGGATGTGGTTTTCCTCGTCGGCCGGCGTCAACACTTCGCTTTCATCGATGTAGTCCACGCCCACGGCTTCCAGCACCTGCGCCTCGGCAAAGTGACCGATGCGTGCCTTGGCCATTACCGGAATGGTGACCGCCGCCATGATTTCTTTGATGATTTTGATAGAGGCCATGCGGGCCACGCCGCCCTCTTTGCGAATGTCCGCCGGCACCCGCTCGAGCGCCATGACGGCACAGGCGCCCGCGTCCTCGGCGATCTTGGCCTGCTCGACCGTGGTGACGTCCATGATGACGCCGCCCTTCAGCATTTCCGCCAAGCCTACTTTCAACTTCATTGGTTGGTCATATTCCCACATTATAAATACTCCTTCTCAGACTGAAGATTTTATGGCGCCGCGCTGTTTCCCTCTCAGAATCTCCGGACGCAATACCTGGTCCACCTCGCCGCCTAAACGCGTAATTATACCGGGAAGCGCATAAATATCCGCAAGGGAAGTCCGGAAATTCACAATGCAGGCGCGAAGAACGAAGACTCCACCAATCACCGCATTGGTCAGAAAGGCTTCGCCGCTCTTCTGCAACCGCCCCAGTAATTCACCATTAAGCCGGTTCAGATACTCCTCCACTTTCTCGCCGCCAGGCTGGAGGTCGCGCGGTACGTAACGGAACGTCGCGATGCTCAAACCTTGCCGGAAGGCCTGCAACTCCGGATCGGCTGCGGCAAGTTCGAATAGGGTTCTTGCCAGGCGAATGTCATCGCCAATCATGCGGGCGTAACCTTCACGGCCCGCCTGGCGAATTGCCAGCCAGATTTTCAGCGCGCGAAAGCCCCGGGAGTTTTCCGGTCCATATTCAAAGTAATTAACTGCCTCTTCCTCGTCTTGCAGCAACTTATAATACGAAGGGCGATTCTGCGTGAAGGCGTCGCGCAGGGCATTTCTATCGCGTACCAACGTACACCCGGCCTCCAGGGGCGCGTAGAGCCATTTGTGCGGATCCACGGCCACCGAATCGGCTTCGCTGATGCCCCGCAAATCCGCTGGGGCATGCGGCGCGAGCGTCGCAAAGCCACCATATGCGCCATCCACGTGGAACCACAGCTCCTCCTCGTGCGCGATGGAAGCCAACTCGGGCAGCGGGTCGACAGCGCCCGTGCTCACGGTGCCCGCCGTCCCAATCACCATGAAGGGCAAATATCCCTGGGCGCGATCCGCTCGAATTATCTCCCGCAACTTGGTGGTGTCAATCCGCTGGTCGGATTTCGCCGGGACCCAGGCGATTGAATCCATTCCCGAGCCGAACAGATCCACAGCCTTGTGAATCCAGGTGTGGGTCTCCGTGGAAGCGTAAACACGCAGCCGCCGGGCGCCCTCACCCCCCATGCCGTGAGCGCGCGCATCCCAAGTCACTTTGGCCTTGCGCCCCCCCAGGAATCCCAGAAAGTTCGCCATCGTGCCGCCCGTCACCAGGATTCCGCCGGCATCGCGCGGGTAGCCAATCATTTCGGCGATCCACCGGATGGTCTGCGCCTCGATCTCGCAGGCCATCGGCGCCAATATCCATCCGCCCACATTGGGATTGACGGCCGCGGCCAATAACTCTCCCAGCGCACCCAGTGGAGCGGCGGGCGAGGTGATAAATCCCATGAAGCGTGGGTGGCCATTGAACAGCGAGTGCTCGATCAGCAGCTTCGCCGCCTCTTCCAGCAATAGTTCGGGGGCCGCGCCCTGCTCGGGAAGCCGGGAATCGCCCAAAATGGCACGAACTTCTTTTGGCGATTCGCCCGGACTTACCCGCCGGGTCGGCAGTGATTGCAGGAATTCCGCTACCTGATCGACGAGGCGATGACCTAGCGCGCGAAACTCCTCTGGGCTCATCTCCAGGGGGGCATTCCTCGGCTCGGCAATCTTAATGGACTCGATGGCGGCCATACTCTGACTCCCTCGTTTTCCTCACCCACCGCGTTCGAATTTCACACCAACGCAACACTTGCGCCCACCGGCAGGCGGGGCCTTCCCTTCTTCGCGCGGCGAATCTCCGCCTTCAGCAGGTCGCCGAGGATGGCGGCGCCCCTCTTAATTTTATCATCGGGGAGAGCCGTGTAACACAATCTCAGTGCGTTGTGCCGAGGATTCTGAAAATAGAAGTAGCGCGACGGGGCAAAGATCATGTGCCGCTCGCGCGCCTTCACCAGAAGCTCCGCGGCATCCATGAAATCCGGCAGTTCCACCCAGAGTGACATGCCTCCGTCCGGGTAAACGATGTGAATGTCCGGCGGGAAGTACCGCTCAATCGCGCGTCGCAGCACATCCTGCTTGCGGGCATAAACCTTACAGGACTTGCGAATCCACTTGTCCAGCCAACCGCGAGCGCCCATTTCCTGCACCACGGCCTGGCCCAGTAGATTGGTGTGCAAGTCAGCACGTTGTTTCGCCACCCGGAGGCGCTCAATCACCGGGCGCGAAGCAACCAGCCAGCCCACCCGCAGACCCGGGAATCCCACCTTGGAAAAGCTGTTCAGATAGATCACAAGCCCCGCCGAGTCGAGCGCCTTCAGCGGAGGAATCTGCCGGCCACGATACCGCAACGCACCATACACGTCGTCTTCAACGATGGGGACCTGAAAGCGCAGGGCAAGTTCCAGCAAACGTTGCCGTGCCGCGAGCGGCATGGTGAACCCGGTGGGGTTTTGAAAGGTCGCGCTACAGAAGATCAGCTTCACCCGAGTCTGTTCGAGAAGCGATTCGAGCGCGTCGAGATCCATTCCCTCGGATGTGACCGGCACGCCAATCAAGCGAACCCCAGGGGACTCGAAAACATTCCAGAGGCCGGTGTAGGTGGGATTCTCGCACACCACGGTTTCGCCGGGGGAGACCAGGGCGCGCCGCAAAAGGTCGAGCGATTGTTGACAACCGTGCGTCACCAGGATTTCGTCGAGGTCCACGGGAATACCGTCGCGGCGCAAGCGAGTTTGCAAATAAGCGATCAGCGGCCGGTAACCGCTGGTGGAACCGTACTGCACCAGGCGTCCTCCCTCACGGCGCAGGACGGCATCGGCAGCCCGGCGGACAAGGTCAGGCGACGTCAGCTCGTCCGCGCCATGGGCGGCGGCAAAGGAGATGACCCCTTCTTCCACGGAGCTTGCCATCAAACGTCCGAGAGAATCATCCCGTGGCTCTTCTAGAAAAAACCCTTCCCAGAAGAGGTCGTGCGCAGGACGGCGCGCATCGGCGCGGGGAGAACGCAGCGTTTCACCCAGAGGCGTCACGAAAGTTCCCCGCCCCACCGTCCCTTGAATCAGTCCCTCGGACTCAAGGTCAGCATAAGCGTTGCCAACGGTGGTCCGATGAACTCCCAGGTGATGAGCGAGTTCGCGGCTGGGCTCCAGACGGTCGCCAGGCTTGAGGCCGCCACCCACGATGCGGTCGCGAATCTGATCGCGGATCTGCACATAAAGCGGCTTGCGTAAACTCGAATCCAATGTAACGAGCATGATGGCTTGGCTCCTGTGGTCGGTTAACCAGTCCAATTTAGAACTGAATGTAAGCATTGTAAAGAGCCAAGTGGGCCAAGTTTGGGGCGGGCCAATCCGATCGTCACTTGTCACACCTTACGCGTCACTGATTAAGAAACGGATTGCGCTCACGCTCCTCACCAATGGTCGTGGGCAGGCCGTGGCCGGGGAATACTGGTGTCTGGTCGGGAAAAATGAGGAGCCGGCTGCGAATCGACCGCAGGATCTCTTCATATGAGCCACCCCACAGATCGGTGCGGCCAATACTCCCCTGAAACAATGTGTCGCCACTCAAAATTCGATGGTTCTCGCCAGGCAGGTGGAGTGAGACGCTGCCGGGAGAATGTCCCGGCGTATGGAGAACTTCCAAGCTCAGAGTCCCCCAACGAAGCGAGTCACCCTCTTTCAGAAACTGGTCCACGTCCGTAATCCCTGGCGTCGCGACCCCCAACCACTCCGCCTGCAAAGCCAGATCTTGGTAAAGGGGCAAATCATTTTGGTGCATCAACACCGCCGCGCCCGTGGCCTGCTTAAGTTTTTCAATCCCCCCAACATGATCGATATGTGCGTGAGTGGCGACAATGTATTTCACCCGCAGGTTGTGCTTCGCCAGGATCTTCTGAACCTTCTCAATGTCATCACCGGGATCGATCACCACCGCTTCCCGAGTCAACTCATCCCCAAGAATCGAACAATTGCAGGCCAACATTCCCACCGGTAGGATTTCGTGAATCATTTTCCCTCACTCACCTTCACTGGTCTAATTGCGTTGCGGGCTATAAGAATCCATAGTACTACCGAGGTCCAAATCCCTTGAAGCGCGGGACCCCGTAAACTCATTCCAGTCTCGAGCCGAGGAACGGTGGTAGGTTTCAAAGGATGGTTGGTTGACTTGGCCCGCGCGGGTTTTTATACTCGTCTTGGAAATAAAGGAGGCCACATGGCGGCACTCAGCAATGAAGCGATTCATCAGGGACTGGCGAAAATGCAAGGGTGGTCCTACCAGGGGAAAGACCTGCACAAGAAATATACGTTCAAATCCTTTTTGCCGGGCATCGAGTTTGTCAATAAAATCGCTCAGGCAGCCGAGACCGCTGGCCACCACCCCGACATCACCATCAACTACAATGTCGTGGGCATCAGCCTTTCGACTCACAGCGAAGGAGGGATTACAGAAAAGGATTTTGACCTGGCAAATAAAATCGACAAGATCCATTCGGCCCTTTCTTAATTCCTCCCTTCTCCCGAGCCGGATTGCACCGAAGAATCGCGGGGACAGTCCAGGATGCCCATTTCGCCAGCCACGTTCATCGAGAGTTTCTGCTTGGACATTGCGTGAAACCTCAGGCTTGCCCTCGAATGCCGAAAGCGCATAGAATCCTCTCGCATTTGGGAAATAGATGATGTCAACCTTCATGCAGTGGATCCATTTGATGGCGGCAATCGTAGGCCTGGGAGGAATGGGATTCCTGCTCCTTATCTTGATCCCCTCGCTGGGAGTCCTCAGCGCGGAACAACGCGACGCGCTTTCCAAAGCTGTGGCGGGACGATTCCGTTGGGCAAGTTGGAGCGCCATGTTGCTGCTGCTCATCTCCGGTCTCTACATCACACGCCAGTCCTATTGGCAGGTGCCGTGGGGTCCAGCCTGGAGCTTACTAAGTTTGAAAATCGGATTGGCATTCGTCCTCTTCTCCATCGTCCTGGGCCTCACCGTTCCCTTCAGATTGTTCGGACCTTTGCGCGCTCGCCGACGGATGTGGCTCCTAGTTGCCTTCATCTTGGGCGTGGTGGTCGTCCTGATTTCCGCGTATCTACGCCGCGGCTAAGCCCCCCGAGCCCTTCCGCTCTCAATCCCCCGAACGCTCATGCCCTGCCGGTGGGTGGAGACTGGAAGCCAGAGGCGATGCCCCACCGTGATGGACAACACTAAAATTTGAGAGGAAAAGATTCCGAAACTACTTGGTATGGAATACCGCTGCTTTGAATGTACCGCGCGAGTTCTCAATTTTCTTCTGCAACATGTTAATGGCGTAAATAAGCTGCTCGGGGCGAGGTGGGCATCCCGGGACGTAAACATCGACGGGAATAAACTGGTTGACCCCTTGCACGATGGCGTAGTTATTGAACACCCCGCCCGACGTCGCGCAAGCACCCATGGATATGACCCACTTGGGCTCCGGCATCTGGGCGTGGAGCTTTTGGATCACCGGACCCATCTTCTGCGCGACGCGGCCAGCGACGATCATCAAATCCGCCTGGCGTGGCGAAGCGCGGAAAACCTCCGCACCGAATCTCGCTAAGTCGAATCGCGAGGCGCCGGCCGACATCATCTCAATGGCGCAGCACGCGAGGCCGAAACTAAAAGGCCATATCGACGACTTGCGCGCCCAGTTCACCGCCTGGTCAAGCTTGGCGAAGATGAGGCCCTCGAAGCCGGATTGATCCGTCACAATTGGTGCGCCCATGCACTTCTTATTATGCCACTCGCTGCGCCGCCTTTCAACTGCGGCGTTATTTGGCGTTATTTGGGTGTGCGTAACGCCGCCATCTTGACTGCTCCTGTGCCGGCTGGAAGCTGGCGCTACGTGCCTTTATTCGGCCACCGCTTTCTTGTGTGCATCCAAGGCAGCGCCATTCGCCTTCTTGACGGCCTCGACAAATTCTTGGTAGGGACTGTCGTGAATGTCCACAAGGCCGTAGTTCGAATTCTCACCGTCGAACCTCCCCTCTTTCGGCTCGTCCGCCCACTCAAACCAGTGGTAGCCGACAGCTTCGGGAAGGCTTTCAAGCCGTGTCACATAGTCGGTATAGGCTTTGGCCCTCGCTGCTTGGTCAGGAACTTTCGGCCCCGCACCTTGGGTGTTGGGAAGGCCGGAATTCTCCGCGCGAAACGCAAACTCGCCCACCAGCACTGGGCGGCCCGTGACCTTGAAAACCATCTGGACGGCAGGGCGCGGGTCCAAGTCGTAGACATTGATTGAAACCACGTCGACGTTGCGGGCGCCGCGGAGGACGGCCTCGGGAGGCTTGCCGGCAAACCGCGCGCCGAGGTAGAGGTGGTTCGGATCGGCACTGTGGATGGCATGCTCCGAAACCTCAAAATATCGCGTGGCGACATTTTCGAGGAACTGGGCGGCGTCGGAACGGTAAGCGTCCGTCGATCCCGTACCCTGCAAGCCCTCATATCCCGCTGCGCTTACGCCCCACGCCTGGTCGATCTTGTGGATGTCCTGTGCATACTTCTCCTGCAGGAATTCGATGGCTTTCTGATGGCCCGCAGCGCTGGCCGGGAGCTTCAGATACATCTCCAGCATCGTCTCCTTTCCGCGCCAGTCCGCCCCCCAGCGAAGTTCGTTGTCGCTGAAGTATCCCAGAAGGGTATGGTCGAATCGCCGAGGCTGGCAGATTTCGCCGGCAAGATGGTTTGCCGTTTCCTCGAAGCGTGGATCATAATAATCAGCGGGTATTCCCTTTTGCCAGTTTCCTCCCGCGCGGGCCGCAAAATCCAAGATCACTGTGTAGGGGACGGCGTGGGTCCAAAGTTGGGAGTCGGACCACGCGCCGATGGTGTTGAACCCCCACAGCCGAATCCTGGCCAATGCCTCGAGCCCCCAAGCGTTGCGGTCGGGGTAGATGTGGTCGAGCGCCTCGGCATAAGGATGCTGGCTGGTGCCCTTGATTTGGTCGGATTCGTACGACATGTTATCTACGCCCGCGCTAATCATGGGCGCTCCACTCGGGTCGATAATCCACCAGGTGCCGTTCCGAGCTTCAACGCGGAAATAACCTTCCTGGGCAAAGACGGGACTTGCTGTGACGATAAGAATCAATGCGCATAAGAAAGACAGGAACCGAACCGCAATAACCGAGCCCTTCATGAAGTCTCCTTTCGATTTGCACTAAGGATGCAGCAGAATCTTGCCGAAGAACTCGCGTCCTTCCATCTTCTTCTGTGCGGCCGCCGCTTCTACCAGTGGGAATTCGGAGTCGATGACCGCATGCAATTTTCGCCGGGCAATGAACTTGAGGGCCTCGAGGAGCTCCGCCTTGCCTCCCATAAACGAGCCCAGAATCGTGCGCTGGCGGGCGAAAAGGCCCTGGCCATTCAGCTTGAGGTCGGCGCCGGTGGTCATGCCACAGGTCACAAGGCGTCCGTAAGTCGCGAGCGAATCAAAGCAAGCTTCCCAAACCGCCGCTCCCACGTGAT
>CAZCVY010000281.1:0-8522 GCA_964501985.1 uncultured Acidobacteriota bacterium | reverse complement strand
AGAAGCGCGTCCATGGCGCCCGGCACAATCGCACTCAGCGGACCAAAGGAGGGGATAATGCCGCCCGCGGCCCCCGCCGATGTGGCTTCCGTCACCATACGAGGATCGTCGCGGCTCAGGTGATTGTAGAACTCCGCAGTCGCCAGTTCCGGAGCAATGCCGTCGCCGTTGATGGCCACCACCGGGCCGTTCTTCAGTTTGATCAGCATGGGGCACTCGCCACCGGCGCCGAAGCTCATCATCTCCACAACCGACGCGGCGTAGACCGAGGCCACTCCGGCGTCAACCGCATTGCCGCCTTTTTCCAGAATGCGCAGCCCGGCTTCCGCCACCAAGGGATGGCCCGCCGCCACCACTCCGCGACGTCCCGCCACCAGCGGCTTGAGCGTCGCCGCATCGGTGGAAAAAATGGGAAGCAGAAGCGCGATTCCGAGTAGGAGAAACACCCGATCGAGGATTCCTGTGCGCAGCCTCATGGTCGACCTCCTGTGGACCTTGCCCTGGAGTAGAACGGGAATCGTCGCGGAAAACCGAGCGACTGTCAAGCAAGCTGTTTAATTGTTGGTTGGTGACTTGTGATTGATGATTATTAAGTCGCGATCATAGACTTTAGGTGGGTCGCGCGCCGCCCGGCACCGCGCTCCCAGAAGGGCAGTCCAGTGATGCCTACGTTATACGCTACATCTCTTCGCGGCGCGAGCCTTGGCCTTTGCCGCCTCTTCTTCTCGATTCCTCGGCGGTGAGCTGGTTTGAAGCGAATTGAGGAGGCGGGCGGAAATGCCGGCGATCTCATCGACCGCCGCTTGGAATGAGGCTTCATTGGACTTCGACGGGGCGTTAAACCCGCTTATCTTTCGCACGAACTGAAGCGAAGCCGCGCGAATTTCTTCGGGGGTTACAGGCGGGTCGAAGTTGTGTAGCAGTTTGATATTTCTGCACATGAAGCTTGATCTCACAAGGCGGCAAGAACATATTGTAAGCAATGGCTACGCTGCTCTGCGCCGCTTCATGCCTGTATATACTTTATCAGTTCATCGATAATCTTCTGCGTGCCGGCGTAGGGGTCGCCGGGACTCGCGAGCTCGGCGGAGTAGACGCCCTTGAAGCCGGCGGTTTGAGAGATTTTGACGCAGCGGGCAAAGTCAAAGGTCACCAGCTTGCCATTCATCTCCGCGCCAGCGGGTGTCTCGTAGCGCGCGTGGCAGACGGTGGAGGCATACGGGAAGACCATTTCCAGCCCACGGTACCGAACCTCCTCCGCCCAGTTGCCGAAGTCCGGCAGGGCGCCCACCCACTGTGGTCCCGCGCCCTTTATGATAGCGACAATGTTCTCGGCCTTCCCCGCCACGTTGCCGTGGTTTTCAATGATCACTTTCACGCCCTTCGTTTTTCCGTACTCGCCGAGTTCTTTGTAGGCGGCGATGGGTCGGCTCAAATCAGTCATCTTCGCCGTGCCGCCGGGGTTGGGGCGGATTGACTGCGACCCAATTTGCGCGGCGATGTCGATCCACTTCTTGCGCTCGGAGATTTCCCAGCGCCACTGCTTGTCGTCGGGATCTGATAGCCCCTTGCCGTCCCAGTCGTGGGGATAGTCCACCGGCATGTTGATGACGCGGGAGTGCGCCTTCCGCAGATTCTCCTTCAGGTCGTTCAGGTAAGACGACTCGGTGGATTCAAAGTGGACGCTGCAAAGTTCGAGATTATGTACGTGGAATCTGTCCGCCACCAATTCGGGGAATTTGCGCAGGTCGAGCATTTCTCCCTCGACCTTTGCGCCGTGCTCCTTGGTTTGAGGAAATAAAGTGTGCAAGCTCCACGTGGTCACCGCCACACGCCGAAGTTTGGCCGCACCGGAGCCTTGCGCCTCATCGCCGGCCGCGCGAGCCAGCGGGAATTTGCCAGTAAGGTTCGCAGCCAGTGCGCCAGCAAAAGTATTGCGAACGAAAGTTCTTCGATTCATTAGGATGCTCCTGTGTAAGGAAGTCGCAAATTGGGCGCGCGGCCGGTCTACTCAGGTTGCGATGCCCTGGCCCGCCAGCGCTATGTTATTGCGAGTGGTGTTTTTGACGAGGTACATGGCTTCGTCGGCTTTGCGCAGAATTTCCTTTCGGGTACGCCCATCCTGCGGAAAGGAGGCCACTCCAAAGCTGGCGGTAACCTTGATATTCATCTTCTCTTCGGCAAAAAAGACACGATCGATTAGCAGTTCACGGAGGCGGCGTACCACCATCAAGGAATTTTCCTTGGAGGTCTGGGGCAACAAAACTACGAATTCATCGCCGCCGTACCGGAAAGCATAATCGATCATGCGCAGGTGGCCCTTGATGTTATCGCCGATCATCCAGAGAAGTTTGGACCCCACCAGGTGGCCATGCAGATCGTTGACCCGCTTGAAATGGTCGATATCAATGAAGATGACGGAGAATTCGTAGCCGTAACGGTTGGAGCGATAGATTTCCGTGTCGAGGACGAAGTTGAGATGCCGGGCGTTGTAAAGCGCGGTGCAATCATCGGTGATGGTGAGTTCGTGGATGCGTTGCACGTAGCGGGCGTTTTCCAGCGCGATGGCGGCATAATCCGCCAAGCTCTTGAGGATGGGAATATCTTCCATCCCGAAGCTGGGCTTGCCCAGGGCGTTAACAAGCTCGATGACTCCCAGCACGTGGTCGTGCGCTTTGATGGGGACACAGACAATCGAGCGCGTCTGGGTGTGCGTCAGTTCATCCACCTTGGCCGTGAAGCGCGGGTCGTTGCGGGTATCCTCCACCAGCACGGGCTCACCGTGCTCAGCCACCCACCCCGCAACTCCCTCTCCCAGTTTCAAGCGAACATCCCGGAGTTTTTCCGCGCCGCTGCCGATGGCAATTTCGAAATAAAGCTCCTGGGTGTTCTCATCCAGCATCAGGAGTGACCAAGTATCCGGCTGAAGGATATCACTGATTTTTTCCATGATGGTTTGAAGAATCTTCTGCAAGTCGAGCGTCGAGAAAAGAGCCTTTCCCACTTCGTGAAAGAGGGAGAGCCGCGCGACCTGCCGTCTCAGTTCAACAATCTCGTCTTCTGGGCCCATCGTGTTTCCAAACTGCCACCGGAAAAAACCGCGTATAGACCTTTTAAACCATTGAGCGAGTCTTTTCAACCCTTTTGTCAGCGAGGCGCGTCCTCGGCGCGGCCCGAAATGTTCGTGTTAAAGCATTTGACACTGTTATGCGAGAAAAATAAGATGAAGGTGGCTTGTTTGGGAAGGTAACCATGAGGAACCTCTATGTCCGCCTTCGGTGAGAATCTTCGGCGCGAGCGAGAGATGCGAGGCGTGAGCTTGGAGGAAATTTCGTCCGCCACGAAGATTAGCTTGCGCATTCTCGATGCCATCGAACGAGAAGATTTTGCCAAACTTCCCGGCGGGATTTTCTCGCGCAGTTTCGTCCGCAGCTATGCCCGCTATCTGGGTCTGGACGACGAACGCGTCGTGGCCGAGTTCCAGCTCGCTGCGCGGCCTCAGACGGATTTTGACCTGCACCGGATGGCGGCGGGCAACACCACTGCCGGCCGGCCCGCGTCACGAACTCCGCTGATCGCAACCGGTGTCGCGGTGGTTTTGCTCGTGGGAAGCTACATGCTTTTCCACTACTCGCAAAGAGCCTTGGAAGCGCCGGCGCCGTCCGCACCCCCAACGGGTGTGACGCCCAAGCCCGTTCCCGCTCCATCCCAACCTCCTCCCGCAACTTCGGGCGATGCCACCGCGCAGCCCGGCGCGAATTCTGTAACGGGCGCGGTTCCTACGGGCACAGCCAGCAGCGCACCGCCCAACGCGCCCAAGACTCCGGTCACGACCTCCAACCCCGGTGGGGGATCGGCGGCGGTAAGCCCCCCGGCGACGCCCAGCCCGCAACCCATTGCTCCAACCGGAACGAATCCCGGCAGCGATACTGACTTGGTTCTGCAACTCGCAGCGACCGACCGCGCCTGGGTGGCCGTGGATGCGGACGGCAAGATGGTGCTCCAGCGCGTCCTGAATCCCAACGAAGTGGAAACGTTAAAAGCACACAAGTCGTTCGACGTGACGACCGGAAACGCCCAAGCCGTCATCCTGACCTTGAATGGCGAAACGCTGAAGCCACTAGGCAAGCGCGGCGAGGTGAAGTCCGTCCATCTGTCGCACGACGATCTGAAAAACTCCGCACCCTGAGGCCTGAATATTTCCCCTCGCGTGGTGGATTTAATTCGCTCTGGCAAAGCGCCCGAAGTGATCCGCCGAAAGGGCGCTGAGGGAAACCTGCCTCTGCCGTTGGAAGACAAAATCGAAATCCTGGCCTTGATCGCGACCGTCTCTGATGAAGGTTTGCGCGAGGTCGCGCTCGAAACATTCCAGAGATGGGACGGCGGAGAACTCCGCCGGCTTCTGGCCAGTCCGCAGACAACGCCTGCGGTGCTGTGCTTCGCTGCGCAGCAAGTTCTGGCTGGGCGCGAAGACCTAAGGGAGACGCTGCTTTGGAATCCCAGCTTGCCCGCCGAATTCCGCGATCGTTTGCAGCTCGCGCCTGATCTCCAGGCCGCGGAGGCCGAGGCAGCGCCCGCGCTTTTGCCTCAGACTGAACCCCTTCCCCCACTTCCGGCTCCACAAGCAGCGCAGGATTCCCCCGGGCCACCCGAGCCTGATTTAGACCCCGCGTCCCCCGCTGACGAAGCCGGGATTCAGTTGCTGGCCAAGTTGGCGGCAGGGGAACAAGTCGACGGCGTGGAAACCCCCGCGGAAGTCACCAAGCGCGACGACGAACTCACCACCGAAGAACGGCAAACGCTGATCCAAAAGGTCGGCCGAATGACCGTGGTGGAAAAGATCAAGGCGGCACTGACCGGTAACCTGGAAACACGCTCGCTCCTGATTCGCGACTCCAACAAGATCATCTCGCGGGCGGTGTTGCAGTCACCTAAGATTTCCGAAACGGAAGCCGAAAGTTATGCTGCCGCCAAGAATGTTTCGGAAGAGGTGCTGCGCCTGATCTCCATGAACCGTAGGTTCATGAAGAGTTACGTGGTGACGAGAGCCCTTGCGAATAATCCCCGCGCGCCCATCGACGTTTCTCTGCCGCTCATCCGCCGGATGAACGATCGGGACCTGAAGGGCCTTTCCCTCAACCGTAATGTTCCAGACGTGATCCGGAGCATGGCCATCAAAGCGATCAAACAAAAAGAAGAAGCCAGCAAGCCGAAGCTCTTGAAGCACTGAGCGCGTTGGCGAGCCAGCTACAGGGACCGCTGCCCCAGGATCGCGGCGAAGACCTCCAGCATCTGATCGTGGACCAAGCCGTTGGATACAAACACGTCGTCGCCGAGCAGGTTGAATGCGCCTCCCCTCACGTCGGTCACTCGCCCTCCGGCCTCGGTCACCAGCAATGTTCCGGCGGCTTTGTCCCAGGGATTGAGCTTCAACTCCCAGAAGCCCTCAAAACGGCCGGCGGCAACACAACACAAATCGAGCGCCGCGGAGCCGGCGCGCCTGATCCCGTGGGAGAGCTCCGTGAACCGGAAATAGAACTGAACATTCAATTCGTGATTGGTCGCGAACGGGGGAAACCCCGTGGCCACCAGACTCTCGCCAAGCTTATCGACTTGGGAAACGCGCAGGCGTTGGGCATTGAGGTACGCTCCGGCGCCCCGCTCGGCAGTGTAGGTATCGTTGCGCGTGGGGTCATAAACCACCCCCGCAATCACTTCGCCACGATAGGCGAGTCCTATAGTGACGCAATACATGGGGAAGCCATGCGCATAATTCGTCGTTCCGTCCAGCGGGTCGACATACCAGCAATATTCGGAGGAAGACTGATGGTTGCCGCCTTCTTCGGCCACGATCGCGTGCTCGGGGAACCGCTCGCGTAAACGCCCGACAATCAGCGTCTCGGATCGCCGGTCCGCCACTGTAACCAGGTCCGCCCGGCGCTTGTAGCCAATGTCCAAGGGCTTCGTCGACAGTTCGGCAAGAAGAGCCCCTGCTTCCCGTGCAATCTCGACTGCCGCATTCAGGTAATCCGTCATCGTATGAAACCGCCTAAAATTAAAAGCAAGTCAAAAGTCAAAACGCAAAAGTCAAAAGGCAAAGTGTCAGAACGAATGCCACATTCCTTGCGCCGTCGTTTTTACTTTTGCCTTTTGCGTTTTGCCTTTTGACTTGTTCTTCCGATTTGCGAAGCCCTTTAGGGGCCTCGCTCAATCACCCCAAGCGGATGGCCTTCTCCCTCCGCCCAAACTGCGCCGTCCGCAAAGTATTCCTTCTTCCAAATCGGAACGACCTGCTTCAGGCGGTCGATGGCGAACTGGCAGGCCTCAAAGGCCGCGCGGCGATGCTCGGCAGTAACGATGATGGCCACGCTGGTCTCGCCAATCTCCAATCGGCCCAGGCGGTGAATCATGCCGATGCCATCGATGGCGAACTTCTGTTTCGCCTCGCGCCCAAGTTCTTCCATCTTGCCAATCGCCATGGGCTCGTAGGCCTCGTATTCCAGGTAGAGCGTCGCGCGCCCGCGCGAATGATTGCGCACAATGCCTTCGAATACCACGATGGCGCCGTCCTCCGGGGCGCTAAGCTCCCGCGCAAGCTCGGCAGCGAAAATGGGAGCGCGCGTGATGCGAAAGAAGTCCTTGCTCGCGCCGCCGCTGACCGGAGGCATGAACGCCACCTCATCCCCCTCTCGCAAGGGGAGGGAGTCCCTGGCGATCTCCTGATTGACGGCGAGAATGAGCGAATTCCCAACCGACAGCAGGCGAGGGAAGCGAGCTTCATAGAGGCGCCGCAACCCCTCCAGGTTTTCTCCTTCGGGGAGATCCACCTGTTCCTGTGCACAACCCGTGAGGTCATGTGTGATGCCGAAAAACAGTACGTTGACTCGCATGCTGCGCTCGAAAACTCCGCTTCGTGCAAAGGATGCTGCAATTATTCAGTATACACGCGGGCTGACCGGACGACAGGGCGAAGCTGGGAGCGCGGGCATCCTGCCCGCATTTGCAATATGTCTCGCCCGGCCCTTCATTAACGTCATCTATGCCGCCATGACTTCGCTGTGCCGCGAGCGGGGCGCTCACCCGGAGCGGGCAGGATCCCCGCGGTCCCAACTTCTTCCTATTTCCCCAGCACATGATGCAGAGCGCCTGCGAGTTCAGGGTATTTAAACTCAAACCCGGTGGCGAGCAGACGCGCAGGCACAACCCGCGCGCTGGCCAACAGGAGTTCGTCCCCCATTTCACCCAGAACCATCCGAGCGGCGAATGCCGGCAAGGGAAAGATGGTGGGGCGCCACAAGACGCGGCCCAACGTTTTGGTAAACTCCCGGTTCGTTACGGGGCCGGGGGCTACAACGTTGACGGGCCCATGCAAAGCATCGGATAGGATCGCATGGGATATGGCGCCCACCACATCGTCGATGGCGATCCAACTCAGATACTGACGGCCACTCCCCACGCGCCCTCCGACGCCGAATTTGAAAGGCTTGAGCATCGCCGCCAAGCCGCCGCCCGCTTTGCTGAGGACGAAACCGATTCGCACGCTAACGACCCGGATGCCGCTGCGCGCGGCGGGCGCCGTCGCCGCTTCCCACGCTTTCGCTACCTCCGAGAGGAACATCGAGCCCGCGGGGCTTTCTTCGTCGATTTCCCGATCACCACGGTCCCCGTAGTAACCGATCGCGGAAGCGGAGACCAGCACCATGGGCCGCATGCGCAAATGTACCAACGCTTCCGAAAGCAACCGGGTTCCCTTGATGCGGCTTTCGAGGATGCGAGCTTTCTTCTCGGCTGTCCAGCGTCCGACAATGGATTCTCCCGCCAAATGCACGACGGCGTCGAAGTCTTCGAGCTCATCCGCATTGATAATGCCCTTGTCGGGATCCCATGAGATGTGCCGGCCCGGTGCGGGTGTGTGCGACCTCATCAGGCGGACGACCGTGTGGCCATCGGCGGTAAGAGAAGTGACCAAGGCGTGGCCGATCATACCGCTAGAACCCGTCAGGAGAATACGCATTGCAGTAACCTCCAATCGTCTGGCGGGAAGCGCCGAGGACTGAGGGCGTTCTCCCCGCCGCCGCAGAAAGCGCATGATACCTCGGGAGTGGACGGGAAGTCAGCTTCGCGCGGCCGGGCGGTTCCCGACTCAGTCCAGCCGATCCCTGCGGCAAAGTGACACAGCCACTCCTGGCTGCGTCCGGAAAGCACAGGTAGGGCAGGAGTGCCTGTGCCACCCAAAAGGGGAATGCGCTTGTGGCGATGGGTGCGGGGGCCGCTCATCCTTCGCGGACGGGTCGTTTCATGCACGATAAAACCTGTAAGAAACCGAACGGACCTGACAATCTGTCGTCCAAAAGCAGTAATTTCCTGCAAAATGGCGCTCGATTCCACGTGAATGTTGAAAATGAAGATCTAAAAGTCTGTTTCTATTCGGGCATTGTGTCTTGCGATCCTTTGTTTTCGTGCACACTCCGGCTTCGAACGTATTATATTAATTTTTTTTCATGCTCTGCCGGGAAATGGGC
>CAZCVY010000280.1:0-8566 GCA_964501985.1 uncultured Acidobacteriota bacterium | reverse complement strand
CGGGCAAACACCCGGCGCCGCAGTGGCTTTCGATGGACGCCGCCGTCAAGCACTGTACGGAAGGCATCGGCATCTGGCAATGGGCGAGCAACGACCAGGCGGTCGCGCCCGACGTGGTCATGGCTTGCTGCGGCGATGTCCCCACACTTGAAACCCTCGCCGCCGTCTCCATCATGCGGGAGCACCTGCCCGATCTGAAAATCCGGGTGGTCAACGTCGTTGACCTCATGAAGCTTCAGCCGCAGAGCGAGCACCCACACGGGTTGAACGATATGGATTTCGATGAGCTCTTCACCAAAAACAAGCCGGTAATTTTCGCCTTTCACGCCTATCCGTGGTTGATCCACCGGCTCACCTACCGCCGCACCAATCACAACAACTTTCATGTTCGCGGCTACAAGGAAGAAGGCACCATCACCACTCCCTTCGACATGACGGTGCTCAACGAGCTGGACCGCTTTCACCTCGTAATGGACACCATCGACCGCCTCCCGCAGACCGGCGACAAGGGCATCTACTTGAAGCAGCAGCTCAAGGACAAACTGATCGAGCACAAGCAATACATCCGGAAATACGGCCAGGACTTACCGGAAATCCGGAACTGGAAATGGAGTATCCCCCAGTGAGCACACCGCAAATCGCAGGCAATGCGGTCGTGTGAATCGCGGCGCCAATTTCCAGGTCGCGATGACGAACTGGCGCACAGCGCCACGCTGGAGGCCTGAAAATGAGGATCAAATCCAAAGATTCCCACGTTCGGCCCGGGGAAAAAGTCAAGTTCAGCGATTGGCCGACGAAGGTGAAGCCCTTCTAGCGATAGGCGTTGTTGTTCCCGGCCTGGGCACGCCGCACTTCGTCGCCCATTAGGATCATGGGCATCCCCAGCGAAAGCAGGGTCACGGTGAGGAAGTTCTTCACTTGCCGGTTCCGCAGCGTCTCGATGGTCGGGTCGTCCGTAAAGCCTTCGATGGCGCAGTTCCAGCTTCGGTTATCGTTCATGCCATCGTGATTGTCTTCGCCGTTCGGCTCATTATGCTTTTCGTCGTAAGAGACGAGGTCATTTCATAAATGATTGTGCGCGACGACAGCTGGCGAAGCAGGGTATCGCCTTGCCAATCGTAGGCGCGAGGATCGACCACCACACTCTTCATCGCCGTCGCCGAGTTCTCGCCTTCCCGGTACGCTGCCTCGCGGCTATACCCCTTGGGAACCACTACGCCGCGGCCATATGGATCAAGCAGAATCTTGGCGGGGTCAAATCGCATTCCGTCCGCAGGATCGAAAGGCCCGTAAACCCGATACTCATAAGGCTGCCCGGGTTTCACGCCCCTTACGAAGACATGCAAATAATGGTAGGTGCGATTCAGCACCGGATCGATGGTAACCACCCGCTCCGGCCGGGGATCATCCTCCCGGTCGAAGAACACCAGCTCCACGCCGGTAGCATTCTTGGAAAAAACGCTGAAGTTCACACCACCGGGAAGAACCGTCGGGCCAAGTGGAGCGCTTCGCCCAACGCCCTCAACACCTATCGGCGCTGTGGCCATGTCCTTTGTAGCAATGGGATGGTTGGTGGAATCAACACTCATGGCTCACCATTTGCCCAACAATTCTTTCGCCGCTGCCACGACTTTCCCGGACTCGGAGTCGAGATCCCGCAAGAGTTTCCGGCGATGCGCTGAGGCGCCGAAAGTCTTCATGCTAATCCCCCGGCCGGCATCGCCGACGTATCGCTTCCATCCGAAAGTGGAAGCCTGTTCAATCGCGAGGCGCGCCGTGACGGTGACTGGATGGCCGGATTTGGCGTTCTTGGCGGCATCCATAGAGAGTGTGTGAATCGTGTTGAGGCACCATTGATCGGCTTGCGTGCTCATCAATAGGTGGGCAGGTTGAATGGCACCCATGGGTTCCTCTTTTTTTTGTAACTTGCGGTTTCCCACACGATGTTATCACACGCAAATCCGTCCCAATGCTTCCCTCGCATAGAGTAATTCCGACTACGGTGGGCCGCTCCTGGACGGCGATGACATCCCACCGTGATTTTCCGGGATTTGCAGGCGCAGTATTCCCAATCCACTGTTACGTATTTTCCAGTTCCAGGTTGGCAATCTTGCCGAGACGCCTGAGGTGACGCGGGGCTTGGCTGAACTTCGCTCCCAGATAGGCTTGGACGAGGTCCCATGCTGCGAATGGCCCTATTGCTCGACCACCCATACAATTGATGTTCATGTGGTCATCTTCGACGCCTTGCCAGGCGGAGAAGTGATCGTGCACCAGTGCGGCACGGACTCCCCGTATTTTATTCGCGCACACTGACGCTCCGACTCCACTGCCGCAGACCGCCACGGCACGCTCGACCTTTCCCTCCGCCACAGCGCGAGCGAGCGGGATGACGAAATCGGGATAATCGTCACTGGGATCCAAGCTATGTGCTCCAAAATCGATTACTTCATGACCGGCAGTGCGAAGACGCGCAACCAGATCTTCTTTCAAGCCAAACCCACCATGGTCGGTGCAAATCCCAACCCGCATCCTAACCTCCTCATTTAATTTCCGCAGTCAATTGCGCAGCCGGCGCCGGATTATGCCAGCCTTCGGCAGGGGTCACTTTGTGGTCTACCTCGCTTGGGCCCCAAGAACCTTTCGGGTATTCATAGACCGGTGTCTCCTCCTTCAGCACCGGATCAACGATTCGCCACGCCTCTTCCACATAATCCTCGCGGGCGAAATGTGTGGCGTCACCGATCAAGGCATCTCCCAATATGCGCTCGTAGGCTTCCATCTCGCGCGGGCTGGCATGACTGCTCGCCACGATTTCCACCTTCTTGGCTGCCATTGTCTCATCCTGACCCATCTCCATTGCGCCCAGGGCAATCACCATCTCGGGACTGATACGGAATCACAGGTAATTCCGTGACAGCCCACTGCCGCTGAAAAGGGTGGGAGGCTCGTGGAATCGGGCGAGGACCTCCGTGCACGTCATAGGCAAGTTCTTTCCGGCGCGGATATAGAAAGGGACGCCTTTCCACCGCCACGAATCCACCAGCAGTCGCAGAGCGGCAAAGGTCTCCATGTTTGATTCCGGCGCGACATTGTTTTTCTGGCGGTAGCCGCTGAACTGCCCTCGGACCAGTTCGCCAGCCCGCAGTGGTGGGATCGCTTTCAATACCTTGACTTTCTCATCCCGGAGGCTTTCACTATCGTTGCGGACGGGTGGCTCCATAGCGAGATTAGACAAAATCTGGAACAGATGGTTCTGGACGACATCGCGAATGGCACCCGTTTGATCGTCGAAAGCTCCCCGGCCTTCGACGCCAAAGTCCTCCGCCATCGTGATCTGAACACTTTCAATATAGTTGCGATTCCAGAAGGGCTCCATCAACGCGTTCGCGAACCGAAAGACCACCACATTGTTTACCGGGCGTTTGCCCAGAGAGTGGTCAATGCGAAAGATTGCGGACTCCGGGAAAACCCTGTGCAAAATATGGTTGAGTTCCCGCGCGGAGGCCAAGTCATGGCCGAAGGGCTTTTCGACAATAACCCGCGCTTTGGCGCAACCCGACTTTGCCAACTGCTCCACAACCGTTTCGAACAGCGCCGGTGGGATGGCCAGATAATAGGCCGGCTGCTCGGCCCCGTTCAGCTCTTTGCGGAGAGCTTGAAAGGTAGCGGGGTCTTGGTAATCGCCACCTACAAAACGCAGCAAACCGCTCAGCTTGTCGAATGCGGCAGAATCCAGGCCGCCTTGTTTCTCAAGACTGTCGTGCGCCCGCGCTCGAAGCCGGTCTAGATTCCAGCTCGCCCTCGCCACGCCGATCACTGGAATATTAAGACGCCCGCGTTCCACCATAGCTTGGAGCGCTGGGAAAATCTTCTTGTATGCCAGATCCCCAGTGGCCCCAAAAAAGACGAAGGCGTCGGAGCGAGGGTCAGTCACGGCAATATCTCCCTATTTTCACTTGGCGGCACCTTCGATGCCCGCCGAACCCCTATCCCATCGCGGGGAGCGGCCTGTCATGGTTATCCAACTTACCGAGCGACGTGAACCGTTCGTACAGCGCGGTAGACAGAACAGGCAGGGCACAGCTTCGTCGATTGCCGCCTTGAAGGTCCAACGTCCCTCGCCCGATTCCGACACGCCCCGGCAAACTCGGACAGATTTGGAAGCCGACCCACCGGTGCCCTCCCTTAATGATCAGCCGCACTCTGTTCCCCTCATCCCTCCCCGCCCAATCACTCCCAGTTGCATAGCTTGCAGCTTTAGCCAGCACTTGTGGCGGCACGCACGCTCTCAAATACATTCACAAACCCACGGTACCGCCCGGCAATCGCGGCCACTGCGTACTCCCGCGACTCCTTTTTGCCGAGCCAGTCAACGAGCGGCTCCCAGAAGTCCGTCCGGCCCACCGCGAAGCCGATGAATCCCTTGACTCCTGCTGCTGTCGTCAGCCATTCGCGAACCTTTTCATCATTCTCGCCACGGCCCAGGATAATGCAGCCCACATTGTCGCGGCCGTCCCGCCGGGCCACAGTCACGATTTTCTCGCAGTCCTCGCGACGGTCGAGTCCCTCGATTTTCCAGATGTCAGGCTCGACCTGTGCGTCCTGAAGCTGATGAAGCGCATTGATCATCAGTGGAGGCCGAAGTTCCAAGTCGTAGGCTTTCTTATTACCATTGACCTTGGCGAGTTGCTCCTTTTCGGGCGGAACGAGCAGCTCAAACATGAACAAGCTGCGGTTTTCTTTGCGCAGGTAGTCCGACAGTCGCTTCAGTTTGGCCGACTGCCGACGGTTCAGCGCCTCGTCGCCCTCCGGGTTGTAGCGCACGAGCACCTTGCAAAAGGTGGGATGGAAGGCCTCGATGTGTCGGGCAAAATCCTCGCCGTACTCGAATTCGAATTCTTCCTGTCCGCTCTTCTCGGCGGGGCAAGCGGTCATATAACCGTTCGCTGCGGCGTCGCGAAGGATGGCTGCGCCGAACTGCTCATCTACCAGGATGCCGGCTTTCTCCTTGGGCACCCCACCTGCAATCGCAGCCTTGAAGCCATCATAAATCACCTGCTTGGCAGCCGCGATCTGGGCTGTCTGTTCCGCATTGAGTGCGCCTTTCCAGCCGAACAGCCCGGTCTCGAACGACCCGCGATGGTCAAAGGGTTGGATATAGAGTGGATGGTTAAAACCTCGTGGTTTCATGAAGCCTCCTTGGATTTCCGGTAGCGACCGATCCCGAGCCGAAGGGCGGCGCGCTGAAACTTCGATTGCTCATTCTTACCCCTTCGAGGCATTCAGTGCGTTATTCACAATTGCCTCCGCCTCCGTGACGATGGCATTCAAGTGTGACTGGCCTTGGAAACTCTCCGCGTCAATCTTGTAGATATCCTCAGTTCCGGAAGGGCGCGCTGCAAACCAGCCACTTGCCGCAACGATTGTCAAACCTTCGATTGGAGCGTTGTTTCCCGGGGTACGAGTGAGCTTAGCGATGATTGGTTCGCCTGCCAGGCTCGACTCTCGGATCGACTCAGGCGAAAGCTCACGTAGACGCTTCTTCTGTTCGGGTGTGGCAGGGGAGTCAATGCGGGTGTAATAGGAAATTCCAAACTCGGCAGTCAAGTCGCGATAGTGCTCCCCGGGGTCCCTTCCTGTTTTGGCCGTGATCTCTGCTGCCAGCAGGCTCATAATTACCCCGTCTTTGTCGGTGGTCCAGACGGCGCCATCGTGCCGCAAAAAGCTCGCCCCGGCACTCTCTTCGCCGCCAAAGCAACATGAGCCGTCGAATAACCGCGGAACGAACCACTTGAAGCCCACCGGAACCTCCCAGAGGCGGCGGCGCAACTTGTGCACTACTCGATCCATCATGCTGCTACTGACCGCCGTCTTGCCAACCGCAAGCTGGGCCGACCAAGCGGCCAGATGGGTGAGTAGGTAGCGGATGGCCAGTGCCAAGTAGTGGTTGGGGTTCATCAGTCCCTTCGAGGGCGAGACGATGCCATGACGATCGGCGTCGGGGTCGGTGGCGAATGCCAGGCGGTATTCGTCCTTTAGTCCGACCAGCCGGACCATCGCGTACGGGCTGGAGCGATCTATACGGATCACTCCGTCGTGGTCCACCGTCATGAACGAAAAGGTCGGGTCGAGCACTGGATTCACCACGGTCATATCCAGTTGATAAATGGAGTTAATCGGCTCCCAGTAAGGCAGCGTAGCGCCGCCCAGTGGGTCCACCCCTAGCTTGAGGCCGGCAGCTCGGATAGCGTCCATGTCAATGATGCTTCGTAGATCTCGGATGTAATCCAGAGCGAAGTCTTGCTGGTGAGTGGTCTCCGCATTTATGGCATTGGTGAACGGTACTCGCTTCACCCCGGCATTGCCCTCCCGGAGAAGTTCGTTGGCTCGGTCCTCCACCCACTGTGTCACGTCGGGGTCAGCGGGGCCGCCGTGAGTCGGGTCGCACTTGAACCCGCCGTAATCCGGCGGGTTGTGCGAAGGCGTGATCACGATGCCGTCGGCAAAGTGGGCCTTGCGGTCACGGTTGTAGACGAGAATGGCATGTGAGATTACAGGCGTTGGCGTCACCCCGTCGTCGCGTTGGATCAGGGCGTCCACGTTGTTCGTAGCCAGAACCTCTAAGGCGGTTCGCTGAGCCGGATCGGAGATCGCGTGCGTATCCTTCCCCATGAATAGCGGACCATCCGTGACCGTGTGGCGGCGGTAGTCACATATCGCTTGCGTGATAGCCAAGATGTGGGACTCAGTGAACGTGCCCTGCAGCGGTGAATCACGATGTCCGCTGGTCCCGAAAATGACTAATTGGCTTGGGTCATTAACGTCGGGCCGATGCTCAAAATACTTGCGTTCCAGCTCCGCCACATCGATTAGCAGTTCCTTCGGGGCGGGTTTTCCCGCCAGCGGTGAGATGCTCTCGCCTAGCGGCGTCCCTACAGCACTGGACATGAATTCACCTCCCAGATTTCGCTGGCATATTCCCAGATAGTACCCCACCCGGCATCGGAAGGCCTAGAGACATCACCCGTTACCACATGCCAACCTGCGCATCGCCGTCCATCTGCAACACCTCGCCGGTCGCCCGACCAGTACTCCCGTCATTCCGGTACTTGGCAGCGGCACCGGATATGCGCCTACTTTTCAGAGCTTACGCGGAATGTCGCCAACATCGCGCGGGGTAACACGGCCCACCAGGTGGCCCTAGACCTCTAACTTTGCGTCTTCGTGATTCCCGTAACTCTCGACGTAGACAAAAACCGTTTTGTTTGCCATGAATCCTCCTTTGGCCTGACTGCCCGCAGGTCTGTTCTCGAGGTTTCGTTACGCCTCTAGCTTCCCTCGGCGATATCCGTTTGCGTCGGAGCAATACATAGGCCAAACCTAAGCTCTCGAAAACACTTCCACCGGCGAATCAGAAAGTCGCAGTCTCTTCGCGAATTCGCAAACTTCAATAAAAATGATGCTGGGAAGAGTCAGGCCGGGCGGCCACGCCACCCTGACGGCGGAAGTTCAAGCTCAGTAATGGTGTTTAGATATTCGTCAAGAAGGGTTGCAACGCGGTGATTGGGCTGTTTAAGAAGCATAGCCAGCAATTCGGAAGGTCGATTGCCGGGAGGCTTGGCGTTGCCCTTAGACAATTGTCGGTATTTGGACACCTGCCTACGACATTCGGACGTGCCGCTCAATTCGCGCCGCGGTTGGCCTCCCATCATAGGATAACGATCCGAAATCTTTTCAGCGATCTGAGACATATTTTGCTCACTATACGTTGCGACGTTTCGTGGTCGAGTAATTGCCTCCACGATTTCTCGGGATCAAAAAGATCTGATTCTTGAGTTCGTACCGAAGTGGATTTGCACGTGCTGAATTGCACACCGAGCTTGGCAGCATTTCTCCCCTCGAGATGTCCGGAGGCAGGAGTGCCTGCTGAAAAGGAGCCGACAATGGAACCCGAAAAACAGAAAAAATGTGCCCACATTCCCTGCCTTTGCATCGTTTCGCCCGGGGAAGAGTATTGCGGCGACGTGTGCAAGGGCGCAGGAAAGAAGGACGTGGAGATTGCTTGCCAGTGCGGGCATCCGGCATATCCACTTACCGTGTAGCACTAAGCAGGTTTGCTCGAACGTGCCCTCAAGAACTTTCGCGAGAGCGTGGCAAATCTGGTTTCGAAGTTTATGAGGATCGTAGTCAACACGTACGGCTGGCGAGCAGCCAGCCTGACCGTCCAAGTGGAAGATATAGGCAAAGGAGGAGGTTTATGATTAAGCAGTCGAAGGCGCTAACGCAGCTGGCGAAGGAAAGCGCGCCGATAACGTTGCTGCCCGCCAGTACTCTGTTTAATCGTGTACAGGACGTGTCTGACTCGATCGCACGCCGAGCTTTTGAGATTTTCCATGGCCGCGGGGGTTGACATGGGCACGATCTCGCCGATTGGTTTCGGGCTGAGTCAGAATTTCTACACCCTCTTCATCTCGACATCGCACAATCGAACTATGCCTACACCGTTCGTCTTGAGGTGCCGGGTTTCAGTGTCAAAGACCTCGAGGTCGGCGTAGAGCCCCAC
>CAZCVY010000279.1:0-8779 GCA_964501985.1 uncultured Acidobacteriota bacterium | reverse complement strand
GCTAATTTGCACAGCCTGGGTCGGAGACCGCCGCTACAAGCATCGCTGCAAAAGAGAGAGGGCCGGCATGCCGGCCCTCTGTAATTTCCAGTTTCCAATCGATCATGTGTTGCGAGTGCACGTCCCTGCGGAGCCGCGATTAGAACGACACGCGCGCTCCGAGCTGAACGATCCGCCGATAGCCATTACCGATGTTGCCGTACTCCCCGCTGATCACACCGAAGCCCGCCGGGTTCAGCAGGTCCAGGCCCGGATCGCCCCACTGCATGTGATTAAAGATATTAAACGCCTGGGCGTAGATCTGAACGCCCACTCGCTCAGTGACGCGGGTGTCCTTGGTGAGGCCGAAGTCCAGGTTCCAACGCTTCTGCCCACGGATCGGACCGTAGTCGTAGCTCCGGCCATCCAGGCCAACAAGGTCAAACCGGTTCTCATTGAAAACCCCATTGGGGTCTTTGAACATGTTCATGCCAATTCCGCCATTCGCGGGGTTTCCGTTCGTCGCCACACCGGTTGCGGTATCACCGAAAACCTGGGGGTGAGCGCTGTTACCGGCCGCCAAAACATTCCCCGTCGGAACCATCCCCGCGCACCAGGGGACGTAGCCATTGCCCCACTCCTCGCAGGAACCGCTGTAGCTTTCAATGGGCAAGCCGCTGGCCCAAGTAAAGATCGGGGCGGCGGACCAACCTCCGATGAGCCTGCTTACCGCCCAGTTGTTACTGGACCACTTGCGGCCCTTGCCGAAGGGCAGCTCATAGGTGCCCAAATAGTTAATTACGAGCTTTCGGTCCCAAGGGTTCGAACCGTAGTCCACGCGGGGGTTCCAGGGATCCTCGGGATTGGCTTCCGTGTACTCCTGGTTCAGAGAGAATTCACCGAGATCGTGGCCGTAAGTGACGTTGCCGTTGAAAGTCAGGCCATGCGCGGTGTGCTTCGTCACCGAGACAACAAGAGCCTGGTAGTTGGCGAACCCAATACTCGTGGCATTGTAGGTAGCCGAGTCCTGATTCATGAAGGGAATGGTGTTGGATCCAAAGGCGAACGCACCCGCGCCGTCCAAGCCGGCCCAGGTATCGGTCAGGTCATCAATACCGATGTAGGAGCCAAGGTTCGAAGCGGCAGCCGCGGTGCAGCTTGAGAAGCCTGAGCAGTAAGCGCTTTTGGGACCGCCCAGGGCAGTTTCAAACCAGGGCTGCGCCGTGACAGTTTGGTTCGTTGTCACCTGGTGGTAGACATTGTCCCAGGCGCTCGCGAGGGTCTGCCCGTTTAACTTCATCATCCACGGGACGTCGTTGGTGTCCACGCCCGCATAGATGTGCTTGGCCCAGCGTCCCGTGTAGCCCACTTCCACGATCATATTGCCGGGTAACTGCCGTTGGATGCTGAAGTCGATTTCATCGCTGCTGCCAGGCCGGAAGTTAGAGTCCATGGTTGAACCGAGGCCGATGGAGGGGACGCCATTCAGACCCGGCATGACCGGACTCGCCAAGCTAGGCGCGATGGCCGGCGCGGGCGCAGCATTTCCGTCCACCCCGATGCGGAAGGCAGTGGCGGGCGTGGTGCCTGCGGCGCCGGTGCACCCACCAGACATTGTGGGCCCAATGCAAGTAACCGGTTGGATGAAACCATCGCCCAGCACAGGGTCCGACACCAGGTTGATGCCCAAGCTCCGGTCATAGAAGCGCGAGTACCCGCCCCGAATCACAGTGCTCTTGTGTCCAAAGAGCTTACCCATCACGCCGCCATCCGCGCTCGGGCTGTAGGCAAGGCCGACCCGGGGGCTCAAGCCGCCATAGTAAGGGCTATAGGGGTACTTGTCCTGGCCGTTCAGGGTTACGGCACGGATGGGAGTGTACCCAATGGGTTGGATAAATATCCCGCCGGCATTCGCAGCGGTCAGTTTATTGGCAAGGATGCTTTCCACGCTAATGGGGGTGTTTTGACCATCCACCATAATATCCTGCACGCCGTGGATCTCGTAAGGCGGCATCTGGATGCCGTAGTTCAGTCCGTAGGTCAGCGTCAAGTTGGGCTTGATGCGCCAGGCATCGCTGAAATACAGGCTGTAAGTCGGAACGATCGCATACGAGCTGGCTGGCGCCCCAACCGGATTGGGAGTCAAGTTTACGCCGCTGCGGCTGATCACTGTCGCATTCTGGCCAATCGTGCCCAACATATTGGCATACAGGCTGTTCCATTCCGTGAGATAACCACCGGGAAGGCAGTTCGCTGAGGTGGCCGTCGCGCAAGGAACCGGCTGGTAATCGGACGTCATGGCGGGATTACCGTCGACGCTGGCCATCTGAGCGACGAACGGTCCGATCAACCCACCCGTGACGTCATCATACCGGTCGAAGTGCCACCATTGGTGCATCAAGTCGCCGCCAAACTGGAGGTAATGAGTGCCCTTGATCCAGCTCACGGTGTCTCGGAAATCGTTGTTGTGCTCACCCCAGAGGCGCTCGCGGGCATCCTGAGTATCCATATTAATCGGGGCGAAAAGGGTGGCTGACGTTGCGTTTTGCTCGCCGAATTCCAAGCCATCGGGAGTCCCGGAGATGTAGGGCACGGCGCCTGCGCGGTTCCAGTGCCAGTAGTTCCGAGTGTAGCTAAAGTGGAATTCGTTGGTCACCGAAGGGGCGAGGTTGCCGGTTACACCGATCACGAAGTATCGCGGCTTCACTGCGGTGCTAGATGCCGAGGCCGGGTGCCCAAGGGTATCGCCGGGTAACACCCCGCCGTAATCCACTTGGCTGGCGTTGGCGTTGCTGTCGTTGAACCATCGGTAGCTGGCAAAAGCCCGCCACTTCGACCCGAAGTCGTGGTCGATCCGGCCCACCATGAAGTCGTCACTTTGAGGGTACGAGAGGTTGCCGATGAAACCGTAATAGTTCCCGTTTGTCAGGTCGCCGGAATGAAAGTCGTTAGGCAGGGGAACGTACTTTGACCAAATCTGGCTGACCACGGGATTGAGCCCGATGCCGCGGGGGTCGCAGGGCAAACCGCCGGTGGCCCCGCATTGCGTGGAATTCGCGAGGTTATATTGTATTAGGTTTCCCGTCCCGTCAGCGAATTGCAGTAGCCCGTCTCTCATCGTCGCCGAAGGCACACCCTCTTCCGTTGGGGACGAGCGCGGGTAACGGTAACCTTCGTAGTTGACGTAGAAATAGGTCTTGCCGCCTGCTATGTGCGGTGTCAAGGGGCCGCCGAGTGCACCGCCAAATCGGTTCTGGTGCACCAGGGACTTCGGAATGCCCTGGAAGTTGTTGTACCAATCATTCGAGTTGAGCGCGCCGTCCTGGTAGAAGTCGTAGCCCGACCCATGCCATTGGTTGGTGCCCCGTTTGGTCGATACGATGACTTCGCCGCCGGAGGAAGCGCTGAAGTCGGCCGTCATGTTGTTGGTGTTGATGGTAAATTCTTGAACGCTTTCCATGGGCATGGGAACCACGCCGTGTCCGCCGTTGATATAGTTGTTGTCGCCTTCCAGGCCGCTGGAGTTGTTCCCGCCGTCGAGGTAGTACATGTTCTGGTCGCTGGTGGCGCCGGCAATCTGGCCGGAGGTCACGTTGCCCTCAGCGCCATTGAACTTCGGCGCTGACATGGGGACCGAGTAGAGGATCGACGCCGCATCGCGGTCGATGGAAGGGAGCTCGATCAAGCTACTGCCTCCCACGCTCGAGCTCATGGTGGAGCTCAGCGTTTGTAACTCCGCCCCAGGAGTAGACGTCACTTCCACCGTCTGGTTCGCAGCACCTACCTCCAAGCTGAGGTTCAGGTTGAGCTGGCCGCCGACCGGAAGTTCCTGCCCCGACAGCATCATCTTTCGGAAGCCCTTCATCGTCACCGAAACATCATAGCCGCCGGGCTTGACGCTGGCGAAGGTGAATCGCCCCTCTTTGTTGCTGATTTGGCCTTGGAAAGAACCGGTATCCACTTCCGTGATGGTCACCTGGGCGCCCACAACCACGGCTCCAGTCTGATCCACCACGATTCCCTCGATCGTCCCGGTTCCAGTGACTTGTCCTGAACTCCGAACCGGTGCGAACATCGCAACCGCCACCATGGCAAACAACGCGTATACCCAGAGTTTTCTCAAAGCGGACCTCCATTCTTACGGTTTTTATAGGGCTAGAGAGACTCCCTGCCTACAATGAGGACCACGGCCTTCGTGCCCGGAATCCGCAGGTAAGATCGTATGACCAAATACGAAAACCACCGGCCGACTAGCTACCTGCTGGCTATCACTGAGTTTTAGAGAGATGTTGAGCTACTGTTAAATTCCGACTACGCAGCGAGAAGATACAGAATCTCGCTGATAAATGTCAAGCAAAAGTTGGGCCATTGCTAGTTTCTATGTTAGAGCCGTATTTTATTGAAAACAGGCTGGAAACTTAATCCCTATGGTTCAGAGGCGTCAGCTTCTACGGAATGTCATATACGAAAATCGGTATTTGCTGGGGCCGAATGGCTTCGGTGGCGTATTAACTGAAATTCAACTTAGTTCTAGCGAAGAGGTTGTTACGTAAGGGACGGGCGCACCTACATCTGGTGGAGGAACCCTTCGAGGGGCCCTCCGATTGGACATCCACCACAATTGTCCCCTCGATGAAGCGCAGGGCGACAATGCAAAACCAAACCCCGCAGGGGCGCGGGGGCGCTTGCGGGGTTCTGGTTGGGCGGCATCACGCCGCCCTACGGCGGAGTGAACTCGCCGTAAGACGATGGCGAGGTAAACTCGCCGCTACGGCTCCCTAGCCAGCATATCCCACCACTCGCCAAGAAGTGCCTGCGAAGCTTTAGAGTGCGGCAGCTTGCTGCCGCTTTCCTCCCCGCGAGCTTGCTCGCGGCATTTCGAAACCGCGCCCGTTTTCCCCGCTACCAATCGGTGTAGAACCCCAGCCAGCAAACGGGCGGGCGAGAAAGCGGCAGCAAGCTGCCGCACTCTAAAGCTCCGCACGCCCGAGCTGGCGGCCTAGAAGAGAATCTTCAGGCCGAACTTAATGGTGCGGCTCCCTCCATTCCACAGGGACGGAAGGCCAAAACCTGTCGTCTCCTGGGTATAACCCGCGTCGTCCAGATAAGGATCGACGGAACTGTAATTAGGGTGATTAAAGACATTCAAGAACGCAGTATGGAACTCGACCCTCCACCTTTCGGCAATCTTGACGTTTTTCATGATGTCAAAATTGGCGAGATTGCTGTTGGCGTCGCGCAAGGTGTTCCGCCCCATCGATCCCCAGGGCGTCCCGTAATAGGAGTCGGCGTAGGCGCCGTTGGCAATCACGCGAACATTGCTCGTCGAGGTGATATAAGCGCCCTGGCCCTGGTTGTAGGCGTTGAAACTCAGCATGGTGTTGGGGGCCATGCCGCACCCCGTGACCCCGTCGTAGTTGCAGAGATCGCCAGCGTAAATGCCCACATTGGAAACCGGCGCAGTAGACGCGCCGGCGAATGGGCGGGCGGTTTCATAAAGCCCAACGAAATGTGCGTCAAAGGCCGTGTCGTAGGCGCTTCCACCCGTGCAGTAGTTCAGGCAGTATTGGATGGGGGTGTAAGATTGCCCGCTGGAGATGATGTATGAACCCGAAACGCCCCAGCCACCCAGGACGCGCCCAACCAAGCCGCGTTGCGACTTGAAGACGGGAATCTGTTCAACGAAGCTAAGGGTCCAGTTAAAGGGGAAGTCGATTCCCGAGAGGCTGTGCTCGCCGTGCAGGGTGTCGAAGGGATCCTGGGCAAACGCGATGGTGTTTCCTGCGCCCGTGCCCTCATTGGTCGCCGCGCCGAAGATTTCGCTGGTGTTATCGGTGGTCTTACTCCAGGTGAACGACGTGCGTAAGGTCAACTGGTTCAAGAGGTTATTGGCGCGCACTTCGTTCTGCCATCCGGCGTAGTCCGACTCGGCAGAATTGCTGCGTAAGCGGTCACTTCCCAGATTGCAGTTCTCGCGTCCGACGGCAGCAGCCACCACGGCATTCGCGGCCGGGCAGGCTGTCACCCCGGAAGGGACTAGGTTGGGGAAAGATGCCGCGAGCCCGGCCACGTAGGGGTTGCCATTCAAGGACTGGAACAGCCCCCCGCCATGGTTGCCGACGTAGCGCGACTCGGCAACAACATGAGGGCCGAGTTCACGCTGAACGCCGAACGACCAACCTTGGACATGATCGGGCCCGAAATCAGGCGAGACGGTGGTCTGGGCAAAATTCCGAGGGTCCTGGGTGCCCAGAGTCAGATAACTGGCCAATTGGGACCTGACCACGTTACCGGTCGGATTGCCGGGAAGCGGGTTGGCGTTCGAGTCCGCGACGCTGAGAGACTGCGATAAGACCTGCGGCGTGGAACCTTGCAGGTTGAGGTAGAAATTGTAGAAAGCAGGGTCGTAGGTCAGCCGATAGCCGCCCCGGAAAACTGTCTTCCCGCTCCCACCAAAGATTCCGCCCCAATCGGGTGAATAGGCGAGGCCAACGCTGGGACCCAAGTCCTTCTTGTGGCCGTCCAGTCTCGGAAAGACCCGGACCGAAAGGGGCAGAGATGGATCGAAAAAGGGAGAACTGCCGGTCTCGTTTTTCGTGTCCGCGGTGTTAAACAAGTTCGCGGGCTGGCCAAAGTAGGCGTAGGACAGGCCCATATTCAGCGTTAAGTTCTTCGAGACCTTATAGTCGTCGCCAAAGTAAAAGAAGTTATCGTGCTCGCGAAAGTCCAGGTTGGGGTTGCCCAGCGTAACGCTGACCGAAGTGGGGATATCCTCCACATAGTTGTAAAGCGAACTGAACCCATACGTTCCGTTTTCATTGGCAGGGAACACGTTGGGGGAGCGTTGGTAAGTTATATTCGCACCGGCCTTGAAGGTGTGCTTCCCGTGAATCCAGGACAGGTTGTCCTGCCACTGGTAAGTGTTGATGATGCGCCCTTGGGGCAGGTTGTTGGCATAACCGAAACCGCCGTAGCCCGACGGAGTGGTGATGCTGGCAAGGCCCTCGGCCCAGTCGCCCTGCTGCGGGAGGGTGTTCCCGTATGCATTTCCGCCAAACTCAACGCTCTCGCGCCCGTAGCTGATGCGCGCGTTGTTCACCACGCTGGTACCGAAGTTTCGAGTCCAGTCCAAGCCCGCCTCGAGACCGACACTCGGCTCGTCGCCGGGAAAGCCGTCCCAACTCGTACCCGTGGCATTTACATAGTTGAGCGATTGGCGGAGAAAACGCCCATAGATACGGTCCTTGGATCGCTGGTAGTCCATGCGGCCCGTCCAATCGTAGGCCTTATAGGGATCGGGCAAGGTTCGCTGAACACCGGCGAACTCTACAGGGCCCAGCAAGGAACCATTGGAACAGACTAGGGGAGTCCCGGCTCCTGGCATTCCGGTTGGAATGTCAATGGTCTTATCCACCGGAGTGCCCTGGGGGGTTGGGTTCCCGGCTTTGATGGCGTACGGTCCGTACTGATTCAGCGCCTGCACAACGCCGCTATTGGGAAGGCAGGAAGTTAGGGTTTGCATGCCGTTGGGAGTGGGTTCCAGACTTCCGGTGCTGTCCACCGACGTGCTGGGCTCAATCTCATTGTCGAAGCCCGCGAACAAGAAGAGCTTGTCCTTCACGATCGGGCCGCCGCCGCTGATTCCGCTGAATTCGTCGTTGTAGATCGGCACTTTGGTCAGCCCTTCAAACGCCTTCTGGGTGTTCGTGAGCGCCGCGGTTTTCCAGCTATTCTCGCTGACGAAGGCATCGCCGTGCCAGGCGTTGCTTCCCGACTTGGTCACGATGTTCACCACCGAGCCCGAGTTGCGGCTGTATTCCACTCCAAAGTTGCTGGTGGTCACTTGATATTCCTGCACCCAATCCGGGTTGCCGAGAAAGATTCCCGGGCCAGCGACGGAGTTGTCGTTATTGTTCTGCCCGTCGATTTGCTGATCGTTGTTGCGGCCGCGGATGCCGTTGGCGCTGAATCCGACACCATTCGTGTTCGAGTAGTTGTTGTCGCGGCTGTTGTTGACTCCAGGCAGGAGGACAGCAAGGTTATCCATGCCCTCGTTTCCGAGGACCATGGGCAACTCGGCAATGGTGCTGTTGCCCAAGCTGTTGGTCACTTGCGCTTGCGAGGTTTCCAGGTGCGCGGCGCCGGCCGTGACTTCCACGACGGTGGTCGTTTGGCCGACTTCAAGCACCATCTTTCCCACATTGGTTGAGGCTGCGGAGTTCACCTGAACCCCTACCATGTCCACCTTGCGGAAGCCCTCTTTGGTCACCGTGACGGTGTAACTTCCAATCGCCAGCAAGGGAATCTGGAAAAACCCCGAGTTGTCAGAGACGCTCCTACCGGCGGAACTCGTGGCCGGGTCGACCACGAAGACCTGCGCCCCCGGTACAACGGCTCCGGTGCTATCGACCACGGTGCCTTCAATTGAACCCTTCACCAGTTGAGCCCAACTCGGGCGTGCCGCAGGACCAAGAAGTATAAAAAGACCGAAGATTGAAACCAGCAACGACGCTGGAACGGATTGCTTCCCCTTGCGCATAATTCCTCCCCGAACAAATATGAAATGCCGAGGCCTTGCGAGGCCCTCGGAATCGGACCAGCTCAATGCGCACGATTATTTTGATTGCCGTGCGTTAGGACTCACTGGGCGGAGTTCGATGAGCTTCACCATCTTGCTGGATTAAACCTGTGCCGCGGCGAAGATCGAGTATCCAGCCAAATCAGTTTGCAACCCTGCGGCCAAACTGCTACTAATTGTGAGTAAACGAATTAAAATGAAAGGGATAGGGGTAAAGTGTCG
>CAZCVY010000278.1:0-8789 GCA_964501985.1 uncultured Acidobacteriota bacterium | reverse complement strand
GGGTCTGTGCGGGGGGCGGCCAGCAATGACCGTCCCTACCGCGTCCCCTTTTCTTGCATGCGGAGAGGCTGTACGAAAGGGTACCTGACCCCCTTTCTCCCCCCTCCCCTTTCTCCCTTTAGCGCGCGCTTCAACCTGACGCGCGCGAGCACGTAGCCACGGTCAGTGATTTTAACTGACCGTGGGTTCTTCTGCCCCCAGGATATCGCGCCTGAGAAAGACCCACGGTCAGAAAGGCTACTGACCGTGGCTACGTGCTACGTGCCGTGGGTTCTTCCTTGCAGGTGGGGGGACGTGGTGCTAACCTCCCCGCGTGTCTAACCTTCATCGGTTGCGCCTTACTGACTGCATTTTCTTTGTGTGCGTGAATCTTCTCCCCAAGCGCCGACGGTTTGGTGAAGGGGAGTATGCCTTGATCACTGATGTGTTGAAGGAATCGCGTCAGCGGTTGGGGTTTCTTCTGTGTGGGTACGTTCTCATGCCGGACCACTGGCATGCTCTGATCTGGCCATCATACCCTCTGCTGATTTGGCAGGTACTCCACGACGCGAAAAAGATCATGACCCTGCGAATGAATGCCTCCCGGGGCGCGCGGGGGCCCTTATGGCAGCACCAATTCTGGGACCGCTTTGTGCGCCATCAGAAAGAACTGAATGAGCGGTTGGATTACATGCATCTGAACCCCGTTCGGAAACGACTGGTGAAGCGGCCGGAGGATTGGCGCTGGTCAAGCTATAACAACTTTGCCCTGGATAAGGCCACCGTAGCTGCGTGCCCCATCCAGATCGACTGCGTGCACCTGCCGCCCGAATATCGCGCCTAAGGAAAGCCCACGGTCAGAAAGGCACTGACCGTGGCTACGTGCTCGGGAGCGCGTTTCGTTGGCAAGGCTATTATCTCCACACCTTTTTGTGACCCTTAAGAATTATCCCGTTCATTGGTGCTTGGACCTCTGCCCTCACTATTGCTTGTTCTCGAACTCTTGACGCATCACCCCGCGAGTGTCGGTCACGCCATGAAGTTTGGATTATGAGTTGCCAATGGGGAAGCTGGGCAGGCTTATTCCACCATACCGATTCACTCTTAATGCCAAGGGAATTGAGGGCAGCCAGGACTTTGTTTTCGATGTCGCTTCTTTCGGCTTCGGATAGAGAGGACCAATCTGCCACGAGTTGAGCAACTACAAAGCAATTGGCTGGCTCCAATGCGCGATTTGGTTTTGTTTTTGGCTCGGCGGCCTTCTTTTTCTTCATGCCCGACAGTCTGTCATGGTCGGCGGAATCAGGCAACCCCCAAACTTCGAAAACTTTTTCATACTAAGACACTACCGATTGACCGTCCGATTTCCCCTCTTCGTTTGCTAAGATAGTGGGTTGATAATTCAGGTTTACCAAGCGCCGCTTTCCAGCTATTATCGTATGCAACAAGGCTCCGCGGGGTGGTACGCCGCCTGAATTCCAGGCGGTGCGTGCTTCGCCGCGAGCGGAGCCGCGACGAATTTACGGCGTGGTGGAGGACGACACTTGAAACGGAAAATAGCGACATGTAAGGTCTGCGGCTGGCATGGATGGATTATTCATCATAATACCAATCACTGCGAACGCTATCTTCGAATCAAGAAGATGTACCTTTCCGGGATGACCTCCCGCGAGATTGGAAAAGAGCTGGGCACTTCCGGCACTCTGGTGCTCAATGTGCTGAAAGCGGTTCGAGTCAAAACTCGGTCTCCGGGCGGCTTGAACAATCCCGGCGGCATCAATGGCCGCTCGAGATTAACTCCCTTGCATCGGGCCGACGAGCCAAATCCTCAATCGATCAACAAGTCTTAGGCAGAACGCGAAGACCCTTCCAAGCTGAGTTTCCGGCCGCCCCTGCTCCTGTGTTCTCCGCAGCAGACTGCGGGCCGGCGAAACGGGTCGGGCATTCCTGTCGACATGCGGGGTTGCATCTCGGTGGATTTGTGGCCGGGGAGACACCGAGCGAAGCCATGAATTAGAATTGAACCTCCATGCTGACTGATTTTCGCCAACTCTTGCGCCAGAACCGGAACTACCGCTACACGTGGATTGGCCAGGTGGTGAGTGAAATCGGCGACCACTTCAACAACATCGCCGTATTCAGCCTGGCGATGGAGACGACCCATTCCGGCCTGGTGGTCAGCGGCATCATGCTGTCGCGGGCCGTCGCCGTGGTCATGGCTGGACCAGTGAGTGGCGTCATCCTCGATCGGTTCGACCGTAAGCGCATCATGCTCGCGAGCGACCTGATCCGCACCGTGATCGCCCTGGCGTTTGTGCTGACGGTCCACCATCATCGGACCGCCCTGCTCTATGGACTGAGTGCGCTGCTGATGTTCGCGTCACCCTTCTTCACCAGCGGCCGCACTGCCATTCTGCCCACCATCACCAGCCGCGAGGAATTGCACACCGCCAATTCCCTGACCCAGACGACGCAATGGACGACGCTGACAGTGGGAACCATGGTGGCGGGGCTGAGCGCGGCAACCCTGGGTTACGAGTGGGCCTTCGTTTTGAATTCGCTCTCTTTCCTCGGCTCGGCGGCCTGCATCTGGCAATTGCGGGTCAAGGGCAGTTTTCGGGCGAAGCGCGAAGCATTGACGGAAGAGCAAATGGTACGCCCATGGCGCGAATATAAGGAGGGCCTGCGCTACATGCGCTCGTCGCCGCTGATCTTGGGGATATCCCTGATTGGCGTGGGCTGGGCCACGGGCGGGGGCGCTGCCCAAATCCTCTTCACCTTGTTCGGCGAGCAGGTTTTCAATCGCGGCCCGGCGGGACTCGGCATCGTGTGGAGCGCCGCAGGCGTGGGGCTGTTGGTGGGCGGAGTGTTTGCCCACACGATTGGCCAGCGAATCAGCTTCGGCAATTACAAGCGCGCCGTGGTGATCTGCTATGTTGTTCACGGCGGCGCCTATGTCCTCTTCAGCCAAATGACGAGTTTCGCCGCCGCCCTCTTTTTCATCGCCCTCTCCCGCGCGGGTGTTGCCGTGAGCTCGGTCCTGAATACTTCGCAATTGCTTCGGCGCGTTCCGGATGAATTCCGGGGCAGGGTGTTTTCAACAGCGGAATCGCTGACTTGGTCTACGATGATGGTTTCCATGACCGTGGCGGGCATCGCCTCCCAATATCACAGTCCACGGACCATCGGGTTCGTGGCGGGCATCCTCAGTTCGAGCACTGCGCTGTTTTGGGGATATGCGAATTGGAAGGGGAAGCTTCCCGAGCCTGAACCCTTGGCCCCCGAGCTTGAGGAGGTGGAGGTTCATGGCGAACCCAGGTGGAGTGGCTAAAGGAAGGCAAATATGAGTGACGCAAAACCTCTGGCCGTGGTGACCGGCGCATCGAGCGGCATCGGCGCGGTTTTTGCGCGGGCGCTTGCGGCGCGGGGTTACGACCTGGCGCTGGTGGCGCGCCGCCAGGATCGCCTGCGAGAGTTGGGCGATGAAATCAGCGGCAAGTTCCATGTAAGCTGCGCACCCTTGGTCGCGGATCTGACCCGAGATGCAGACATGCTCACGGTTGAGGAATACCTTGCCGGCGCCGCCAATCTTCAGTTGCTCGTGAACAACGCCGGGTTCGGCACCATGGGGCGGTTCTATGAAGCGTCCATCGAGAGCCAGGACGCCATGCATCGCTTGCACGTGCTGGCCACGATGCGTCTAAGTCACGCGGCCCTGCGCAATATGACCGCGCGCAACCAGGGCGCAATCATCAACGTCGCGTCCGTCGCCGCCTTCGTGCCGCGGCCCGGCAGCATCAGCTATTACGCCACCAAAGCGTGGATCGCCAATTTCACCGAAGGCCTTCATCTGGAACTCGCGGGCACGGGATCGCGCGTGCGCGTGCAAGCTCTCTGCCCGGGATTCACTTATTCGGAATTCCACGACGTGTTGGGGGTTGACCGCAACTTCATCTCGAGTGCCTGGTGGATGCCCGCCGAGGATGTGGTGGAGGCTTCGCTCCGGGGTCTGGAAAAGCATAAGCTCTTCGTGGTACCGGGGTGGCGCTACAAGCTGCTCGTAGGGCTCATCCGAATGATGCCGAGGGGAATCGTACATTACGCGCTTACCAAAGGCCCAGCGAGTTTGCGCCGCGAACGGAAGCCTGCCGGGAACCCGCAGAACTAAGTGTTTTGCCCTGGCTCCCGCAGACCATCCGGCCGTGTAGAGTGCCCGGTTCGCTTGGAAAGTTACGGCGCTACGGATGCTTGAGTTCACCCGCGCGATACCGGTTCACGATTTCTTTGCGTAGCGCCGCGGTGACGGAGTCCCGGTCGGAGAGACGTGGAATCGGCACTTTGAGCGCAAACTGGAGAACGGGGTCGGTGAAGTCGGAGGTTATTATAGCCTGGGGCTGCTGGCTGGTGGAAAGGTTGAATTGCCCAGCCACTTTCTTGGCGGCTTCCAGCAACGTGTGTTCAACCTGGTCAGGATCGCTCGACACGTTCACCTTTACGGTCATCGAAACCACGGCTGCCGATCCGGAAAGAGAGTAGTTCAATAACACTGAGCTGGCCATGGTGGAGTTCGGAACAAAGAGGACATCGCGCGCGGGTGTTTGCAATTCTGTGGCGCGCCACCCTATTCGGACCACTTCTCCTTCCACATTGATTCCAGGCAACGAAACGTGGTCGCCAGCCGTCACCGGGCGATCGGCCAGAATCGTGATTCCGGCAAATAGATTGCTCAACGTGGCCTGAAGAGCCAGTCCGATGGCCACGCTGCCCACGCCCAGAGTGGTCCAAACAGCGGTTAGCGAAACTCCCAAGTTCTCAAGAAATATGGTCAACGCCAGAAAGGCGAAAACCACGCGCTCCGCGAGTATCGCGGGCTGGGTTAACCGAAGAAAACTAGCATCCTTCTTCGCGAGACCGCGAAGGAGCAGGGCCACCATCCGGGCCAGGAGGTTGAAGACTACGACCAGGATAACCGTGGACACAGTTTTCGCGGCGATGTGCTGATAGTGGGGCGGCAGTTCCAAAATTTCGACGGCAACGTCCAGTGCCCCCGCGACGAGGAGGGGAAGGACTAGGAACTCGAGAACTTCAATGGTTAAATCGCCCCAAACGCCCTTCACGTGCCGGGCTATCCGATGGAAGATGCGGTGAAGGACCCACCCCAGGAAACCGGCGCCAATCAACAGTGCCGACATCACGATGATGTAAGCGACAAAAGGAGGGAGGCGTAGCAAGCGGGCGAGGTGGGCAAGCATCAAGTCCGTCCCCTTCCTGTTTTGGTTAAGTCCCAGCATATTGTAGAGCGGGTATGCTGAAACTTCCATACGGCAATCATCTTATCGCTCGCAGTAATCCTCCGTAATGACTCCGGCGGGGGCGGACTTTCAGGGGCCGGGCACACTAAATCAAGGACATTAGCATCCAAGATCCTGAAAGGAATGGCTTCACTCTCGGGAAGGCCGGGATGGCAGACAAGCTTACCAAATATCGCGCCAAGCGGGATTTCACCAAGACGCCGGAGCCTAAGGGTCGTCTGGATGCCGATCAAGGAAACCGCTACCTGATCCAGAAACACGCGGCGTCGCATTTGCATTACGATCTCCGTCTGGAACTCGACGGCGCCCTGAAAAGTTGGGCGGTGCCAAAAGGCCCTAGCCCCGATCCCAAAGACCGGCGACTTGCTACGGCCGTGGAGGATCATCCGGTCGCCTATGGATCCTTTGAAGGGATCATCCCCCGGGGTGAGTACGGGGGCGGCACGGTGATGCTGTGGGATCAGGGCACCTGGGAGCCGGTAGGCGATGCCAGGGAGAGCCTCGCGAACGGCAAGCTGGTCTTCAAGGTCTACGGCCAGCGGATGAAGGGTGAGTGGACCCTGGTGAAGACGCGCAGCAGGGACAAGCGCGGCAATAGCTGGCTGCTGATCAAACATCACGATGACGAAGAACGGCCAGGCGATAACGGAGCTCTGGTAAACGACAATCAAACCAGCGTCCTCAGCGGCCGCACAATGGATGAGATCGCCGCCGATGGAAACAAAGTTTGGAAAACTAATCGAGCGCAACCGGCCGCCGAGGAAAAGGAAACGCCCTCGCGCAAAGTCAGTCCTAAACGGGGCAGTAGCACTCCTGCCAAGGGCAAGACGGAAAAAATGCCGGGATTTACGCCGCCGCAACTTGCGACCCTCAGCACCTCGGCGCCGAAGGGTTCTGAATGGGTGCATGAAGTCAAATTCGATGGCTATCGTATGGTTTCCTATATCGATCACGGAGACGTCACGATTTACAGCCGTAACGGTAAGGACTGGACAAGCAAATTTAGAACAATCGCGAGCCGCTTGGCGGCCCTCGCCGTGGACAGTGCCGTGGTGGATGGCGAGCTTGTTGTCACCGATGCACAGGGAAGAAGCGATTTCAGCCAGTTGAAAGATGCGCTGTCGAAGGGGGAGTCGAATCGCCTCCAGTATTACCTTTTCGATTTGCTTTATCTTAACGGGCATAGCCTTGTTGATCAACCTCTGCGGGAACGCAAAAATGCTCTTCAAGAGTTGCTGACGAAGAAGGGACCCGCCGATAACTCACACAACATCTTCTTCAGTACAGATTTTGCCGAAGACGCCGGTTACTTTCTGCAAAACGTGTGCAGCATGAAACTGGAAGGGATGGTCTCCAAACGCGTCGATGCGCCCTACCACCCGGGACGCAGCAAGACCTGGCTTAAAACCAAGTGCCAGAAGCGCCAGGAATTCGTAATCGGTGGATTCACTCGACCCTCGAACGGGGGCACTGGAGTCGGCGCTTTGTTGCTCGGGTTTTACGACGACGGAAAGTTGGTCTACTCCGGCCGCGTCGGGACGGGCTTCACCGCTGATTCTTCCCGGAAGATCCGCAAAATGCTCGACAATCTGGTGCAAGCGGACGACCCCTATTCCGATATGACCGTGGACGGGAGACGCGGCGCCATCTGGGTCAGACCCCAGTTGGTGGCCGAGGTTGAATTCACGGAATGGACCCCGGACGGCCGCCTCCGGCATCCGTCGTTCAAGGGGCTTCGGGAAGACAAGCCAGCAAGAAGCGTGGTAAAGGAAGTACCTGTATCGCCGCACGCCATTCAAAAGGCGATCGCACACGAAGCTGCGGTGAGCGCCGAGAAACCGCATAAACCTATGGCCAAGACTTCCGCAGCGAGCACGGCTATGGCCGCACGCACCTCTTCCCTCGTGGATAAAGACCATGCAACAGTAGCGGGTATCCGGATAAGTCACCCGGACCGCGTCATCTATCCCGATTCCCACATTACCAAGCTGCAGCTTGCAGAGTATTACCTCACCGTTGCCGATCACATTCTGCCGCACGTAACAAATCGGCCGCTGAGCATGGTTCGTTGTCCCGAGGGCGCGTCCGAGCCTTGCTTCTTTCAACGTCATGTCGGCCTGGGCAAATCGCCCCATCTTTACGAGGTCGAAGTTCGCGTTAAGGACGAGGGTCGCAATTACCTGATGATTCAGGACGTGAAGGGACTCATCTCGCTGGTGCAGTGGGGCGTCATTGAACTTCATCCCTGGCAATGCGCCGTCAAGGACCTTACGAGGCCCGATCGAATGGTCTTCGACCTCGATCCCGATCCCTCCGCCGCATGGAAGCAACTTATCGAAGGTGCAAACGAAGTGAAACGGCGCCTGGAGCAGTTCGGGCTCGAAACCTTCCTGAAAACCACAGGTGGCAAAGGGTTGCATGTCGTTATTCCGTTAACCCCCGTCTACAGCTTCGATACGATAAAATCCTTTGCTAAGGCGATCGCCGATTCGATGGTCTCCGACAATCCAAGCCGCTACATCGCCAAATCGAGTAAGGAGGCACGAAAGGGCCGCATTTTCGTCGACTATCTCCGTAACGATATTACGTCAACGGCGGTCGCAGCATTTTCGGCGCGCGCCCGCCCTGGCGCTACGGTGTCGACTCCTTTGAAATGGACAGAGTTAGACGCGTCCTTAAAACCCGACACCTTCACTGTCGAAACTTTGCCCGCACGGCTCGCCAAGAAGAAAGACCCGTGGGCCGACTTCTTTAAGGTTCGGCAGAAGATTGACTCGAAATATCTCCAGGCGCTTCAAGTAGAAATCTAGAAGCATCGCTGTCCCTGCTGTCCGCTTCGTTCGCTGGAAGCCGCTTCACTCAATTTTCTACGGATAAAATTCCGGCCAAGTAGGTATATGGCCGAATTCCCGACTCCCACAGGTGTTTGTATGCTCGTAGCAGGGTGCCGGAGACCGTAAGACCCAAAATTACCGCGCCGCGCCGTCGGCACTGGTGGCTTGCAGGGTACCGGAAGACCCATATTCCCAATTAGGTTCGAGAATGAGGAGGATATACCATGTCGAAGCACGCTCACAACGAAGCAGCGCGGCATCACGAGAACGCTGCCAAATCGCACCGTACGGCGGCCGAGTACCACGACAAGGGCGATCATAAGACTGCCCTTCAGCACTCTGAAACGGCCCACAGTCATTCCACGAAAGCTCATGAGGCTTCAACCCAAGCACACGAGAAATCCAAGCAACAAGCAGACAACAAGGGTACGGAAGCGACGAAGCAGGCGACGGCCTAGCTGCGGAAAATCTCTGGCGGGTGGTAGGGAGTGGGGCCGAGACGGCCCGCACGTAGGGGCATACCATGGCGTGTCTCCACGGTCGGGCCGGGGTGGCCCCAGGAATTGGGCCCCCACGAGAGGTACCCCTACGAGGTTGCCCCGCTTTAGAGCACAACTGCCTTTGTTTTCATGAACATCGTAGGTTCTAGAAACTAAGTTGTTTG
>CAZCVY010000277.1:0-8879 GCA_964501985.1 uncultured Acidobacteriota bacterium | reverse complement strand
AGGAAAGCTTCCGCCGCCAAGGCAGACCGGCTGTAACCTTCAGCCACTTGGCATGTTGGTTGAACATCGAATCGACGATATGAATGAATGCCTCATAGCAGTTGAAAAGCCCATGCCGACCAGTGAGCAGGTACCCTTCCAACCATCCCTCGCATTGGTGCTCGCTGAGCACTTCCATCACACGGCCCTCTGGGGCGAGAAACTCGTCATTGGGCACGGTCGCGGCATCCCACTGGCGTTTGGTTACTTGAAAGAGGGCTTCGAGTCCGTTGGATAGGGTCTCGTCCGGTCCAAAGACCCGGAAGATCCGCTTCCCACTGTTCAGGTTCGTCACATCGCGCAGGAAAGGCCCAAGCACATGCGTGTCGCCGATGCCAGGCGCCCCAGGCGCGGGCACGTCCGCCGCATAGTCGCGGAAATCCGGCATCCGCAAGTCTCGCAGCAGAATACCGCCGTTGGCATGAGGATTCGCCCCCATGCGCCGCCCGCCTTCGGGCGCGAGTTCGGCCAGCTCAGGTTTCAGGCGTCCCTGCTCATCGAAGAGTTCCTCCGGCCGATAGCTTCTCAGCCAGTCTTCCAGTTGCTTGAGGTGCTCGGGATGAGTGGCCGGGTCAGAGAGTGGTACCTGGTGGGCACGGAATGTGCCTTCGACGGGCAAGCCGTCAACCATCTTTGGCCCCGTCCAGCCCTTGGGGGAATTGAGCACGATCATCGGCCAGCGCGGTCGCGCGAGGTTGCCGTTGACGCGGGCGTCCTGCTGGATCTTCTTAATTTGCTCCAACACCGTGTCGAGCGTCGTAGCCATGGCCTCATGCATCAGCGCCGGCTCGTGCCCCTCCACGAAGTAAGGCGTCCATCCATTGCCGCGGAGCAACTGCTCCAATTCCTCATGTGTGATCCGCGCGAGGACCGTTGGATTGGAAATCTTGTAACCATTGAGGTGCAGGATGGGGAGCACCGCGCCGTCGGTGGCTGGGTCGAGGAACTTGTTGGAATGCCAAGCCGTGGCCAACGGTCCAGTTTCCGCCTCGCCGTCGCCGACAACGCAGGCGACAATGAGATCGGGATTGTCGAACACCGCACCGAACGCATGGCTGAGCGAATAGCCCAGCTCACCGCCCTCATGGATTGAGCCCGGGCACTCGGGCGACACATGGCTGGGAATTCCTCCGGGAAAGGAGAACTGAATAAAGAGCTTCCGCAGTCCGGCTTCGTCCTGGCTGATGTCTGGGTAGATCTCGCTGTAAGTGCCCTCAAGGTAGGTATTACCCACGATCGCGGGACCGCCGTGCCCTGGGCCGGATACGTATATCATATCGAGCTCGTATTTTTTAATGACTCGGTTCAAATGGACGTAGATGAAGTTCTGCCCGGGAGTCGTGCCCCAGTGCCCCAGCAGCATGTGCTTCACATCTGCGAGCGATAGCGGCCGCTTCAGCAGCGGATTGTCATAGAGATAAATCTGGCCTACCGACAGATAGTTGGCGGCGCGCCAATAGGCATCTATCTTATGAAGTAATTCCGCTGAAAGGGTGTTTGTCGCCATGATTCAATTCTCCCTTTTTTCGTTGAGGCTGAGAACGCGGCAGACTGCTTCGGCGGTCGTGTATTCTTCGTCGGTACGAATTACGCGGGGAGGAACCCGGCTGGAGTCCGTGGAAATCACGCCCGCATTCGCTGCATTTCTCTTTTCGTTGAGTTCGATGCCAAGGAATCTGAGCCCGTTGCAGGTCCATGTACGAATGGTGGGCGCTTTGGTGAACAGAAGTCGACCTCCAAACAAAATCAAGCAGGTGATGGCGTCCGCTTCTTCGCGGACTCCTCTGCCCTCAACCGGTTTATCGCTGCCAGAGGATTCGTGAGTCTTCGAGTGGGATCGTAACACCGTCGCAGTTCGGGATCACTCGCGCCGTGTAGTCGGTAGCCGGACGGATCGCGAGTACCTGGGCGACATATACGTTGCCGCTGTCTGCTCCGGAATTTTGAACCACGTGCGTCATCTCCTCCCGGACCGGACCACTGCCATTGGTCCCATTGGCGTATAGCTCAACCCGAATCGCTTTCGGATCCAGACCATTGAGAAACACCTCGGCTTCAAAGATGTGCTGGACCGCATTTGTCTGTACCTTCACTTCGCCAAAGGAAAGGGTGCCCCGTTTCTCCTTCAGAGCCTGTTCCCAGTTGGCAATGCTCTTGCCGACTGCGCATTTGTCGACGGCACGCCTCCGGTAGGCGGCTGCAGCCGGGAGGTAGTGCTGCTCGGTGTATTCGCACACTGCCCGGCTTGCGGAAAAGCGCGGCGTCAGGCTCGCCATGCTGTTCCGCATCCGCGCCACCCAAGCCGTAGGGATACCCTGCCCATTGCGAGCGTAGAACTCAGGGACCACTTCCCGTTCGACCAGGTCGTAGAGCGCTTCCGCTTCCGCCGCATCCCAAGCCGGGTCGTCGTGATGCTCCTGGCCGTCCCCCAACGCCCAGCCGACCTCCGGCGAGAAGGCCTCTGCCCACCAGCCGTCCAATTCCGAGAGATTGAGACCTCCATTGACCAGGACCTTCATGCCGCTGGTCCCGCAGGCTTCCCAAGGGCGACGTGGGGTGTTGATCCAGACGTCGACGCCCTGTACCAACCGCTCAGTCAAGAGCATGTCGTAGTCACTGAGGAAGATCACATGGGGGCGCGCCTCGGCCTGGCAGATGAAATGCATCCATCCCCGAATCATGGCCTGTCCCGCCTGGTCCGCCGGATGCGCCTTGCCGGCGATGATGAGTTGCACAGGGCGCTGGGCATTGGTCAAGAGACGAAGCAGTCGCGCCGGGGCATGAAGCAGCAAATTCGCCCGCTTGTAGGTCGCAAATCGGCGTGCGAATCCCAACGTAAGCGCACTGGGATCAAATAGATACTTAGCCGCTTCAACCTCTTCGGACAGCGTGCGTCTCACCTCCATGTCCAGCAGCAGTCGATCTCGCACATACTCCACAAAGGACTTGGTGGCGGCGTTCCGAAATCGCCAGAGGGTGTCGTCGGAAGTCTGGCGAATTTCCTGCTCGAGATTTTTCGTGGTCTCCAGCCAGCGGTTCTTTCCGCAGGCTTCAGTCCAAAGATCATCGGCCTGGGCAGAGTCCCACGTCGGCATGTGGACTCCGTTGGTCGTATGGGTGATCGGCGCATCGTCCTCCGGCCAACGCGTGAACAGCGGCTGAAAGAGGCGCCAACTGACTTCTGCGTGCAAGCGACTTACACCGTTCACCGAGCCGCTCCCGCGAATGGCCAGATACGCCGTATTGAACGTCTCCGACGAGTCCCCGGCGTTCTGGCGGCCCAGAGCCAGCAAATCATGAAATGTAACCCCGAGGTCCTTTTCGGCATACCCCCTAAGGTATCGTTCGATGAGGCGAGGGTCGAAGCGGTCAAAACCGGCGGCTACTGCCGTGTGAGTGGCGAAGAGATTCCCGGCTCGAGTTACTACAAGCGCTACTTCGAAGGGCTGGCCAGTCTCTTCCATGAAATTCGGGGCGCGTCCCAGGACGGCGAAGGCCGCATGGCCCTCATTCAGATGACAGACCTCTGCTTGGATCCCCACTGCGCGAAGCAGTCGCCATCCACCGATACCAAGGAGCAGTTCCTGCCTGAGGCGCAACTCCGGGCCGCCCCCATACAATTCACTGGTGATCCCTCGATGCGCGGGGATGTTTGCCGGGTCGTTGCTGTCAAGTAGGTGAAGATTCACCCTACCCACCATCACCTGCCAGGCACGGATCTAGACCGAACCTCCCGGTAATGCGATTTTGAGCCGCAACCACTCACCGTTTGGTTGGCGCAAGGGGGTGATGGGTAACTGCCCGGGATCGTTATACGGGTAGAAGGCCTGCTGCGCTCCGTCCTCGTCGATCACCTGACGAAAATAACTCTGCTGATAAAGCAGTCCCACGCCCACCACCGGCACACCCAGATCGCTGGCGGCTTTCAGTTGATCACCGGCGACATTCCCAACTCCGCCCGAGTAAATGGGCAGAGCTTCGCTCAACATGAACTCCATGCTGAAATATGCAGCGCAGGTCAGGGCAGTCTGTGAATGGTTCTGCTGAAACCAGGCGGGCTCCGCCAACCCTTTCCGTCGGTTCTGTACTATAGCACCAATGCTCTTGGGAGATCCGGGATCGGCCGACGTGCGCTCGATTTTGTCACGCGAGACCGTCTGGAGCGTGCCCCAGGAATTGTGCCTGGCCTCCCAGAGTTCAGGATCGAATTGCCGCCACACTTCGTCGGTGAAATGATTCCACGACCAACGCAGATTTAGGGCAAGCTCCATCAGAGAATCGAACCCCGTGATTTCCGTGGGGAGTAAGCTGTATATCAGATGGTTTGTCCGAGTTTCTTTGCTCACGGTTTCTCCGGTGGTAGTGGTGTTGGTGCATGAGTGTCGCGAGGGATCACCACGTCTCTGCCTCAATCAGCCTCAGCTTGCTGCATGGTTATGGAATGGTTTTGAAACGGACGACAACTAATGTAACCATGCCTAAGAGCCGTAGTGGACGACTACCTCGATCCACCGAGTGTACCGCCCATTTCGCTGGGCACGTTCGTTCGGTTGCGGTTCCACCGCGCTGCGCTCCCAAGATTCTGTTGATTGTGCTTACTGAAGGCCTGCGAGCGTAAGAGCATACCAGTCACGTGGGTCCTTCCACGTCTGTTCAATCTTAAAGCCCGTATCATCCAGTAAGGCTCTAATCGAATCCTGGGTGAACTTGTAACTGTTCTCAGTATGGATAGTTTCGCCCTCGGCGAAATGGACATCGAGCTTCGCTGCCGGGATTCGCACATCTTGCTCGCAGAGACTCTCAAGGTGCATCTCGATTCGCGATTCCGCGTGGTTCCATCGAACCTGATGGCGGAAACCAGTGAAATCGAAATCAGCACGAAGCTCCCGATTGAGGCGGCGGAGGACATTCAGGTTGAAATCGGCTGTTACACCTTCTCTGTCGTCATAGGCCGCCAACATGATCTCTTCTTCTTTGACCATGTCCGTTCCCAGCAACAGCGCATCGCCGCTGGACATCTGCGAGCGGAGATTACAAAGAATCGTCCTCGCGGCCTCGGGCGAGAAGTTGCCAATGCTCGATCCTATGTAAAGCGCGAGCGTCGTACCGTTGGCGCGCGCCAGTTGCGGTGGGTGCGTCACATAATTCCCCACAATGGGCTGTAGATGCACGGAGGGCAGGATCGATTCGATACTCGTGCATGCCTGGGCGAGCGCATCCGGCGACACGTCGTACGGAACATAGGTCACTCGTCCGTGCCTGCGCTTTGCGGCCTCGAGCAGTATGCCGGTCTTGGCAGCGGTCCCAGCGCCCAACTCAAAGATCCGCAGCGTTTGAGACGGCTCGGCTTGCGCTCGGCCGACGATTTCTTCCGCGAATCGGGCGAGGATTTCACGCTCGATCCTCGACGGATAGTACTCAGCTAGAGTCGTAATGCGTTCAAAGAGACACGATCCCCATGCGTCGTAAAACATCCATGGCGCGAGCGATCTGGGTGAACTGGCCAAACCATTCTCCACCTCTCGGATGAGCGCCTCTCCCATATCGAACAGGGCCGGAGACTGTTCGAGTTCCGGCAGAATCAGGGCTTGAGTCATGATTGTTGACCTCCGTCTGCCGCGAGGCGTACTCCGGAGAATTGCCAACGGGTCGCGGGGTGAAAGAAATTTCGATAGGTGGTCCGGATATGGTTCTTCGGCGTGACACAGGAGCCTCCCCGGAGTATCATCTGGCCCGACATAAACTTACCGTTGTACTCACCGAACGCGCCAGGCGGTGCCTTGTAGCCTGGATAGGCGATGTAGGGGCTCGCTGTCCACTCCCAACAATCTCCGAAGAGTTGGTCGACGCTGGAACCCGTCGACGCGCGAGTATGCAACCTTCCTGTTTCCAGGAAGTTTCCTGTTGCCGGGCTTTCTATTGCGGCGATCTCCCACTCTTGCTCAGTCGGCAGACGACAGCCACTCCACTTCGCGAAGGCGTCCGCCTCGAAATAGCTCACGTGGCACACGGCTGTTTCAAGTAGAGATGAAAGCGGTTGCGAACCCTTCAAGGTGAACGCCCGCCAGCCAGTTTCGTCGGTGGCGTCGCGCTCCCAATAAAGCGGAGACCGCCAGCCTTCCCGCCTTACCGCGTCCCATCCTTCGGAAAGCCAGAACTCGGGGCGAGCGTATCCGTCGTCGGCCATGAAGTTCAGGTATTCGCGGCAAGTCACGCCACGACCGGAAATGCTGAAATTTTCGAGGTAGACCTTATGACGCGGCGATTCGTTGTCAAAGCAGAAATCCAAGGCATTGGTGGGGTCTGGTGAACAGCCGATCTCAACCAGACCACCGCGAATGTCATGCCTGGCACTTTCCCTGGACGCTGAACCCTGCTCCCGCGTTAGTGGCGAGCTGCAATAGGCGGGGCGGTTTGGATTTGAGAACAGTGCATGTTTAATGTCGGTCAGCATCAGTTCCTGATGTTGTTGCTCATGGTTCAGGCCCAGCACGACGCGCCGTTCTAACTCTCCGTCGCACGGATCGGCTAGGATGGTCTCCATCGCATCATCAACGTACCTGCGAAAAGCCAGGACTTCGTCAAGGCTGGGACGCGAAAGGCAGGATCGCGATGCCTTGTCAGGAACCGCGTCACCTAAAGAGTTGTAATAGCTGTTGAAGATCCGACGGAAGTCATCGCGGAACGGCTTGTAACCCGGGCAGAGCGAACGGAGGACAAAGGTTTCAAAGAACCATGTTGTGTGGGCCTGATGCCACTTCATGGGGCTCGCCTCCGGGCAGGATTGGACCATTTGATCCTCCGCCGACATGGGTGCGGCAAGAGACCTGGTAACGGAGCGAATGTCCTGGTACTTTGACAGGACCGTAGCCGCCGCCACAGATTCAGTCGTGATTTGTGCCATAAATTTGTTCTCCTTGGTTGGCTCGGTTGCATCTCTGCAGCCATACGTGGGAGCCAGTGGAAATGGTTCAGAATCATAGCGAAGACGCATAGCTTCAATGACCTAGCTCTACCACCGTCAGTTGCCGGTGTCGGCCCACCGTCACCCGACAGCACTTAGCCACGGGGACCAACCGCGGGCGCTGATCGCTCGCGAGTGTCAGCCATTTGGTTCTGTTGTCAAGGAGAACATGTCCCAGCCTAGGCGCTGTTGGCTGATACTAGTCCGAGGCGACCGGGCCGGCGGCTACGATCATCACTGCCGTCATTTCAGGAAAGCCCGGGCGATTATGGTTGATTTCATCGGACCTCGATCTCGCCCACGTCCATCACGATGTTCGGGGAAGGAGCATGAGATCGAAGCTAGGTTTCCTCAACCCCTGCTCGGCTCTGACCGGTCGAGAGCCCATGTGGGTTACCATTTGCCGACGTGCGCACTTCCGTCCACGTGGATCACCTCACCCGTCACCTGACGGGCTTCCGTCAGATAAATGGTCGCGTCCACGATGTCCTTCACCTCTGAGATTCCTCCCATGGGCTGGAGCGTCTTGAGAAGATCCTGCGAGTGACCCTTTTGCATCGGCGTATTGACAACGCCAGGCGCGACAGCGTTCACACGAAAGTCCCGTTTTGCGTATTCCATTGCCAGGCCCCGTGTGCCGGTCTGAATTCCGCCTTTCGTGATCATCGCGAGCGCCGAGTTTGTTCCAGCGATCGAGTAACCCACCTGCGACGCCGTAACATTGACGATGCTGCCGCCGGCCTACTGAGCCAACATCCGCTTGATCACGAGTTGGGTGATGAAGACAAAACCATCGATATTGACCGAAACGAGAGAGCGCAGATCGTCCATGGTGTAATCCGTGAACGGCTTCGAGATATAGATGCCGACGTTGTTGACGAGCGCGTCGATCTGGCCGAATCGGGAGACGGCGGTATCCGCAATTTCTGCGGCAGTCTTCGGGTCACCGATGTCTCCTTCGACCAGTGCAAGATCCGCAGACGCCGGGAATGGATTGGCTCTGCTAATGTTTCGCGAGTTTGCAACGACGCGATAACCACGTTCCCAAAACGCCTGCACGGCCCCCGCGCCGATCCCCTGTGAGGCGCCGGTAACGACGGCGGTTTTCTGTGTATTTTCCATTTCTAAATTCTTTCCCTGGTATGTCGCGGGTCCACTCCGCGCCCCTACTTCATGAAGTCTCGGACGAACTGGGCAATCTGATCTGCTGCGGTATCCAGCGCAAAATGCCCACCATGGACGATGTGTACTTCCGCCTTTGGCACGTCACGGCGGTACGCCTCCGGTTCGGAGGGGTCGAACGAGAGCTCATACTTACCCCAGATCACCAGAAGGCGGGGCTGTTTCTCGCGCATCCAGGCTTGCCACTTGGGGTAGGAGTCGACGTTGGTCCGGTAATCATAGAAGAGATCGCTTTGAATATCGGCCTGACCGGGTTGGTTAAGAAAGGTAAATTCATCTCTCCAGAGATCCGGGTCATAGCGTTCAACATTGGGATCGCTACCGACATGGCGCGTCCGCGTCGCCGCCAGCGACAGGAGATTGGTGCGTAGTGTACTTTCGTTGGCAGCGCGGTCCGCCCAAAAGGCCCGTCGCGTCTTCCAATTCGCCCCCAAGCCTTCGTTGTGCGCCACCGCGTCCTGGACGATGAGCGCGTCGATCCGTTCCGGATGGGCTATAACCATGCGAAAGCCCACGGGCCCGCCGTAATCCTGCATGTAAAGCGTGTAGCGCGAGAGCCCGAGCGTTTCGGTGAAATGATTCATGATCTCGGCATAATGGTCGAACGTATACGCGAATTTTTTCGGGTCCGGCCAGTCACTGTGTCCGAAGCCCGGGTAATCGGGCGCGACAAGGTGATAGCGATCGGAAAGCC
>CAZCVY010000276.1:2353-8964 GCA_964501985.1 uncultured Acidobacteriota bacterium | reverse complement strand
CGACACGTTCATCCCCTTGCGCAGAGGCTCAGGCGTTGCTACCATTGTTATAACGTGGAGGGAGCAAGATGATTGAACTCAAAGTCCGCAAAATCGGGAATTCCCTGGGTGTGGTTCTCCCCAAGGAGGCCGTGAGCCGCCTGCATGCGGGCGAGGGTGACCGTCTTTTCCTGGTCGAAGGGCCTAGCGGCGCTTACCACCTTACGCCTTACGATCCCGCCTTCGAAAAGAAAATGGCGAAGGCCGAGGGCATCATGGGGCGCTACCGCAACACGCTGCACGCGCTGGCCAAATGAGCGCGCCGGTCTGGATCGACGAACGCGACGCCCTGGCGATTCACGATCGCCTCCTGGCCCTCGACGGCGGCCGGGCGGGTGGAGGAGCGGGGTCCAGGAGGCAGTAAGCAGAAAGCAGTGGGCAGTGGGAATTAGGCAGTGGGGGTACGGGGCGAGCGGCGCTCGCCCAAGGGCCGAACGCCGTTCGGCCCAACCGCCAGCGGTGACCGCGCCACCGCCTATTTCACCTCACTTGTGGTTGACAACGATCAGCAAAATGCCTTAACATGGCCATGGTAATTAACGTGGCCATGTTGTATATCATGGCCGTGATAGGGAGATCGGCATGGCAACTCACGGGAGCGGGAGAGGGACGGAATTCGAGCAGCTCCTCGTTGGCATTTTCCGCCGAGCGGGGTGGCGCGTGGTGCGCCAACCCCAGCCGCAATCCGGGAACCTGCGAGCCGATTTTGTGGTGGATGCCCGGGACAAGCAATATGTCATTGAATTGAAAAGCTCGGCAGAAGGCAGGCGCGACCGGCTTATTCCCCTCATGTCGCAAGCCGTTCTTCAAGCGCTTGCGGTGGCGCGGCAGTTCCCCGAACCGGTGGTTCCGGTGGCGGTGGTTGCCGCCCCTTACGTCCCCGATTCGGTGGCGGCGCAGGTGAAGGAGTTTGCCCGGCGCTATGCCCCGAATGTGGGCGTTGGAGTGATTGACTCGGGGGGGCTGCGCGACTTTTCCGGTTACGGCCTGGACGAACTTAAAGCGCAGCGAGCGGCCTCCGGGCAGGCAAAGCTGTCAGTGCACCCTCCGGCGTCGCTGAATTTGTTTTCAGATCTCAACCAATGGATGCTGAAGATCCTGCTATCGGGGAGTATTCCGGAATCCCTCCTGTCCGCCCCGCGCAGACGGTACCAAAACGCTACCCAACTCGCGCAGGCGGCGGGCGTTTCGCTGATGAGTGCATTCCGCCTGGTAAGGCAGTTGTCGAAAGAGGGCTTTCTTGAGGAGAGCCGCGGCTGGCTCCGAATGGTGCAGGTTGAGGAACTGATGCAGCGATGGTTGGCGGCTCACCAGGGGAGGGTGCGCGAAATTCCGGTGCGTTGGATCATTCCGGGAGGCAAAGACCAGCTTTCTCTCGCCGTGCGATCTTATGTTTACCGGATGGAGGGGAGACCTTCGCGGTTGCGAAGTTCACGCGCGAGCCAGGGCGCGGAAGCCGTGCCCAGCGCCTGCATAGGACTCTTTGCCGCAGCCGAACTACTGGGCTTCGGATTTGTCCACGGCGTTGCGCCCCACATTTATTTGCTCCGTCCTGATGCCAATGCACTGAGGCAGCTCGGATTGTCGATGCAGGACGCTGAACGGCGCCCGGACCTTTACATAAGAGCACCCAAGAAGGGTGAGGCGATCTTCCGAGCTGCTGTCACCCGTGACGGTCTGCCGGTCTCTGACATCCTACAGGTCTGGCTCGATGTGTCCACTCACGCGGCGAGGGGAAAGGAACAAGCAGCGCACATCTGGAGACGAGTTCTGGCGCCGTGTTTCCGGAAGGGCGGGCAATGAACTTCCATCCCGAGAACGACGAATTTGTTCGCCTGATTGCCGCGCTCGAGCCGTGGCTGGGACATATCGTAATCATCGGCGGATGGGCTCACCGGTTGTACCGGCTTCACCCGCGTGCCCAACAACTCGACTACACAGCCATCATGACGCTCGATGCCGACATCGCGGTACCGCGCGAGCTCGCGGTGAAACAGCCAGACATCCGCAAATGTCTTTTGGCCAGCGGATTCCGGGAGGAATTCATGGGAGACGACCAACCACCTGCTACCCATTATCAACTTGAAAATTCAGTGACGGGCTTTTATGCCGAGTTTGTAACGCCGTTGACCGGCGGCGAGTTCTGCCGTGGCGGAAAACGAAATGCGACGCTAAGTACTGGGGGAGCGGTTTCCCAAGCACTTAGGCACATCGAAATTCTATTGAATGCAGCCTGGAGGATCAGCCTCTCTGAATCCGATGGCTTCGCCTTTCCAAAACCACACATAGTAAGTGTTGCTAATCCGGCTGGTTTCCTGGCACATAAGCTGCTGATCCGCACGAAGCGGACCCGAGGCAGATTCGACAAAGACGTTCTGTACCTACACGACACTCTGGAGACCTTTGGCGCTCATCTTCCCGAGTTGCACAAGGAGTGGGTGAGCCGGGTAAGGCCACGTCTTTCCCCAAAGAGCGTGCGGACCGTAGAGGGCTCGGCGCGGAGTCTCTTTGGTGAAATGAGCGACGCAGTCAGAAGGGCAGCACAGATTGCAGGCAGGCGGGGGCTTTCACCGGAAGCGATTCTGGAGGTATGTAATGTGGGACTGAAACAGGTGTTTGGCTAAGCTGCGGACTCTGCCCTTCTGCCCGTGGGCATTTTTCAAGGCTGGGCGGGTGGAGGAACGGGGCCGAGCACGGTAGACAGTAGACGGTAAACCGGAGACAGGAACTAGAATTCAGGAAGCAGCGGGTCGCCAGTCAGCGACGTCCTGACTGTGGGTCCTTCCGGTGGTGAGTAGTTTCCGGTCAGAGACAGCGGGATGAGAATTGCTCATGCGGGAAATCGGTGACCTTGATGGCTACCCGGGTCGACGCTTGGTCACGAGCCCCTGTTGTAGACGAAGAACGGAGGCGAGCGCGCGCAGGGTTCGGTTTACCGTCGGGCCGTCGGGGAAAACGTCCCACGCTTCCGGATCGATCACAGCGATGTTCGCGCCCAGAGCATACCCTGCCGCGGTGACGCCTCGTTGGGCGGTGGAGAATTCGTACTCCGGCCGCATCGTATCGCGGTCGCTTTTCCTGTTCGCCTTCTTCTTCATAACCTCTCCTCTCGGCGGCGGTCGCGCGCCTCGCCGAAATCAGCCGGGTACGCGGCGGCCGGAAGGCCGCTCCTGCGAACACACGTAGCGCAGGGCCCGCGATTCGGCCCCGCGGCTCTTCCGGTGGCACGGGCGGGACGCCCCTGCCACAGCGGGCAGGATGCCCGCGCCACGGTCAAACCCCTTGCGCGGAGGCTCAAACGTTGCTACAATTGTTATAACGTGGAGGGAAGCAAGATGATTGAACTCAAAGTCCGCAAAATCGGGAATTCCCTGGGTGTGGTTCTCCCCAAGGAGGCCGTGAGCCGCCTGCATGCGGGCGAGGGTGACCGTCTTTTCCTGGTCGAAGGGCCTAGCGGCGCTTACCACCTTACGCCTTACGATCCCGCCTTCGAAAAGAAAATGGCGAAGGCCGAGGGCATCATGGGGCGCTACCGCAACACGCTGCACGCGCTGGCCAAATGAGCGCGCCGGTCTGGATCGACGAACGCGACGCCCTGGCGATTCACGATCGCCTCCTGGCCCTCGACGGCGGCCGGGCGGGTGTGCGCGACCCGGGATTGCTCAAATCCGCCCTCGCTCGGCCGAAGCAAATTCACGCCTATGGAAACCGTCCCGGCACGGTAACGCTCGCCAGCGCCTACACCGCCGCCATCGTCCGCAACCACCCCTTCGTTGATGGAAACAAGCGCACCGGGTTTATTCTTGGCGCTCTCTTTCTCGAATTAAATGGCTACCGCTTGACCGCCAGCGAAGAAGACGCCACACAGGCGGTGATAGGCCTTGCGGCCGGAACCCTCGATGAAAACGCATTTGCAGCCTGGATGCGCGTTAACGTCAAACGCTTATGACACCGTGGGATTTCCGAAGACAAACCTGCCGGTAACGCGCAATGTCGGCCGGGTTCGAGGCAATGCGGGGCCAACGTAGCGCAGGGCCCGCCCTTCGGCCCTGCGGCTCTTCCACCGGCACGGGCGGGACGCCCCTGCCGCAGCGGGCAGGACCCCGATAGATCGGGGCAAGTTGCCCGCGCTCCCAGTTGCGGTACGGACGGGCGGACATCCCTCTCGGTGAAGTGAAGATGCAGAGCCCAACTGAACCCGTACCAACATAAGGTTCGATTGAAGGATGCAGCGCACACATTAACCAGTACCATCGTAAGGGATCGATTACCAACAAACCGATGTATACTGTCAAGCACCGGAATTACAAAGGTTGAATTCCGGTTAGGGGAGTCTTCCACGGGCGTTGAAATCGTTTCGGTTGATCTTGATTCGAGCCGTTTACACATAACCCTCCGAGAGCCAAGGCCTATGGCTATTGGGCTCTTGAAGAAAAAGTTCCGCGGTTCAGAAGCTTCGGAAGATTGGATGCGAGGACCCGAAGGCCGGCTGGAACATTCGGCTACGCGGTGAGCCGAACGTATTGGCTTACTGGACTCGCGACAGGACAGCGTCGAGATTCCCCAAAATCATTTGAGGAGGCATTATCGTGACCGAACTCGAGTACGTCGTCAAAAACGGAGGGCTCGCGCCCAAGCGGCTCTTGCGCAAGATTAGCCGGCGGGGGTTCGCGGCGTCGCTGCTGGGCGGTCTCGCTGCGGCGGCGAAACCTCGTCTCCTTACCACGCCTTTGCTCGCCGACGAGGGCGCGGATTTTACTATTGTCATTATCCCCGATCCTCAGTACCTGGCGGAATCCTGCCCGAACAACCTTGGCGGGTATTACACCACCATGATGAGTGCGATTGCCGCCAACACGAATATCGTTTTGACATCCTCTCCACCATCCTTTGCCGCCAACATCAAGGCGGTCATCGGCGTTGGCGATTGCGTGAACTCGACCACGGGCACCAATGAGTGCACCAACGCGGAGGCGGCTTGGTCGGTTCTTGACGCCAGTAATATCGCCTTCACCACCCCTCCGGGCAACCACGACTACGCATCAAACGCACCCTCTGCCCGCAGTAACCTGGGAGAGCAGTTCGCGACCGGCTATTTCTCCGCCCGCAATCGATCTTCCGTATACGGCTCCGGCATCGATCTGGGCGGCGGAGATATGGCCTACTGGGTTGGATCTTTTGACTCTACGGGAGCCAACACCGCGGTAAAGCTCGTCATCTCCGGCATCAAGATGCTGATCCTCGCGGTCGATTTCTTTGCGGGCCACGCCGCCTGGTCCTGGGCGTACGACGTGATGCGGGCGAATTCAGATTGCGAATGCTATATCACCACTCATGCCTGGCTGACCACGAATGGAACGCAGTTCCGGAGAACTGATACTTACGGACCCGACGCGTACTCAATGGCCGGCGGCCGCTACTCGAATTCCGCCGAGGAAGCGTGGCACCATGTAGGAGTCAGCACGTGGTCAAACCTGCTGGGGATTTTCAGCGGCCACGATCTTATCGGCAGCCAGAATACCGATCCGTCCGGTACGTTGCTTCCGGCATGGTATTGGCAGCAGGTTCCGGTGAAGAGCAACAGTCGACGCCGCCAGACTGTACAGCAAGTGTTTGCCAACTCCCAGCAGTTGGACGATGCTTGCAGTGCGTCTGCCAGTACCGCGAGTGGGTCGGGACAAGTGGCCAGCGTTTTCCTCCTCAGTCGCCGGCCCAGCTTAGGAGTACTCGAGGGCCGCATGATCTCGACGCAGACAGGAGACTGGTTTGGGCCACGAGATCCATCCTACCCCGATGGGACAAGCTGGAGCGGTTCCGAAACGCTGCTGTTCTCGGTTCCGTTCACGGGTCTGCCGGAAGAGAAGCGGGACGAACGGTGAAGCCGCAGCTTGCCAAATTTGTCATCATCTCGGCAGTAGGCAGAGAGGTTCGGATTGATTGAGGCTAAATGGGATTACACTGATCGCGCCGCACATTATGATAAAAGGGCGGACTATTCCACCGACGCCGTGGAGACGTTACTCCAAGTAATCGGCGCGATGCCTGGGAAAACGGTCGCTGATATTGGAGCTGGTACCGGCAAGCTTACCAAGCTTCTGGCTTCCGGTGGGCTTACTGTTCACGCGGTTGAGCCGAATGATGCCATGAGGGCCATTGGAGTTAAGAATACATCCGGCATGTCGGTCATCTGGACGAAGGGAGTCGGCGAAAAAACGGGTCTTCCGGAATCGTCGGTTCACGCTGGCTTCTTTGGGTCTTCCTTTAATGTTCTCGACCAGAGGGCCGCGCTCTCCGAGGTCGCGAGAATCCTTGTCCCCAAGGGATACTTTGTGTGTATGTGGAACCACCGCGACCTCGCGGATCATTTGCAAAATGAAATCGAAGAGATCATTCGACAAGTGATTCCTGAATACAATTATGGAAGCCGTCGCGAAGACCCTACCTCGGTAATCAATGAGAGCAAGTTGTTTGGCGGGGTGAGTCACCTGGAACGGACCTTCCGTGTTCAAATGTCTTCCAATGATTTTTACGAAGGCTGGAAGTCACACGCAACTCTGGAACGGCAAGCAGGT
>CAZCVY010000276.1:0-2253 GCA_964501985.1 uncultured Acidobacteriota bacterium | reverse complement strand
AACAGTCCCGTCACATCAAGGCGATTGCGGATGGGTGCTTCGAGGGTCGAGAGCAGCGCCTCGACGGCACTCCATGCCGGGGGCGTGAATTTGAAGAGGCCCATGTATTGCCCTTGGATATCTTCAATCCGCGTCGTCTTGCCGCCGATCTCCAGCAATCGGCCCGCGGCGTCGATACGGAAAGTTTCGGCGTCGGCCAAAGGATCTAAGAAGCGACGCGTCCACAAGCGGCGCCAGTCGCGGTCGTAGCTGATCACCAACTGGCCTGGAGCAGCGGCCAGACCGCGCACCAAATCGCGGCGATAGAAGATGTCGGCGTAACTGATGATGACGGGACCCGAGCGGAGCCAAGGAGACGCCGCGGCGAGCGACATCACCATGTTGGTTTCGGCCCAACGTTCGTTGGCGAAGTAGGACAGGCCGGGGAAATCGATCATCTCAGCGCGATAGCCGCGAACGACGCCGATCTGGTCCACGCCGCCACGCCGGAGCGCCGCGATCTGGCGCACGATGAGCGGCTGGCCACCAAGCTCGATCAAGCATTTTGGGCGGTCCTCGGTGTGGCGCCCCATGCGGCTACCGCGACCCGCGGCGAGAATGACTGCGCGCATCATTCGACTCCAAAGACCCGGCGGAACAGCGCCACGTCGGCAGGTGAAAACGGCGCTGAGCGCTCGGGGTGCCACATGATTCCCGTAAGAGGCTCGGCCGAGTGGCGAATCGCTTCAACCACGCCATCTTCGGCGACCGCCCAGACCTCAAGCGGCGGGCGCGAGTCGAGAGCGGCAAAGCGGTGATAGCTGTTGACCTCTTTGGGTTCGCCGTCGATGCGGATGACCTGACACTTGGCCACATGGCCTTCGACGCGCCGCAGCGGTATGGCGAAACGCTGCTGAATGACTTGCATGCCGCGGCAAACACCGAGCACCGGGAGCCTGCGCCGCTCGGCCCAATCGAGCAGGGCATTTTCAACGGCGTCGCGCTCCGGTGCATCGCCGCCGAGCGAGGCAAGATCGTTTCCGCCCGTCAGCACTAACCCCGCAACTCCGGTAACCTCGCACAAGGCAAGAGCCGTCTCGGTGACGTTGGGAAGGAGCACGGGAAGCAGCCCGCAGGCCGCCAGGAACTTCGTCCAAGCTTGATCCAGGCAGTCGCGGCGCTCGCCGTACGCTGTCACCACCGATACCCGCTGGGTGATGGCCACCGCTATCATGCGATCACCAGGACCCGCTGGTTCGCGCAATCGAGGCATAGTTCGCGCGCCGTCCCCCAACTGCGGAACAAGGATTCGCCAGCGCCGATCACCGCGGGGATACCGAGCTCACCGGCGCGGATCGCCATGTGCGAATTGGCGCCGCCGAACTGGGTGACCAATCCGCTGATATTACGGGTGAAAATCCAGTCGAAGCCGGGGTCCGCGCTGGGAACGAAAAGGATTCGCCCAGCGAAGCTCTCCGGCGGGTCGTCGACCGACGCGACGGGGGCGGTAACGCTCCTTAAGGTAATAAAATTCGGCTGGCTGGGAGGAAGGTGAAATGCGAAAACCTCGTCGGGCGAGGCGATAACCGGCGGAAGCACGAGATTGCGCGTGAGCGCGTGCCGCTCTCTGCCCCGTGCGACACTCTCCCGAAACACTTCGCCCACCGAACCACTCTCGCTATAGAGCGTGCGGATGGTGTCGTAGTCCAAAAATGCACAATCCTCCGCGGAAAGACCGTGCTCCTCGCCCAACTCCCTGATCAACGACAGAGCGTCGCTCAGGCTTCGGGTGAACACAAATTTCCCATATTCGCGGCCCTCAACGCCTGCCTTGATGAACTCGATCAAACTCAAGACATCGATTTCGAGCTCATGTTCCTTGAGCAGCCGCTCGATGTCGCGCAATTGCTCGATGGAGAGTGCAAAGCGCGGCGGAGCGGTCGCCGCCGGTCGGGCGCGCGACCAGTCGAAATAGAGGTCAGGCGCCTCGTCGTAGCGCGGCGACAGAATATCGTAGGTCCCTGGCCGAAGGTGGCCATAGCGTGCGAGGAAGTCTGCCTTCGAGAGCTTGGCGAAATCTCCTCCGATGCGCGACGCGACGGTATCGATGCTCGCCATGAATGTGGCCGTCTCACCGGCATCGAGTACGCCCACTTCCACAAACGACTGGAGCATCTGAATGGCGATGAACCCCGCACGCGCAAGACCGGCAAAGGGCAGCGTGCCGTATCGCTTGCAGTCCTCCATCAGCCAGTAAATGCGGCTGATCTTGTC
>CAZCVY010000275.1:7659-8986 GCA_964501985.1 uncultured Acidobacteriota bacterium | reverse complement strand
GTGCTGCGGAGCGGCGTTCCCGATTTGGGCTGGACGTTGGTGGAGATGTAGACGGTCGCGGGGTCACCCGGATCGAGCGAGAGATTGCCCGTGTAGTCGAGCTCACTGGCGTAAAGGCAGCTCCCCGCATAGGCAATCTCGTGATCGATCCACCTCGTCCCGTCCCAGCGCGCATAGTGATAGCGATGATCGTCGCCCGCGTGCTGGGGCGCGGTCCCCGCCGGCGTTTTCCGGACAGTGTAGGCAACAAAAGGCCGGCCCTCCCGATCCAGATGGATGTCGCTGGTCCAGGCGATGTTCTCTGCGTTTCCAGCGAAGATGCGCGTCCCTTCCGCCGGATCCCTTAAGCCTTCGGTGAGCTGGCGGATCCTCGTGCCATTTGATCGGTAAAGCTCGCCGCCCCGATAATAGGCGTGATAATTGCTGTTGGTGTGGAATTCGTTGGGGTGCCCATCCGTATAGAACATGTGGACCGTATCCGTTCCGTTGGAGACGAACTTCACATACGGGCGATGCAGAAATTTTCCGGGAACGTCGATAACGACATTCCCGGTTTTCCAGGTGTCACCTTGATCGTCGGACCAGGCAAAGGAGGGCTTGTATCGGCCGTCGAGGCCGCGGAAGAAATCGTAGATTCGCCCCTTCCCGCCATTCTCGTTGCCCAGCCAGAGCAGATTGGAATAGGTAACTTCCGAAGTCTTACTGGGAACGAACGTGCGCTCCGGTTGCCAAGCCTTGGGGTCGCCCGGCTCCGCCGAAATCCGATAGTAGAAATGGTTCTCCAGGCCATGCTCGGCATAGACCGTTAGAATCCGGCCATCCGGGCGGACAAGGAAGGCAGGCGAATTGTGGTCGTCATATCGGCTGTCCTGGCCGTGGGACAGGTTCGGGTGCAAGACCTCCCGGTGTTGGCGTCGGGTCGCGAGGTCGTAGGTGACAACCTCAATGTTTCCGGTGCGGGAGGGATCGCGGACGCCGGCGGCCACGGAGCCGATCACGAGTTTGCCGTTTTGAACGAGTACGCGCTCGTCTTGGAACCAGCACCAACCTCCGTCATCGTTGAAGACGATGACGGGCTGCGCCTGTTGCCCCCAAAGACTTAGCGCCGAAATGACCGCCCACACGAAAAGAAGTAGGAATCGTCGCGTCAATTCAATCCTCCCTGCCGCGAGGTCGCCATCCTCTCCCGCAGTGAAGGGCGTAAGCGAACAAACAATTTCACGCCAAGTCTTCTAGCCCGCATATCTCACCACTCGCAAAGAACGGCCTGCGAAGCTTTAGCCGCTTGCCGCCGCTTTGCTCCCCGCGAGCTCTCTCGCGGGATTTC
>CAZCVY010000275.1:0-7559 GCA_964501985.1 uncultured Acidobacteriota bacterium | reverse complement strand
CTGGCTGGGGAAAAAGCGGCAGCAAGCTGCCGCACTCTAAAGCTCCGCACGCTAATGCTCAGCCCGCCTGAGCAGGCTGCGAAGGGCTTCCCCGTAGGCCAGATCTCTTACGACGCGGGCTTGAGCCTCTTGAATTCCGCCTCCTCCTTCGCCGCGTCATCCGCGCGGCCGAGTTCTCGGTAAATCTGGGCGAGCAGGAAGTGAACGGCGGGATCGTCCGGGTCGGTGTTGGCCGCCGGCTCGAGGGCCGCGAGGGCTTCCGTTTTCTGCCCCAACTGAAGGAGCGCCTTCGCCAAGCCTAGTCGCGCAGGGGTGGCGGCAGGATTGATTTCCAGCGCCTTGCGGAAGGCGGCAACCGCCTCATCCATTTGGCCATGCTTGCGGTGGACTTCGCCGATTTCGTAGTTGGCCTGGGCGCTCCGCGGATCCACCTTGAGCTCCTCGTTCAGTTCCGCGAGGGCGTCGTGCCACGCGTCGGCGTCGGGGGAATTCGTCAGCAGCAAGATGGCAATTTGCAGGTGAACCCCGACCATCGAGGGGTCCAGCTTCGCCGCCTCACGATAGGCGTCGAGCGCCCCTTTCCAGTTCCCGTCGGTCGCGGCGAAGGACGCCATCACCTGATAACTGCGCGCGGACTTTGGCGCTACCTTCATCAACTTCAAATAGACTTGGGACGACAACCGGCCATAGAGCTCGCCTGCGGCGTAAAGTACATCAGGATCATTGGGATAGGCGGCGAGTAGCTTCTGCGTCACTTGCACCGACTCCATCTCGTTGCCCTGCTGGTCCGCGCACCGCTGCAAACTGAGCCCGAGAATTCGCCGCAGCTTGGGGTCGGGATTGGAGGCGAACTCGCGCACCAGGGCGTTCATGGCGGCAGGACAGACTCCCGCAACCGCCTGAGCAATAGGGACATAGGCCTTGGCGAGGGCGAGGGAGGGATTCAGCCGCTGGGCTTCCTTGAACTCGGCTATCGATTTTTCAAACTGATGATCGCCGTAGTAAGCCAGTCCAAGGTCCACGTGGGCATCGGCAGCGGTTGGTGAAAGCTTGATGGCGGCAGAGAAATGCTGTTCGGCAGCGACAAAATCACCGTTATTGAGCGCCGCTTGTCCCTGCTGGAGTTCCGCCCTGGCCGCGGGCGGTGGTTGTTGACAAAATGTCGTGGCCGACAGGAATACCAGCGAGGACAGGCACGCCACAACCCGGAGCTTCATGGGGAAGCATTGTAGCCGCCCGCGCGCTTTTGCCGCAAGCCAAATGCAGCCATAACGCGCCGAGGCCGAGGCACGCGGGTCCCATCCCATGCGCCCCGAGTTGCCTCGCCCAATCTTGTGGCCCGATGCTTGCCATTTTTCCGCAGCCTATGCTATCAGTAGATTCGGTGGCGGGTCGGGAGCTAGCCAAGGTGATGGTTCAGCCTCGGAATTGGGGCTTTTGCGGCAAGCGCTGGCGGATGGTGACTTTTTGTCTGTTTCTGCCGCTCGTCCAATTCCGAGCAGTCACAGCCCTTTGCGGTTTATCCACAACGCCCCCCTCGCCCGCCGAGGAGTTGCAAGCGGCAACAGCGGCCGATAAAGCCGGGGATTATCCCACCGCCGCAAAGCACTTTCAGAATTTCCTGGACAAGGTCAAGCCGGCACAAATGAATCCGCAAGCCAACTCTGAAGTGCGCACGCGGCTTGCGACGATTTACTTTCTGCTGCACGAATACCGCGAGTCGATTCGCACCGTCACTCCGCTCACCACCGCCGAGGGTTCGTCGGCTCCGGCGCCACAACAGGCCTGGATGGTGCAGGGCCTGGACGACCTCGAACTCAACCAGTTGCCCGAAGCAATCAAGGCTTTGCGCGAAGCCCTGAAGCTGAACCCCGCGAGTGGCACCGCGCGGTTGGCCCTTGGTGACGCGCTAGCTCGCGAGGGCAACCTCACCGACGCCGTCGATCAATACAAGGAGCAACTGCGCCGCACTCCGAGCGAAGCTGAGGCCTGGTACAAGCTGGGTCTTGCTTACAGTTTCTTGACCAAGCAAACCTCCGCCGGATTCTGGGAGCGCTATCCGAATGACCCTGTCGGCGAGCAACTTAAGGCGGAGGGAAGCATCTCGCGCGCGGCCTATCCGGAAGCCTTGCGAACCTTGTTCGAGCTGTTGAAAGAGGACTATCCCCCGGCGGGAATCTACGCTGACCTGGGTACGGCGCTGCTTGCTCTGGGTTTCCCGCAAACCGCCGAGCCGCAGTTTCAGAAGGAGCTGAAGCGCGATCCTCTCTCGCCGGACGCCCTTTGGGGACTGGCGGCAGTCATGTCGTTGCGTGGAGACTGGGACGGCGCGCGCGAGAATCTGCAGGCGCTGGCGGAATCAAATCCCCAGGAACTCGCACGGCTCTTTGAGTCGTCGCCCCCCGTTTTGCTGCGCCAGGCGTTACAGCAAAAAAAGTTGACGATTCCCGCGCAGTTCACGCAAACGCCCTTGGGGGAAGCGTGGAGCGACTGGCTGCAAGAGTCGGACATAGACCTGAGCGCAATTAATACGGCTCCTCAGAAGGCGTGTTCAGAACCGTTCGCACCATCGCAACTCGAGCCCGGCACCTGGCTCTCGGAAGCCTGCTACAGCAAGCTTGCGGACCGCTTGCGGAAGCAGAAGGGAAGTGGGCAATCCGACGCCGACAAGCTCGCGGAAGCTGAGCTTCGTCACGGATCTTTGGATGATGCGGAAGCTGTTGCCCGCCGCGCGCTCGCATCAAAGCCTTCCGATGGCTGGGCGATGTATTGGCTGGTGAAATCCTATGAAGCGCTAGGGTATGCCGCCTATGGTCAAGTCTCGCGACTGAGCCCCGACTCCGCGAGAATCCACCAGATTATGGCGAAATATTATGCCGACAAGCACGAGACCGCCCACGCCATCGCCGAGTATCAGGCGGCGATAAAGCTTTCACCTGACTTGCCGGACCTCCACCTGGGTCTTGGCACCGTGTACTGGGAAGCGGGCGACTGGGATCGGGCCGAAGCGCCGCTGCGCAAGGCGCTCGACTTGTCCCCAAGTCTCGTGAATGCGAGCTACGAGCTGGGCGACGCGTACCTTCAGAGAAGACAATGGGAACAGTCTCTCCCCTACCTCCATCCCGCCGTGGGGAACGCGATGCTCAATTACCAAGCGTGTTTGGATGTGTCCAAGGCTGAGGCCGGCCTCGGACACACCCAGCAAGCCATTGATTATCTCTTGCGGGTGGCGGGGCAGGACCAGGATGGAGAGATTCACTATCGCCTCGCTCTTTTGTATCGCAAGCTGGGTGATTCCGCCAAGGCGGACGCGGCCTTTGCGGCATCCACCCAGCTTAGGCAGGCCTCATCTCAACACGGCCAGGACGTTCTTCAAACCATGGAGAAGGAGCGGCAAGCTCTCGACCAAACGGAGCGCTGAACAGAGCTTACATGATCAAGAGCAAATCGTCCCTTCTCACCCGGCGTGACTGGTTGCGCAGAAGCTTGTCGGGCCTGTGCTTTGCCGTGCCCGTACTTGCCAATGGGAAGCTGGGCCAGCCGGTCCTGGCCCCTGGCCCATGGTTTTACGATGTGGCGAAAGAGGCGGGCCTGGGAGCGTTTCGCGACACCTGTGGAACTCTGGTGAAGGATTACCTGCTGGAAGAAATGGGCAACGGTGTGGCGCTGTTCGACTACAACAACGACGGCCTACTCGACATCCTTCTGGTCAACGGCTCCACCTTCGAAGTGCTCGAAAATCCATCCGTGCCGCGCACCTCCAGCCGCCTGTTTCGGAATAACGGGGACGGAACATTTACCGACGTGACGCGCCAGAGCGGCCTGATCAATGAGGGCTGGGGAATGGCCGTCGCGGCGGCAGATTTCGACAATGACGGCTTTACCGACGTCTTCATTACCAACTTCGGCTCGAACGCGCTTTTCCGGAATAACGGCAACGGAACGTTTACCAACATCACGAAAGAGGCCGGGCTCGAGGGCGGCAACTGGAGCGCCGGCTGCTCCTGGGGCGACTTTGATGGCGACGGCCGTCTCGACCTTTACGTGGCTCGCTATGTCGATTTCGACCGCGCCAAAATTCCCGCACCCGGCGCGGCGAAATACTGCCTTTATCGCGGAGTTCCCGTGGCGTGCGGCCCGCAGGGCCTCGTGGGACTTCCCGATCTCTACTATCACAACGAGGGGAACGGAAAGTTTCGCGAGGTTTCGCGAGATGCGGGCATTCGCGACACCAGCTTGGCATACGGACTGGGAGTGGCCGCACTCGATTTCGACAACGACGGCTTTCTCGACATCTTCGTCGCCAACGATTCCATGCCCAACTATCTTTGGCGCAACAAAGGCAACGGCACCTTTGAGGAAGTCGCCATGGAATCGGGGTGCGCCGTCAGCGCGGATGGGCGGCCGCAATCCAACATGGGAATTGCCATCGGCGATTACAACAACGACGGCTGGCTCGACATCCTGGTGACGCACTTTTCCGAGGACTACGACGCTCTCTATCGGAATACCAAGGGGCAATTCGACGATGTCAGCTTCGAGGCGGGCCTGGGAACGGTCACCTTCTCCGATCTGGGGTGGGGCGTTGGCTTCATCGATTACGACAATGACGGGTGGAGGGACATCTTTCTCTCCCAGGGGCATATCTACCCGCAGGCGGACAAAGCCGGCAACAAATGGAATCAGCCGGACATGTTATTCCGCAACGAGCGCAACGGCCGATTTACCCTGGTGGATCATAAGGAAAGCGGTCTTTTGGATGTACGGAGCAGTAGGGGAGCAGCTTTCGGCGATCTCGACAACAGCGGGCGGATTTGGGCGGTGGTCAACAATATCGACCAGCCACCGTATCTCTACAAACCCGGCGGCCCGTCCGGCGCTTGGATTCGAATCAAGCTGACGGGCACGAAGTGCAATCGCGACGCCATCGGCGCCCGCGTCCGCGTTACCGCCGGGGGCATTACCCAGACCGACGAAGTTCGCAGCGGGGACAGCTATTTTTCTACGAACGACTTGCGTCTCCATTTCGGCGTGGGCGGGGCTGCCACCATCGACCGGGTGGAAATTCGCTGGCCCGATCGGCAAGTGGAAAAGTACGAGCGCTTGGCCGTGAACCGCGAGCATGCGTTCCGGCAGGGGGACCAAAATGCCAAGGCTTAGGCCGAGACTGTGGCTAGCTGCCGCAGGTCTTGCTGCCTTTGTCTTTTCCGTGGAGTGTGCGTTCGGGCAAGGGATGGCCTCGGAAAACGTGAGCCCGACAGGCGACATTGACCTTGCCACCGTCCCGCCCGATAAAATTGTGGCAGCCGTCGCCGCAGCCCGCAAAGTCATCCAGCAACAGCCCGACTTGGCCCAGGGTTACCTTCAACTCGCCATTGCCCTTCGATCCGGCAACGATCAGCCGGGTGCATTAGCGGCCATCGACAAAGCGCTAGCGCTTGATCCCCATCTCCACGGAGCTTGGCTGCAAAAAGGCCTGATCTCGATTGATGGCGGAACCTTGAAGGCGGCAACTGTCTATTTTCGGAACGCCGTGGAATCCGACCCCCAGAGCGTCGCCGCGCGGCTCGAATACTCCTCGATGCTTTTCCGCGCGGGCGACTTTAAGGGCGCCCAGGAACAAATTGAATCGGTCCTGAAGATGGACCCCGAGAATGCCAACGCCCTGGGAGGGTTGGGATTTATTCAGTTGCAGCAGGGCGAAATCGACGCCGCCGTCGGGAGCTTTCGCAAGGCCATCGGCGCGAAACCTCGCTTCCCCGAGGCCAAGCAGAATCTGGGTAACGCCCTGATGCGGCTCGGCGATTGGGCGGGCGCGCGTCAGGCTTTCGAGGATGCGATCAAGGATGAACCCGACGCCATTCCTGCCGTCTACGGACTCGGCACGACCCTGAGGCACCTGGGCGAAACCGCGCCGGCGGCGACACAGTTTGCCAAGGCCAAGGATATGCTGCAAATGGTCCAGGCCATGGCGCGCGCGCAAGGAGAGGACAACAACGGCGTGAGAATGTGGAATGATGGCAACTTGGCCGGCGCCGAGGAGGCGTTCAGAATCTCTGTTGCCGCTCATATGGCTTACGCTGAAGCTCACAACAATTTGGGAGGAGTCCTATGGCAAGAGAAGAAGGTGAAGGAAGCGACAGATGAGTTTACCCTAGCCATCCGCGCTGACCCCAAATTTGCCAAGGCCCACAACAATCTCGGCAACGCCCTGATGGTCGCCGGAAATCTTCCCGGAGCCATCGAGCATTACCAGACTGCGGTTACTCTCGAGCCGGGATTTGCCATGGGCCACTTCAGCCTTGGCCTGGCACTGGCCCAAACCGGAAAGACCATCCAGGCGGAAAGGGAACTGCGCGACGCCCTCATCCTTTCTCCCGACCTGGCGGTTGCGCACTTCGAATTGGGCCTAGTCCTGGCCTCCGGAAAACCAACCCTGCCCGCCGAGGCGCGGTCTGAAATCGAGACGGGAATTCGCCTCAATCCTGAACTGAAGTCGGCCCTGCCTCCGGCCATCGCGAGGGATTTATCCTCTCCTCCGCCGGCCGCACTTCCTCACCACTGATTGGGCCTTACAATATCAAGGCTGGCCTTGATAGGCGGATGACCGCCACTTGCAGAATTGGAGCAGAGAAGCTGAAATGAGATCAAATCTCGTCACGGACAGGGGGCGCATGTTCCCCGTCATGGCAACACCTCCAGCACCGCGTCGCTGGGCTCCAGTTCCTCTGCATGGGGCGGCAGAGTCGCCCCAGCCTCTAGGAGCGCCCGAATCGTTGCGACGAAGTCCCCTGTATCTCGATGCCAACCGTTCCCGGATCCGTATAGGGCCCACCCTAGCGGCGTCCCGTCATGTTCCCGCGATCTCAATTCCAGCGTCGGGTGGAACCGCAGAATCTCGCGGGTCATCTCGGCATTCCCGTTGAACCCAGCCCAGTGTAGCGCCGTTGCTCCCATCTCTCCCGGCGTATCTACCGGCCAACCCGCCTTCAGCATCAGCCGGACAGCTTTTGTGTTGTTGTTCCGCGCCGCGTTCGGCAGCTTCCGTTTGTCCGGCTCCAACAGCGTTTCCGCCGCATCCGGACGCCTCGACATAAATTCGTGAAACGCCGCTTCGTCGCCCAACTCACAAGCCAGCGCCAGCTTCAGGTCCTCCGGAGTTCGCTCCATCAGCAACTGGAAAACGTCCTCGTGACCGAAATCGCGCGCCACCGAGTGGGCGGTGCGGTGCGCCCCCAGCTTCCAGATGTAAATCGTGCCGCCCGCGCGCGGATCCTGCTTCGGAAACCACTCCTCCGAGACACTCATTCGGATGCATCCCGGATCGGCCTCCAGGTGCCGCCGCACCAGATCCGCATCGCCCAGTGCCGCCGCCATTAGGATATCCGTCCGGCATCCCCGCGCTACCAGGAATCGTGCCACATCCTGCCGGTCTCGCGGGTAGTGCCGCTTCTGCTCCACCCGCAGCATATACTGCGCCGGCGTCGATTCATGATCCACATCGCGCGCGTCGATCTCGGCGCCGTTCGCCAGCAGGAACTCCGCAACCTCCACCGTGG
>CAZCVY010000274.1:0-9062 GCA_964501985.1 uncultured Acidobacteriota bacterium | reverse complement strand
GAGGCCAAGGCGCGCGGGGCCACCATCCTGGCGCTGGTGAGCGAGGGCGATCGCGAGGTGAGCGACATGGCCGATCATCTGATTGTGCTGCCTCCCACCAATGAATTGCTCTCGTCCATTTTGGAAGTGGTGCCGCTGCAATTGCTGGCGTACCACATTGGCGTGCTGCGCGGCTGCGATGTGGATCAGCCGCGCAACCTCGCCAAGTCGGTCACGGTGGAATGAGGGGAAGGCGGAAGTTCATAGTTGATAGCTCATAGTCGATAGTTCAGAGTCGATAGTTGATAGACCGAAGCATCGCGCTCAAAGTTGAACAGCGTCTTTCGCGGCGGCTTTTTTCGAATTCACCTCCTCCCTGGGGATTTGCTTTGAATCCTAAATGGCTTCAGTGGGCTAAACTTCTTCAGTCGATTGCCCAGAACGGGTTGACGTTCGCGCAGGATCCCTATGACCGCGACCGCTACACGCAGCTCCAGAAAATCGCGGCGGAAATCATGAGCACTCACTCGGGCGCGGAATTCCCGCAACTTCTGGACTTGTTCGAGCAGGAGCGGGGATACGCCACACCCAAAGTGGACGTGCGAGCGGCGGTCTTTCGCCACAACGAAATCCTGATGGTTCGCGAGCGTGAAGACGGCCGCTGGAGCCTGCCAGGCGGCTGGGCGGACGTGGGCGAGTCGCCCTCCCAGGTCGCGGTACGGGAGATTATGGAGGAATCCGGATACAGCGCGCGAGCGGTGAAGCTGCTGGCGGTTTTAGACCGCGACCAGCGCGGGAATCCGGCGGCGCCGTTCCACGTTTACAAGGTCTTTTTGCAGTGCGACCTCCTCAGCGAGAATCCCAAGCCCAACCCGGAGTGCAGCGAGGTTGCTTTCTTCCCGGAGGGGAAACTTCCGGAGCTTTCCTCGTCGCGAGTGACCGAAGCGGAAATCGCGCGGATGTTTGCACACCTGCACGATCCGTCGCTGCCGGCGGCCTTTGACTAGGTGGCACAGCCACTCCTGGCTGAGCGGACGGCGCTTTGGAGCGTTTTGGAGTGCGGCAGCTTGCTGCCGCTTTCCTGCCCGCGAGCTCGCTCGCGGGATTTCGAAACCGCGGCCGAATTGCCGTTGAGCAGGTGGAATTGGGGTAGACGGGCCGCCAGCAAGCTGGCTGGGGAGAAAGCGGCAGCAAGCAGCCGCACTCCAAAGCTTCGCAAATGCGGAAGCTTCCGGCACAGGCAGGAGTGCCTGTGCCACGGCCGCCACCGACTTTCTATTCTCGCCTGCCGAGAATGGATATACTCCGCACGAGGGCTTATTTCTTGAAAGTCGTTTACTGCGACCAATACGACTTGAATCTGGGCAACCACGTTTTCCCTTCCATCAAGTATCGTCTGACGAAGGAAAAGCTGCTGCGCGACCGGATCGTGAGCCCGGAGGATTTTGTCGAGCCCCGCTCGGCTTCTGAAGATGACATCGCGTTGGTCCATCGACTCGAATACATCCGCAAGCTGCAGGCGGGCAAGCTCTCCTACCCGGAAATCCTGCGGCTGGAAATTCCGTACTCGCCCGAACTCGTGCGCGCCGTGTGGCTGTCTGCCGGCGGATCAATTCTCGCGGGGCGCTTGGCGCTCGACGACGGCTCGGCGGTAAACCTGGGCGGCGGATTTCACCACGCATACGCCGACCACGGAGAAGGCTTCTGCGTTCTCAACGATTTTGCCATCGGCATACGCCGGCTTCAAAAAGACAAGGCCATCGAGCGCGCCATGACCGTGGACTGCGACGTCCACCACGGCAACGGCACCGCCGCCATCTTTGCGGGCGATTCCAGCGTGTACACGCTCTCGATCCACCAAGTTAACAATTATCCTTACCCCAAACCGCCCAGTACGCTCGACATCGACCTGCGCGACGGCGTGGAAGACGCGGAATATCTCGAGGAATTGGAGAGCGGGCTTGACCAGGCGTTGGGCGAATTTCAGCCCGATCTGATCTACTACGTTGCCGGCGCCGACCCCTATCGCGACGATCAACTGGGAGGGCTGAAACTTTCGATTGACGGCTTGGACAAGCGAGACCGGTTGGTCTTCGAGAAGGCCCGAGCGAAAAACATTCCTGTCGCCGTCACCCTCGCCGGCGGTTATGCCCGCCGCGTTGAGGACACCATCCAAATCCACACCAACACGATTCGGGTTGCGAGAGAATTCGTGAAGTAACGCCACGCCACAGTTGCTGTTCTCACCGATTGTATTTCGGCGTGATGCCGCGCAGGCGCTTCCACACGGCGTCGCAGCGCGCGAGGGTGGCTGAATCGAGCGGGCCGCCTTCCGCCGCTTTCAGGTTTTCCTGGAGCTGTTCGAGGCGCGAGGCACCCAGGATGATGGAATCGACAGCGGGTTGCGAGAGCAGCCATTGAAGCGCCAGTTCCACTAGGGTCTTTCCCGCTTCGGCGGCGATTGAGCGCAATTCCGCGACGGCGGCGAAGTCGTCATCAAGCCAGTAGCGATCCTGATACATTTTGTTGCCGTCAAAGCGCGTGCCGGGAGTCGGCCCGGTCTGGTGCGAGTGTTTGCCTGTCAACAGTCCTCCGGCAAGCGGATTATAGGGCACGACTGCGACGCCAAACCGCCGGCAGAACGGGAGGTACTCCTCCTCAATCCCCCGCGCAATCAGGTTGTACATGGGCTGCGAAACGAAATAGGGATGGTAGCCGCGTTTCTCACAAATCCACAGGATTTCCTCAACCTGCCACGCGGCGTAATTCGAGACGGCGGGAAAGCGTACTTTACCAGCCCGCACCAACTCTTCCATGGTTTCGAGTGTCTCCTCAATGGGGACGGCGTAATCGGGTTGGTGCAGGTAGTAGAGGTCGACGTAATCGGTCCCCAGGCGCTGGAGGCTTGCGTCAATGGCCTTGCGCATGGCCGCGCGTGACAGACCCTCCTCATCGGGCGCATCTCCCATCTTGCCACGTACCTTGGAGGCCAGGATTACCTTGTCGCGCCGGCCCTTCAGGGTCTTGCCCACCAGGGTTTCCGCCAGACCGCGATTATAGACGTTGGCAGTATCAATAAAATTTATTCCGGCGTCCAAACAGCAATCGACGATTCGGCGTGCGGAAGCTTCGTCGGTTTGGGCGCCGAAAGTCATGGTTCCGAACGAGAGGCGCGAAACTTTGAGCCCGGTCTTGGGAAGTGTGCGAAATTCCATTTCTTTCCTCCTGGGACATGCATCTAATTTTGGGTGCGGACCAAATATTTTTTTCGGTCGAGCGGGAGCACATCACCTTTTAAATCTTCCTTTCGCTCGCCGTATATTACAATAGATGCTTGTGCCGGAACCGCCGCTATTACGACTTGCGCAGGATCTCGAATGGCTGGGGTGTGAGCTCGAGCACTTTGGCCACGAGCACGCCGTGGCGGGATATCCAGAGTCTGGCCCCAGTTGGGACACGTTTCGCGATAAGCAGCGTGGGGTCCTGGTGACGGCGGATAAAATCGAGCGTGAGTTAAAGAGTGCGGTTCGCTACAATCCGTCACAGTTGGTGGGGGTGGAGTATCCGCTGGATGAAACCTTGGACTCGATTGCCGCATTGCTGGGAGCAGTGGAAGAAATAAAGCATTGCTCGGTTTTTGCCGTACAGGTGATACCATCCCATGTGCGCGCGTTTACCAAGATGATCACGGAGTACCTTCAGGCGACGGGGAGTACGCCGGGATAGTCTCACGGGTTCAGGAAACGGGCCAACGATCCTTGCGGTCAGCCGGCGAGGGTCAGCACAACGAGCTTTCCGAGAAAGCTCCAGGAGATTGCGCAGAATGGACGAACAAATATTGACCAAGCAATTGCAGGACGAGGGGTTCGACGACGTTTACGTTTGGGAAGACGGGCCGGACATGAACTATCCGCCTCATCAGCACCCTGACGTCTCGGCCCACATCATCCTGACCGGAGAGATGACCGTGACGGTCGATGGCCACACCCGCACCTACAAACCAGGCGAGCGCATCGATATCCCGGGGAAGACACCGTACTCCGCGCGAATGGGACCGGAAGGTTGCAAGTACCTGGTAGGAGAAAGGTAGGATCGCGCGCCCGGCGGCCGCTGGTATGCCGGGTGATCCGTCGCGGAAAAACGCGAGCCGACAAGTCGGCGCGTCAGCACCGGCTGCCATCGGGGTGGTAAGAATTCCGCGCTAACCCTTACGCCATTCCTCCCAATCCTTTCGCACGGCGTCCACCATTTTCTTGGCCGCCTCATGAACCCACCCGGCTTTGCGTTTCGCCAAGTCGCGGCGGACATTCTTGACCGCCCCTTTGCTTCCCAGGTGGATGTTAGCGGTTTCAAAGCCCATGGAGTGGAGAAGGCGCGCCTCATCACGCCTCTTGGGGATGGCGGTCATCTCGATGCGCGAGCAGTGGGGAGCGAGGCGGCGCACAATCCAGCGGCCGCACAAGCGAACATAGGGATCCAGGGCGCGCGCGGACGTGGTGATAATCTCTGCATAGAAGATCTTCTTGGAGCCCTTGTCATCCTTCGCCCAAAGGCACGCGGATGGAACCAGGGCCTTGGCCTCGCGCGCCACGCGGCCGCCTTCCCAATCCGCCAGCGCCACATAGCGCTCACGCCCCAAGCTTCCCAACCCTGCCACCCGATGCGCGACTCGGTAAACGAGCCCCGGCGCGGGCAGAAGTTCCTCGAGGGCCTTGCGCGCACTTTTGGGAACTTCTCCGTGCACAGAAGGAAGCGCGTTCATCTTCCCCCAGAAATGGACGGGGTCCCGCAGCTCACCAGTTGCCGCTTCGCGCAACCACTTATTATCCTCCTCCAGCACAAAAGGCTTGCCGCCGGCTTCGAGCCCTTCCCTGTACCCTGCCAGAATCGCCGCGCAGGCATCCTCATGAGGCAGGGTGAGGTGGCTGGCGGTAATCGCCAAATGGGCGCTCACGGCCAACCTCACAAGGTCGATCGTATAAGGCATGGGGTAAGCTTCGTCAAAATCGTTGACCCCCCAAATTAGCCGCCCCTCTTTGTCGCGCCAAGTACCGAAATTTTCCACGTGCAGGTCGCCCACCGCCAGCACCCGCGGCGCGCGTGCCAGGTCGGGGCAGACGACCGGCCACACCTGCATCCAACGGTAAAAGGTGGCGCGCAGAAATTGAAAAGTATCTTCGGCCATGCGCGTGTGCTTAAGCGCCAGATCGGCTGGGACGATGGTGAGGTGTTTCGCCAGCCAGGTTTCATATTTCTTGGTTGCCTTTTTGATGCGCATAAATCGCTACCTCTCTCGCGGCAATTGCAGGCGCTGGAAATATTCCACGACCTTTGAGAGATCTTCTTCCGTGTCCACACCGATCGTATCGTGCGGCGTTTCTTCCACGGCAATGCCAATGCCATTCTCGAGGAAGCGTAATTGCTCAAGCTTCTCCAGCTTTTCCAGCGGCGATGGCGAAAGACGGTGGAAGGCTTCGAGCGCCGCGGCGCTGAACGCATAGAACCCCTGGTGCTTGAAGTACTGGACTTGTCCTGAACTGTCGCGGTCGAAGGGGATGCGCGCCCGGGAGAAATAAATGGCACGCCCGGTGGGGTCGGTAACCACTTTCACCACATTCGGATCCAGCGCGGTTTCCGCGTCGATGGCAACTTTGAGGGTTGAAACTTGCGTGCCGGGCGCCTCGTCGAAGGGTTGGAGCAGGCGTTCCACGTGGCCGGGAGTGATCATGGGCTCATCTCCCTGGATGTTGACATAGATCGCGGCAGGTTCGTTCGCCATGACTTCCGCCATGCGATCGGTGCCCGAGCGGTGCTGGCGCGAGGTCATCATGACGGGAATGCCATGGTCGCGACAATAGGATTCGATTTCCGGGGCGTCTGTAGCCACCAGCAAGTGATCGAGGCACGCCGCATCGCGCGCGTTCTCGTACACCCAAGCAATCATGGGCCGCCCACAGATTTCCCGCAACGGTTTGCCCGGCAACCGCGTGGATTCAAGCCGCGCCGGTATGACTCCCAGAACTCTCCGCATACTATCGAACCAATTGCAGAATATGCTTAGACATCACTACTTTGCAAGCCTTTGATGCGCTCTCGACCGGCGTTTGAGGGGAGTCCGGATAACTTCGGAAACACTGCAGGTCGATCCGAGGCGAACGCTTTTTCTCTCGCGCTCAAAAGTGACCAAAGGGCAAAAATTCTTGTCAATCCTTGATTTTTCCGCTGGGAGTTGGGACCGCCGAAAAAGACCTTATTTTGCCGCATTTTTCGAGGCATCACGATGCGCTCGGAGGCGCTATTTTCAAGGCTGCGGAGTGTTTGGCATTGCCCCCGAATTCATGCTATATTAGGAGAGTGAAACAGGTCATTTCTGACAAGGCTCGAAGCCCTCATGGGACTTTCTCAATACTCAAAAAATGGGACGCACCCGTGCACGATTAGCGAAGATTGAGGCGCCCTTGTGACGCCAGTCCTTTCAAGCATACAGATGGAGTTAGTCTCGGACCGACTGCGCTCCTGCCTGATGGGGCCAACAAATTTTATTCCCTCTGAAACTACTATGAACGCATGGCAAGAAATCCTGGGATATTTGAAAGGGAAGGTAAACACCCAGAGCTACCAGACCTGGCTTCGCCCCACGCGCTTCAGCCACGCGAGCCAGGAAGCCTTGGTGGTGCGTGTCCCCAACCGCGAGTTCCAGGATTGGATTCAAGAGCATTACGGCACCCTGATCAATGAAGCCCTTTCTCAACTCCATGTGGACGCTCGCAAGGTCGACTATGTGATCGAAGAAGCTTCTGACAAGAAGCCTGCCGAGATTGCGAACCGCGATGCCCTTCAAGCCAAATTGGATTTTGAGTCGGTCGACCACCAGTTGAATCCGCGCTATACGTTCGACACTTTTGTGGTCGGAAACTGCAATCAATTTGCCCATGCGGCGGCGCAAGCGGTGGCGGAAACTCCCGCGAAAGCTTACAACCCGCTATTTCTTTATGGCGGAGTGGGGCTCGGAAAAACGCACCTGATGCAGGCCGTGGGCCATATGATCAAGAGTAAGTGGCGTGAAAAGCGGCTGGCTTACGTTTCTTCGGAAAACTTCACCAACGAGGTCATCAATTCTCTCCGCTACGACCTTATGGTCTCGTTCCGCGATAAATACCGCAACGTGGATCTGCTGTTGATGGACGACATCCAGTTTATTGCCGGCAAGGAACGGACCCAGGAAGAGTTCTTCCACACCTTTAACACTCTCTATGAAAGCCAGAAGCAGGTGGTGATATCGAGTGATTGCCCCCCCAAGGAGATTCCCGGACTGGAAGAGCGTCTGCGCTCGCGCTTCGCGTGGGGGTTGACCGCTGATTTGCAGCCTCCGGACCTCGAAACCAAACGGGCGATCCTGGCGAAGAAAACCGAGAACGAAGGCGTTGATCTCCCCGACGACGTGAGCGACTTTATTGCCGGAAAAATCAAGTCCAGCATCCGGGATCTGGAGGGAGCGCTGACGCGCGTGATTGGCTATTCTTCGCTGACGGGCACGCCCATCACGCTCTCCATGGCGCAATCGGTACTGAAGGGTCTGGTGAACATGGAAGAGCGGCGCGTTTCCATCGAGCACGTCCAGCGTGCAGTGTGCCGCGAGTTCGGCCTCAGCCTGGCGCAACTGAAGGCCAAAGATAACAGCCGGGCAGTGGCGTACCCACGGCAGGTCGCGATGTTTCTGGCAAAAGAGATGACGTCCGCCTCGCTGCCGCAGATTGGCCGCGAATTCGGCGGCAAGCACCACACCACGGTGCTGCATTCAATCCACAAAATTATGGACTTGCGCGAGAAAGACCGGGATTTAAACAGGCTTATCAACAAGGTACGCGATAGTCTGAATTAAAGTTAGTGGGTAATTCAAACCTGACGCTAGCAGGAAACTTGTGAATTTTATCGCGGGGGCTGAGATTTCGTCTCTTTCCACAATTTTCAAGAAGTCATCCACAGGCGAAATTCCCCTAAATTGCTTCTCCATCGGAATTTCTGGACTTATCCACAAAATGCACAGTACTACTACTAAAACTTCTATTCTGAGAGTAAATTTCTATGGAAATCTCTACTAGCAAAAACGACCTCCTCAGGGAACTGACCCTTTCACAGGGTGTGGTGGAAAGAAAAACCACGATCCCGATTCTTTCCAACCTGCTTTTCGAAGCTAACGAGTCCACTCTTCGCATTAGCGCCACTGACCTGGACCTTGGAATCCGGTGCGGCTGTCCCGCCAAAGTGAAAGAGGCCGGCTCGGGCACAATTCCGGCGAAGCGCTTGTTCGAAATTGTTCGTTCTTTGCCCGATGCCGAAGTTCGCTTCAAGCTTCTCGAAAACCATTGGGTGCAAGTTAACTGCGAGCGGTCGTCGTTCAAGCTCGTGGGAATGGCGCGCGATAACTTTCCCGTATTGCCCGACATCCCCAAGCCCCTGGCGTCTCTCCCCGCCAATGTCTACACGGCGATGATCCAGAAAACCATCTTTGCAATTTCCAACGAAGAATCGCGATACACCCTGAATGGCGCCCTGCTGCTGCTGAAGCCCGAGAGCGCCAGCATGGTGGCGACGGATGGGCACCGCTTGGCGATTGTCGAGCGCGACGTGCAGGTCCAGGGCCTGAAAAATGAATTACGCCTCTTAGTGCCGAAAAAAGCGATGGGGGAACTCCTTCGGCTGCTCGGCGAAGTCGAGGACGAAACGCTGGTCGATATCTCCAAGGACGAGAGCCATCTTTTCTTCCAAATTGGCACGCGGGTTTTGATCTCGCGAATGCTGACAGGACAATTTCCTAATTATGAGGCCGTCCTGCCCCGGGAAAATACCAAGATCGTCGAGATGGACAAAGAGAAGACTGCGGCGGCGATTCGCCGGGTTGCGCTGCTTGCCGACGAGCGGTCGCACGCCATCCGCATGCAGGTGGATACGGACCGGATCGAAGTTTTTTCCTCGAGCGGCGAGTACGGCGAAGCGCATGAAGTGCTCGATGCGACTTACGACAAGGACGCCATGCAGATCGGGTTCAATTACCAGTATCTGCTCGATTTCCTGAGCGTCGT
>CAZCVY010000273.1:0-9106 GCA_964501985.1 uncultured Acidobacteriota bacterium | reverse complement strand
GCGGTCGATTCGTTCCTTGATCTTCTTCTGGTCACGGCGGGGAAGCTCGGCCAACTGGCCGAGCGCGGAAGGCAGGATCGTGACCGTGTAGGTCGCCACTAAAGGCCCAGTTTCTTCTTCGCTTGCGCCCAGGGAATGGGCTTCTCGCCCTTAGCCTTGGCATCCGCCAGGGCCTTGCGCGCTTCCTCCGCGTCCTGGCGATCCTCAAGTTCCTCGAGCAGCGCCAAGTCCTCGAGAGGAATCAGGGCGGCCAGATTCCTGCCGCGCCGATGAAGGACGACCCGCTCACCGCCATAGGCGACGCGGTTCACCGTCTCAGCGAAATCCTGCCGCACCTTGCCAGCCGGAAGACGGGCAGCCGAAATTGACGTTTTGCTCGTTTTGTACATCTGGCTCTCCTGTATAAGAATAAGAACAATTCTGGTTTGTGTCAAATCGCGGGTGGCGCATACGTTGCGGACTTGGGGACAGACGGGAGAAAATAAGGGAAAAATGGTCAGAGACGTGTGAAAAAATCAGGAAACAACCCTCTCACCACGGAGGCACAGAGGCACTGAGAACCGAAATGAACGGAGCTTTCTCTGTGCCTCAGTGCCTCCGTGGTGAAGGTTGGTCTAGGGGATAGGCCGCCCTTTCAGGGCTCAGAGGTTGATGGGGGTTCCGTTGACCCAGGCCGTTGGCCTGGGCTTTGTTAGATCGCCCCTTTGGGGCTAAAAGACCGTTGCGGTCACGAGTTAAACAATCCACTAGGTCGAAAAAGGCCTAGCCGCGGAAGTGCAGCCCCAGGTTCGCCCGAAGTCCCCCTTCTAGAAAGTTTGGAACCTTGCATGAGCCACGGTGCAACGCACGCGGCACGGTGTCAACCGTGCAACGCCTTATTTTATCGCCTATGCCCAGAACAGCCGTGCTCCGCGGCTCGGCTCATTCATCCAATTCGAAACCCCATTGATCGGAGAGCGTCCGTGTTAACCTTGGCAGATTCGGCCGGGCCGCCCGCCGATGGTAAATAGCTATCGAGCTCGACAATCGCCCAGCCCTGGAATCGAGCCGCCTTGAGACTCGCGACGACGGCAGGAAACTCGACCACTCCTGTGCCGATTTCGCAGAAGCGGACCTTCAGTTTCCCCGCATCATCACGATTCTGGCGAACAAGCTCGTAAGCATCCCGCCGCACGTCCTTCAGATGTACCATCACAAGGCGCTGATGATAAGTTCGGATGACCTCTGCCGGGTCGGAGCCACCCAATTTCAGGTGAGCGACATCGACGATCAGCCCTACGTAACGTGGGTCGGTTGCGTCGAGCACGCGTCCCAGCCCCTCACGCGTTTCTCCGAAGGTGTTGAAATGCGGATGATACCCGACCGTCATGCCGGAATCTTTCGCGATCCGTCCCATCTCGTTCATCTTCGCGCCCAAGGATTTGACTTCAGTGGCGCTGTAGTTACCATGGGGCTTGCCGGCGTCGATCAACTGCAAAACACTGCCGCCTAGGACGTGGAGGAAGTCGGCATAATCGCGAAACCGCTTCGTGAAGTTCTCGGGGCTGTCCGGGCTCAATCTGACGTTGCTGCAAGACAATGCAGTTGCGAAAAGCTTAAGCTCTTGAATCCGATTTTTGATATCCGGAATCTTATCACCCGCATAGGCCTCCTGCACCCACCCCAACAACTGCACGCCCGAATAGCCAAGACCAGCAATGGCGTCCAAAGCTGGAAGAATGTCCTTCGGGGGCCAGGAGATGATGGAGTAACCCACGGAGTTAGGTAACGTGCCGGGTATCGCCAGATCGAGGTGCGAAGCCGCGGCCCAGGCCAGCGTCCCGGCTCCTGCCTGTCGCAAGAACCTTCTCCGCGTCGCACGGTTTATCATCATCGAGGCTCACTCCTGGATTCGTCGGAAAGTTTAAGGGACTCTATTATGCACGGAGGTCTAATGCGGCGCCGTCGCGGGGTTGTTATGCGAGTCCGGCGCGAGGTTCAGAACGACTTGGAACCACCAATTTGGTTCGTACGAGATCTGAATCGGAGCGCCGCGCAGGTTTCCTTCTGTGCCGAGCACGATATCAAAAATCGATTTGTTGCCGGTCTCTTGGCCCGCCACCACAAAGTGTGCTTCTTTAAGATTATGATAGGTCCGGTCGAGAGGCGCGCCCTTCCCCCGCAGGTTGACGTGCACCGTTTTCTCCGGTACGGAATGGACACTCAGCAGGGTGACCGTATAATGGCGGGCGTTGTAGAGGTAGCAGTATGACACAGGCGTGGGATGGCCAGCCACGGCGTCATCCATCAGTTGCAGGGTCGTGGACAGAAACTCGCCGGCGCGCGGGCATGCCTGCCTCGCGGCACCCTGCAAGCGCTCGATATGGCGGGCAGGGTTATTCTCAAGCTGCTGAAGCGTTGTTCTCTCCGCCTCCGGATATTGGTGCAAATCGTAATCCTGGCTCGACTTGTAGGGTACCGAAGTGGTCAGCGCCTGGCCTTCATCCACTCGACTGATGATGGCCTCAAAGAGGTGGTCCCCGTTACTCTTCTCCCTGGAGAGCTCCCGCTCCATCGCGACCACCGACTGGCCCTTGGAGGATTTCATAAAGCCGAAGAAGGCGCTTGCCGTCGGCTGACCGGAGTCGGAGCTGCGCAGGACTTCTGTACCTGCTCCCCAGCGATTGATGGCAAGCGGAGCCTTTGCCGGGTCGGAGCCAAAAAGAATCTGGATCATCTGCTGCCGCTCATCCCCAGTCGTCTGCCCAATTCGGACATACCCGCCCCCAACATCGTCGCTGCCGGCCCAAAAAAACAACATCCGCACTCTGCAGGTCATCACGTAGTCATATTCGGATTCAATCTTGTCCGTGCGCCCGATCCAAGTGGCAGCTTCCTGAATAGCTGCCTGCTCGGCGTTAGCCGGCACCGTGGCAGTGGCAGCCGTCGCGCGGGACAGGCTCGAAACGAAAATGACACCGAGCAAACCAGCAAGAGTAAAGCAGTTCAACATACTTTGGAAAATCCCTCCCCTATGAATAAGTGACGCCAGAGGCCAAAATCAAGGCAGGAAGTTTGACGCATTGGTGGCCGGTCGAGTTGTTCGCCCACCCCTGACACAGAGCCCCTGAAATAACGACTTTTAGTCCTAAGTTGCCACTTTCTCGCCATCGCAAGGTTCGAGGTGCCAAATCTCGGACGCGTACTCCTTGATGGCGCGGTCGGAGGAAAACTTTCCCGCACGTGCCACGTTGAGGATAGCCATCCGGTTCCAAACATCGTGGTCGCGATATGCGGCGTCGACGCGCTCTTGCGTTTGGATGTAATCCCGCAGGTCAGCCAGCAGCATGTAGTGGTCACCGCCCTGGAGAAGCGATTGCACGATAGGCTTGAAAATCCCAGGCTCCAAAAGGCTAAAGAAATCCTTTTGAATCAACAGGAACGCGCGGCGGATCTCCTCGTCACTGTTGTACACATCCCAAGGATTGTAGCTCGCGCGGCGTTGCTCCACCTCCGGGGCTTTCATCCCGAAAATGAAGATGTTTTCCTCCCCAACCTCTTCCAGGATTTCCACGTTTGCCCCGTCAAGGGTTCCAATGGTCACCGCCCCGTTGAGCTGCATCTTCATGTTGCCCGTACCGGAAGCTTCTGTGCCAGCCAGGGAGATCTGTTCGCTCAAATCGGCGGCGGGGATAATGCTCTCCGCCAAAGAAACCCGGTAATTCGGCAGAAACACGACCTTTATCTTGTCACGAACCTGAGGATCATTATTAACGACCTCCGCAACTTGATGAATCAGCTTGATAATCAGCTTCGCCATGAAATAGCCCGGTGCCGCCTTGGCTCCAAAGATGAACGTGCGGGGAACGACATCCAGGGCCAGATCCCTCTTTAGCCGATCATAGAGCACGATGATGTAGAAAACCAGTAGAAGTTGGCGCTTGTATTCGTGCAGGCGCTTGACCTGAACGTCAAATATTGAATCGGGCGATACCATGATCCCGGTCTCATGGGCAATGAGTTTGGCCAGTAACTCCTTGTTCTGCTTCTTCGCGGCACGGAATCGCTGCCGGAAAGTGGGATCACTGACAAATTGTTCCAGCTTACGGAGCTCGCCCAAATCGGTAATCCAATGGTCGCCAATGTATTCGGTAATCAGATCGGCGAGAGCCGGATTCGCAGCGAGGAGCCAGCGCCGCGGGGTGATGCCGTTGGTTTTGTTGTTGAATTTCTCCGGCCACAATTCCGCGAAGTCTCTAAGCACCTCTTTCTTCAAGAGTTCCGTGTGGAGTTGGGCGACGCCATTTACCGAGCAGGAACCCACGATGGCCAGGTGAGCCATGCGAACGTATTTGTCCCCCGCTTCGTCGATGATGCTCATGCGGCTAAGGCGATCATCCTGCAAAGGCCACCGCGTGGCGACGTCGCGCATGAACCGCGCGTTGATTTCGTAAATGATCTGCAAATGGCGGGGGAGCAATCGCCCGAACATCTTGATGGGCCACTTCTCCAGCGCCTCGGGGAGTATGGTGTGATTGGTGTAGCCGGTGGACGCCGAGGTGATTTGCCAGGCCTCATCCCAGCCCAAACCCTCGCGGTCGATCAGCAGTCTCATCAGTTCCGGGATAACCAGCGAGGGGTGCGTATCATTCATTTGAATAAAGGCTTTCTTGGGAAACTCCTGCCAATCGAACTGGTCGGCCTTAAAGCGCCGGAGGATGTCCTGAATTGAGCACGATACGAAGAAGTACTGCTGTTTCAGCCGCAGTTCCTTTCCCTCAAAAACGTTGTCATTGGGGTAGAGCACCTTGGTGAGATTTTCCGCCAGGACTTTGTTGGCCACCGCGTCGACGTACGACCCGCGATTGAAATCGTCCAAATCGAATTCCGCGGCGGCCTTCGCTGACCACAGGCGAAGGGTATTCACCGTGTGCCCGCCATAGCCGACCATCGGCAGGTCGTAGGGCATGCCCACTACCGGTTTGGTGTCCACCCAGCGCCATTCGGAGCCGTTGGGGCCCGGGCGGGATTCCACGCGTCCTTCAAACTGTACGGGGAAGGAATATTCCGGGTGGGAAATTTCCCAGGGGTAGCCAAGCTTCAGCCATTCATCCGGCACCTCCACCTGATAACCATTCACGATGCGCTGGTTGAAGATGCCAAAGTCATAGCGTAAGCCGTATCCGAAAGCGGGGTAGTTGAGGGTGGCGAGGGAATCCATAAAGCAGGCAGCCAAGCGCCCCAACCCGCCATTGCCAAGCCCAGCATCGACTTCCTGCTCAAGGAGGTCGTCCCAGTTGATCCCTACATCCAAAACGGCCTGCCGGCAAGCTTCCTCCAATTGCAGGTTCAACACATTATGTTCAAGCGAGCGGCCAATCAGAAATTCCAGGGACAGGTAGTAGACTCTTTTGACATGCCGATTGTGGTGCGTTTGCTGCGTGGCAATCCAACGCTCGATCAGGCGGTCGCGCACGGCGAGGGCAAAGGCGTAATAGCGGTCCCGGGTCGTGGCGGTGTAGCGATCCTTGGCAAGCGTGCGCCGCAGGTGGTGCTCAAAGGAATTCCGCAACTCTTGCACTGAATTCTGCGCTTCACCGCCCGCGGCGGCGGGGCTGACGGCTTTTTCTTTTGATTCCATATTGTTTCCCTCTGTCCAAACTCAAAATTCGGATCTCGCCGCGAGATGGGCCACACGCGCGATTGTAGGGGCACCAAGAGGCAGCGGATACCGGCATTCTGGGAGCTGACTGACGCGGCGACTATCAGATTTCGGTTTTAGCTTCTCGTATTTTCCAATCTTCCAGCGCCCAATTCGCCGGCTGGGTCTTCAGGGCTCGGGCAATCAGGGCGCGCCCCTCTTGCTGAATGCGGTGCAGGTGTTCAACTCCATTCATACTTTCGGCATAGAACTTGTACACGTCCTCGGTTCCGGAGGGCCGGGCGGCAAACCATCCGTGTTCGGTAACGACCTTTATGCCACCAATCGGCGCGCCGTTCCCAGGAGCGTTGGCGAACTTCGCTACAATCTTTTCCCCCGCCACCTCCACGTCGCGCACTTGTTCGGGCGAGAGTTTTCCCAACGCCGCTTTCTCATCCGGGGTAGCGGGCATGTCGGTGCGCTCGTACACCATCTCCCCGAACTCGTTCGTTAGCGCGCGGTGGTGCTCCGCCGGGTCGCGTCCCGTCTTAGCTATGATTTCGGCAGCTAGCAGGCCGAGAATGAGCCCATCTTTGTCCGTGCTCCAAACCCGCCCGTCGGTGCAAAGGAACGACGCCCCGGCGCTCTCCTCGCCGCCGAATCCAATCTCCCCAGTAAGAAGGCCCTCGACGAACCACTTGAACCCGACCGGGACTTCCACAAGTTTCCTGCCTAACCGAGCGGAGACCCGGTCAATCAAGCTGCTGCTGACCACCGTTTTGCCCACGGCCGAAGGGGCAGGCCAGCCCTTGCGATTTTGGAAAAGGTAATTAATCGCCACCGCCAGGTAGTGGTTCGGGTTCATCAGCCCACCCTGCCGGGTCACGATTCCATGCCGGTCGGCGTCCGTATCGTTGGCGAAAGCTACGTCATAATTGCCCTTCTGCGCGATCAAGCTCGCCATCGCGAATCGGGACGAGCAGTCCATACGGATTTTTCCATCCCAATCGATGGTCATGAAACGGAAGGTCGGGTCAACCAACTCATTGACGACGGTCAGGTTAAGGCGGTAGCGCTCGCGAATCGGTCCCCAATAGCCGATGCCGGCGCCACCCAGGGGGTCGACTCCGATCTTCACCCCGGCGCTTTGTATTGCCGCGAGGTCGACGACGGTTTCCAAATCCTTTACGTAGGCGGCAACGTAATCGTAGGGCGTTCCCGCGGACCGCGCGCGCGCGTAAGGCACTCGTCGAACTTCCCCGAGGTTGTGCTCAAGGAGTTGGTTGGCGCGCTGCTCGATCCATTTGGTGGCGCCCGTGTCCGCCGGACCGCCGTGGGGTGGGTTGTACTTGAAGCCCCCATCTTCGGGAGGATTGTGCGACGGCGTGATTACGATTCCATCCGCGAGACCCGCGGGCTGTGTTCGATTAAAACTCAAAATGGCATGGGAAACGGCAGGCGTGGGAGTATACCCGCCCGCAGAGTCCACCATGACTTGAATCCCGTCTGCCGCGAGGACTTCGAGCGCGCTCACAAACCCGCACTCTGACAAGGCATGAGTATCCTTGCCCATAAAGAGCGGGCCCTCGATCTTCTGAAGCTTCCGGTATTCGCAAATCGCCTGGGAGATCGCGAGAATGTGCGCTTCGTTGAAACTGATCCTGAGCGCTGACCCTCGGTGGCCCGAGGTGCCAAAGGCTACGCGTTGTTCCCGAATCCCCGGGTCGGGACGCTCGGCAAAGTAAGCGGTAATGAGCTTTGGGACGTTAACCAAATCGCTGGCTTCAGCGAGTTTGCCAGCCCTGGAATTCTCCTGCATGTAAAAGCCCCCACAACATTGTAACGCACCGTATCCAAATCTCAGAGGGGCAAAGATTGCGAACGTTCGAGCGTGATCCATTTGGCGGCAGGCGGAACTCTCGCAACTCCGAAACGGTATCGCGCCGAATGACCAGATTTCTCAACGAGGGTACAGCTACTCTTGTGAAGCCTGTTGCTGATTTATATGACTTCGGAGTTAAATTCCGTGGCAGGCACGCGCACCGTTCACAAGTTCCGCTCCCCGCCCGGATTCCGTCAACCGTCCACCGATCTCGCCGGAAAATGTGTTTTTAGGGTGATAAAACCCGACGGGCCCTGTCAAATAGGACTCAATTCGTGCATTTTGGGTGAAAAGAGGTGGTATTTGGACGGACTATTTGTCACCGTCTCCTTTGTTTTCATACATATCCCCGGACGTTCCTTCGTTTTTAACATCTTTTTGGGTGGACGCCACGTTTCAGGCCTTAGATACCGACATTGAGTGCCGCGGGTGGGTAGAGAGAAAGGCACATGGTGTTAAAACACCCCCTTTACAGCATCGAATATTGAAAAGTCAAGCGAAATCTGCGAGCGATCGAGGCTACAAAATGTCCCTGCGAAAACCATCGGTCGCGCGGACCTGTTTTCTACTGAGGATCGCGAAGTAGAGTGACGAACAACGTTCGTGGCGCGGGCAGCCTGCCCCGATGAATCGGGGTCCCGCCCGTAAGCGTTAGCTTAAGACTGGCGCCGGAAGAAAAGCCCGCAAGGCGGGCGAAATCATGTAGCCCACGGCGAAGCCGGGGGAAGAATGCCGGGCCGATCGAGCCAGCCCCGTAAGGGGCGACATCAGCCAACGCAGCCATCCGATCGCGCCTTGGACTGGTCAAAAAAGGGTAGACAGTCTACACAATAAAGAGTAGACTGCCTACACTATGAGCAACCGAACTCCCCCACGGATGGAATTCCTGCAGGGCACGCTGGACGTCTTGATCCTTCGCACGCTCCGGCCCGCGCCGCAGCATGGCCACGCCATTGCCAAGCACATTCAACGCACCTCCGAAGATCTGCTCCAGGTTGAGACCGGATCGCTCTACCCTGCGCTACATCGTCTCGAGGCCCAGGGCTGGGTGGCAGCCTCCTGGGAGCTTTCCGACAAGGGCAAGCGCGCCCGGTTCTATCGCCTGACCCCGAGTGGCCGCAAGCAGCTGGTCACACAGCAATCGCAGTGGGAGGCATTCTCCCGCGCCATGGGACTGATCTTGAATCCGGCGGATCAGGAGGAAAAATGAACGCTTTCTTTCGGAAATTAGCCTGGCTCGTGCATCGTCGGAGCAAGGAGGATCAGATCTCCAAGGAATTGCAGTTCCATCTTGAGGAAGAAGCGGAGGAGCTTCAGGAGGCGGGTCTCGCGGAAGATGAGGCACGCCGGGCAGCGCGCCTGGATTTGGGCAATGTCGGCCTCATTCAAGAAGATACACGTGCCGCCTGGGGCTGGACTCTCGCGGAACAACTCCTTCAAGACCTTCGCTGCGCCGCGCGGACGATTTTGCGAAACCCAGGGTTCACGCTGGTGGCGACGATCACGCTGGCGCTCGGCATCGGGGCCAATACTGCGATCTACAGCTTGATGGAGTCGATTCTGTTGCGCTCGCTGCCGGTGGCCGATCCCGAGTCGCTGGTGGT
>CAZCVY010000272.1:0-9144 GCA_964501985.1 uncultured Acidobacteriota bacterium | reverse complement strand
TTTCAGGAATCCGCTTTCCTTTCGTTATAGGGGCGTGCGCTGGGTTCGTGACGGCAAGAAAAAGAAAAACTTGCTGCTTGAGATACCATGGGAGGGCGTTCGGAGATAGTAATGCCAAGCGCTCTGCTTCTTTCGCGAGAACGTCGCGGTAGGCACTAATCTCGATCGGTCCCGGAAGGCATTCCCGATCGTCTACAAAGCCGGTTTCGGTCGCGCCAGCCCGGAATACTTCAGCCAAACAGTAACAAGCAACCCGCCAAGGTCCGCTCCGTCGATGACGTACCACGGTATATTGGCCAAGAATTTTAAGCACGCGAAGGAGTACGTCTGCCGACGGCCAAATATCCAGGCCGATCCGAAGCAAGCGAACATTGGATGGGTCCTCTACCCAATTCTCGATGAGACCAAGCGCAAAGGCCATTGCTTCGTCGTCCAGGTCATCTCTGGTCCAGGCAACACGACGGCGGCCATTAGGATCATCCGTGGGAGGACCTTGGCCAAGCCCTCCAGCCTCCTCTCGCTTATCTAAAAGTGGCCGTAGGGACCGGAAGGTGGAGCGAAAACGGGCTGCTGCGAACCGTGCCACAGTATCATTACGCACGTCAGGAACTGGTGCGAGTGACCAACCTTGGGTTTCTGTCCTTGCTTCTGCGTAACGCGACTGCGCTCGTACTAGCCCTTGTAGGGCATCAAGGATATCTTCGCCACCGATTGAATCAAACCCCCCTGAAATAGCTTGTTGGATTCGCTCCATTTTATTGCTCTGTCGCACCAACGGCCGCTCGTCCCCTCGCACGAAGGCCGCTCGTGTTTTTTCTTGCGAGACCGGGAGTCCGCCTGCAAAACGGTTCAAAAGCCTTTGCAGCCAATTGAGTACACTATCTTTGATTTCGCTGATCTTGGGATCTCTTTTGACAGAGAGGACGAGTCGAATATCGTCCACATATCGGCACGCATCGTGAAGATGAATGCCCTCCGCAATTTCTTTCCCGATTCGGTGGCGAAGCCCCTTATCAAAATCCAAAAGGACAATATTCGCGAGGAATCCAGCGGCCACTAATCCCTGAGGCAGAGCCACTCTCTTGAAATTCGTGAGCCCAGATATCCTTGCATATTCATCAGCCTCGTTTTCGTCACTGCCATGCCAGGTCCAAGATAGCAATCGACGCGCGAACTTGTAAAAACGCGGGTCATCGGTTGATTGTCGGAGGGACTCGATCTTCTGTGAGAGAAGCTCTGGAGTAACTCGGTCGTAGAACTGTCGTAGGTCCGAATGGACTATGACCACGCGAGAGTTCGGTTCAATTCTCTCCGCGACAAATTCGGGACGCGAAACGAAACACCGGTAGTCTTGAAAGTACGCTCGATAGACCTTTGTTGAGCCCCATCTGTGGCGCAACGTACCTTTGACCTCCTCACAGTAGAGTCGGTTGCCATACGAGATCACTGCTTTGCGCGATTCCGGCTCATCAATGGAAACCCTTGGATCCCCTTGCGAATTCTCCACGCGGTCTGCCAGACAAACTATCAGGGCGGTCGCCGTCACTTGATCCCTGAGGCTGACGTGGGCTAAAGGACGGAGCTTTTTTTGGGTTTTGGCTTCCTTCTGGGGCTCCCACCGTCCAGACTTTGGATCTACCCACCAAGGCTGACTTTTTGGAGCTGGAACAATTCGTATTGGATTATTTCGCCAATCCCATGGAGATCGCAGTTTGGCGGACAACTCTTGCACAAACTCGGGAAGATTTGCCGCCTCGCGGTCAAGAGCCAAAGTATCCGCATACCAGTTGTGGTCGCGAATGTGATTGACAGTCTTCTTCCATGCCTGCACGAGCACGCATTCTTCGCTCAGTAAGTCCAGTTTTGGCGCAAGGCTCTCGACGAACATGAATCTCCTCCTCGGAACGGGTCTATAGTTACAGCTTATTAGCCAGCAAGTCAACAGCTTACCAAATCTGCGCAGGCTACCGCAGACTTCTGCCGCTGGGAGTCTGCGGTCACGAGGACTACCTAGGTTGAACTGAACACATCCGACCGAAAGCCGCTGGCTGCTTGGGGCTGCTCTCCGGGAGGCGTTGAACGGTAATCAGCCCTGGGAGGATCGGGCGTAGCAGTCCGCCATATACCTTCGGTTTCACGCAGGTCCAGAATTCGGTAAGCAGGGATCCGAGCTTTTCTGGCGAGGACATCGGCCTTGGTATTTCCGCGAATCCCCCCGGGAACGTGCTAATGTAATCTGCGCGAAATTAAAGAGGTTCGTCGCGGATGCTTCACCAAGTCTCTCTGCTTACATTCGATTCCACGGTGAGTGCACCTGAGGGGATCATTTACAGCACCTCGCCGCACACCGCAGAGGGTGTTGACGGCATCACATATTTTGTAAAGGGTCCCGAGCCGGAGGTTGTGTTCGCGGAAATCGTCGGCTGCCTTCTTGCTCGTGAGGTGGGATTGCCGGTTGCGGATGTCGCAGTTTGTACCTTCAACGACAGGGTGTACTGCGGCAGCCGGAAGGTGGCGGATTCATTTAGAAACGCCGCGCCGTGGCTGAGCCAGCCTCATAAGGTCAGGAATTTTACAGACCTGTACAACGTGATTGTGGTCTATGCATGGCTGGCGAATGATGATAGGAACTTGGGAAATGTTCTTGCCCGACCCATCCGCGGAAGCGAGATTGAAGTCGTAATGATTGACTTTGAGAAATCGAAAGCACTGCGACCCAATCCGCTTATGGGGTCTGCAAATGTCGAGGCTCGAAAGCTATGGCCAACCGGTGAACTGGGTCAGGAGCTCCGGCGGCAGAAGCCGTTGTTCCCTGGTCACCCGGTTGTCGAGCGAATTGAAAACCTTGGATCAAACCGATGCTCGGAAATAATCGCAGCAGTTGTGGAGAAGGTCGGCCCCATCCCTTGGTCGGGCAATAGTATTGAAGCCTTGTCGCGGCGTGCCACGCGCATCGCGCAGATTGCGGGGGAAATATGGAAACAGAACTAAGAAAGGAAGTGGGGAAATACCGGCTGCTGTTCTTCCAGCCGGAGCCTGAGGACGGTGAGCGTGTTTGCGTCGGTGTGCTTTTTGAGGAAGATCGGGCACGTTCCTATTCCGTACTTTACGACGACAAATTCCCCAAGGTCCGCTGCATTGCACCACACTATGAACCGGAACTGATCAAGTTCTATCTGGACGATCTTGGGTCCGCGCTTCGGAACGATAGCGGAGATGATTTAACGCTCACCTTAAGGCGGTATGGGCCACAGCTCATCGCATCCGAGGAGCGTTTCGTCTCCTTGCCGCTTACGGATGCGACAAAGCTGAGGTTGCTTGAACGGTTCGTTTCCCCGGGCATAAAGTCGGCAGGTGAAGCGATGCAAATGGCTGCTGAAACACATAAGAGCGACCAATTTGCTGAACACATTCGCCTGCTTGTGTCGAAATATATTCTGTTGACCGAAACGAGTTTTCTTCGAAATGCAAGCCCGCAACAGATGTTTGGATATGCCTCGACAGAGCTTGGGCCTGTCGCCATCGCCATTAGAAGACCCGGAAAGACCATACTGATCGATGGGGTTGACATGCGCCTCCTAAATCGGACCCAGGTAATCGCCAGATCCAATAAAGTGGCTTATAAGTTTTGGCAATACGGACGATTCCGGTCCAGCGATAGTAGCCTGCTGCAAACGCCGTTTAGCCGCATTGGCGTTGTTTTGGACGGTTCCATTCGAAGGACTCCACCCTATCTGGTGGCGCACGATTACGCGCTGCACCAATTCAAAAAAGAAGCGGATATTGCGGTCGATACCATGTCGGGAGAGGGTACACTAGAGCTTGAGGCGATGCTCAGTTCCACGAACTAGAAGCTTAGCCCACTGCTAAAGTCGCTTTTCTCACTATCGGCAGGTGGAATTCATACTGACCCGCCACCGGGAATTCAGACTGTACCCGTGCCTGCCTTCTGCTCACCTCCCTTCGTATAGCGCGTGGCACACCGCCCGTGCTACCATCCACAGCCGCACGCTCGCGCGGCCCGCCGGCTGTGGCTGTTTGGGCTTCCGGCCGTCGCGATGTGTCCACGCGCCCGCAATGACGCACGGAATTATTCTGGAGGTCAAGTATGGACTTATCCAAAATGACGCGGCGTGATTTCCACAAATCCTCGACGCTGGGTGTGGCGAGCCTTGCCCTTTCGGCGGGCCCCGCCGTTCGCAACGTGATTGGCGCGAACGATCGCATTGGCGTCGGCCTGATTGGCGCCGGCAACCAGGGCCGGTTCGATTTCAGCGCCATGATTCGAACTGACCAGGTGAATCCCGTGGCCGTGGCCGACATCTACCAACTGCCGCTCGCGCAAACGCTCGACGCCATTGGCGTGCCGCCGGGCAAGACCGTGGGTTACAGCGACTTTCGCCGCATCCTCGAGCGCAAGGATATCGACGCCGTCATCGTGGCCACGCCGGAACACTGGCACGGCATTCCCATGATTATGGCGTGCGAGGCGGGCAAGGATGTATACGTGGAAAAGCCCATTTCGCACACGGTTTACGAGGGCCGCAAGATGGCGGAGGCCGCCGCCAAGTACAACCGCGTGGTGACGTGCGGCACGCAGCAGCGCTCCGGCGAGCATTACCAGAAGGTGGTGGAGATGATTCGCGACGGGCGGATCGGCAAGGTCACCTTCATCGAGGCCTGGCTCCACGGCGGCGGATTTACGCGCGAGAATCGCAAGCAAACTCCTCCGCCCGACAGCGATCCTCCCACCGGATTTGATTGGGACTTCTGGCTGGGGCCTGCGCCCTATCATCATTACAACCGCAGCCGCCGCGGGTTCACGGGCTTTTGGGAAACCGGTGGCGGCGAAACCACCAACTGGGGACCGCACTTGATGGACGTGGTCCATTGGGCGATGCAAGTGGACGCTCCCGTGTCCGTCGCCGCCTCCGGGGGACGATACGCGAGCCTGGGCATCTACGAGACTCCCGACACCTTCGAGGCCGTTTACGAGTACCCGCCTTGCCCCCTCAATTCCGCCGGATTTATGGCCCGGTTCTGCTACCACCTGGGCCGAGGACCCGACGAGCATTCGTATGGAACGCAGTTCTACGGCACCGATGGGACGCTGTTCATCAACCGCGAAGGCTATACGATCTGGCCGCCGACGCCCACCTCCGATGTGTGGGAAACCTTCGGAAAAACGGCCGTCGAAAAGGGCGATAGCACCGCGCAGCACCAGCCCCACGTGGTCAATTTCCTCGAATGCGTACGGTCGCGGAATAAGCCGAACTCCGATATCGAGACTACTCACCGCACCACCAGCGCGTGCCTCATCGCAAATGCTTCGCTGCGAGTTGGCCGGAAATTGCGTTGGGATAGAGAGAAGGAACAGTTCATCGGCGACGCCGACGCCAATAAGATGTTGAACGAAGAACGCAGGAAACCGTGGGATGTGATCTAGGAACAGCTATCAGCTATCAGCGGTCAGCTATCAGCGGTGAGCACTCTGCCGGAGAGCTTCCCCTCGGGCCTGGTAGAAACAGGTAGTACGTTAAGGCGGACTCGAGAGCAACGGCGCCTCAAGCTGAAAGCTGATAGCTGAACGCTGAGAGCTAGAAAGGATTCGCCACCATGAAATTCGGCGTCAACACCATGGTTTGGACCACGCTGGTGGGAGAGCAGCAGGAGCCGCTCTTTGCCCGCATCAAGGAATGGGGATTCGACGGGGTCGAACTTTTTCTTTCGCCCGACGAACCCGCCAACATCACGGCGGTCCGAGCCATTCTCGATCGGCTGCAATTGGAACGCACCACATGTTCGGTGCTGCCGCGGGACGCCAACCTGATCAGCCAGGACGCCGCCACCCGCGCGCACGGAGTGGAGTTTCTGAAAAAGTGCATCGACAGGACAGCGGACTTGGGCACGCGCCTGATCTGCGGCCCCTTGTATGCGGGCCTGGGAGTCATGACCGGAACGCGGCGTACGGATCAGGAATGGAACTGGGCCGTCAAAGGTCTGCGGGCCGCCGCCGCCCGCGCGCAGAAACGCGGCGTGTGCCTCTGCCTCGAGCCGCTCAACCGCTTCGAAACCTACTTCCTCAACACCCTCGAAGACGCCGCACGCTTGGTCCGCGACGTGGGCGCGCCCAACGTGAAAATCCACTTTGACACCTTTCACTCGAACATCGAGGAGCGGCATCCAGCCGAAGCCCTCCGCGCTGTAGCCAAGGAACTGGGGCACGTCCACATTTCTGAAAACGATCGCGGCATTCCGGGAACCGGACACGTCGATTGGAAGGGCGTTCTCAAGGTGCTCAAGGAAATTGGCTACGACGAATGGCTGACCATCGAGTCGTTCGCGCAGCCCGAACCCGCGCTGGCCGCCGCCGCGGCGATTTGGCGAGACCCGGCGCCCTCGGGTGATGAGTTGGCGCGCCAGGGGCTTCAGTTCACCAAACGCCTCGCGCGCAAGTTGGGGATTCACTACTTAGGATCGCAAAATGCAGTGACGAGTTCTCAGTAGCGCGGGCGTCTCGCCCGCTGGCGCGTGGGCATCCTGCCCGCGCGCCGACGGGAGCGGGACGCTCCCGAGACAGCGGGCAAGATGCCCGCGCCACGAACGTCGTTGTAAGTGTATTTTGCGAACCTCAGTAGGGGGCAGTTCGGCTCGAGAACTCTCTTCACCCCCGCCCCTATCGGCGCCAGAATAAGGAGATTCCGATGTCTACTTTTGCTGGTAATATGCTTCGACTCCTTCGCCGCGGACGCACGCTTGTCGGCCTTTCCTTGGGTTGCCTCCTCTTTGCGCCCTGTGTGTTTTGGATTTCCGGACGCGTGAGCGCACAGGGCTCGGACGAAATTCCGTTCTACAAACACACCATTGATTTGGGACAAAGCGAGGCGGCAGAGGTGGCCGATGTGAATCTCGACGGGCGGCCTGACATCATTTCCGGCGAAAACTGGTACGAGCAAACGACTCCGGGCAACGATGGCCCGCGCTGGATCAAGCACCATTTTCGCGACCTTGCCTTCGCCGGCGGTTACTTGGAAGACTTGGGCGATCTCGCGATCGACGTCAACGGTGACGGCTACCCCGATGTGGTGACCAGTTCCTATTGGAGCACGTCCCTGGCCTGGTGGGAGAACCCCGGCAAATCGAGCAAGCCCTGGGCTAAGCATGTGATCGAGACACGCTCGCCGGTGGAATTCTCGTTCCTGGTTGACATCCTGAACACCGGCAAGCCGCAGCAACTCCTGCCGCAGTTCGGCGACACCAAGTTCCCGCTGACGTGGTACGAAATCGTCGGCAAGGGCGCCGACGCCCACTGGATGGGGCACGTCGTCAGTCCGCGGAGCTATGGCCACGGGATCGGCGCAGGCGACGTCAATGGCGACGGGCGCACGGACATCATCACGCCCAAGGGATGGTTTGAAGCGCCGCCCGACCCTCGCAACGGTGAGTGGGTCTTCCATCCGGAATTCGATTTGGGCGAGACGGGATTCATCTACACGATGGACGTGAACGGCGACGGCCTGCCCGACCTTGTCACCACGCTCGGCCACGACTACGGGATCTTCTGGTACGAACAAAAGAGGGACGCGCAGGGCAATCGCACCTGGGTGAAGCACGTGATCGACAACGTCTGGTCGCAGGCCCACGCCCTGACCATCGCCGACCTCAAGGGCGACGGCAAGCCGGTCCTGGTAACCGGCAAGCGCTACTACGCGCATGAGCACGATAAGGGCGCAAACGAACCCCTGGGAGTCTACTGGTATGAAAGGGTCCAGACCGCGTCCGGATTGGAATGGCGGCGCCACATCATCGACTACGGCTCGCGAACAGGAGCGGGAATACAAGTGTGCGTCGTCGACATCGACCATGACGGCGACCTCGACATTGTGGTCGGGGGAAAATCCGGGCTCTATCTGTTCGAGAACATGACCAAGGGCCGAAAAGTGCCGCTTACAGATGTGATCGCCGCCCCGGGAAGGTGATGTCGCGGGCCGGAATCGCAACCCATCATGCCTTGTATGAAGTGGAGTTGTCGTGCGCAGGGGTAATGCCCTAATCTGAACGTAGCGCCGCCATCTTGGCGGCTCCGGTGCCGGCTGGAAGCCGGCGCTACGCCTCAAATCAGGACCCGAACTGCACCCGCCATAAACGCATCGTCCAGCCCGCGCTGCTGCTATAATCAAGCATTCTTCATCCTGTGGTCGAGCTTCGGTTATCGCGCCGGGCGAAGCCATTCCACGCAAGGCAAAAAGTAAATGTCGGGAATCATCGGTTACATCGGAAACAAACGTGTTGTGCCCGTGCTGCTGGAAGGATTGCAGCGGCTGCAATACCGCGGGTACGACTCCGCCGGCTTGGCGGTGATGCACGAGGGGCGGTTGGACGTTCGCCGTTCCACCGGCAAGCTGCGAAATCTGGAAGAAAAGATTCGCCTCGAGCCCATGGACGGAACCTACGGCATCGGGCACACGCGCTGGGCCACGCATGGGGCGCCCACGGAAGAAAACGCTCACCCGCATCGCGATTGCCATCAAAGCGTGGCGGTGGTTCACAACGGCATCATTGAGAATTACCAGGAGCTGAAGAAGCAGCTTGAGGAAGAAGGCCACAAGTTCACTACCGAGACGGACACGGAAGTGATCGCGCACCTGGTGGAAAAGCACCTGAGCGGCAATGGCGTGGGGCGGCCTTCGGCCGGCCTGGAAGATGCCGTGCGCGCCGCGGTGCGGCAGCTTGTGGGCGTGTTCGCGCTCGCCATCATCTCCACCAAGGACTTGAACAAAATCGTTGCCGTGCGGCAGGGCCCGCCGGCCGTGATCGGTCTGGGTAAAGATGAATACTTTGTGGCCAGCGACGTCCCGGCCATCCTCTACCATACCCGCGACCTGTTTTTCCTGTCCGACGGCGATGTGGCCGTGATCACGCCCAACGGTGTGACGTTGTCGGATTTTGACGGCAATCCCGTCCGGCGGCGCGTGCAGCACATCACCTGGGACCCGATCCTGGCGGAGAAGGGCGGATTCAAGCACTTCACCTTGAAGGAAATTTACGAACAGCCGCGCGCCGTGCGCGATACCGCCCTGGGACGAATTTCTCCCGAGTCCGGCCAGGTCTTCCTGGACGAAATGGAGATTACCGAAGACGATT
>CAZCVY010000271.1:2192-9167 GCA_964501985.1 uncultured Acidobacteriota bacterium | reverse complement strand
GGGAAGAGACGCGGACCGCGAAGCGGGGTAGCCACGGTCAGTGCAGTTCTGACCGTGGGTTCTTCAAACGGTGGTCGAGAGGGAAAAACCCACGATCCGAAAAGCGCTGACCGTGGCTACCATCGTTCGATGGCGGGAGCGATGGGGTCGACGGAAAAGACCACGGTCAGAAAAACGCTGACCGTGCCCGCCAACTACTCCTGGCTCTTCTTATGGTACTTGCGGGGGCGTTTGTTGGATTCGAGGATTTTCTTGCGGAGTCGAATGGATTGGGGCGTCACTTCCACGTATTCATCTTCGGCGATGAATTCAATGGCTTCTTCGAGGCTCAGGGGGTGGATGGGGACCAAGCGGATGGCTTCGTCGGCGACGGAGGCACGCATGTTGGTTTGCTTTTTTTCCTTGACGACATTCACGTCCATGTCGTCCCAGCGCGAGTTCTGGCCCACCACCATGCCTTCGTAAACCTCGATGCCGGGCTGCACAAACAAGTCGCCCCGCTCCTGAAGGTTCCACAGTGCATAAGCGGTGGTGCGGCCGGCGCGATCGGCGACGAGCGATCCGGTAAGGCGCGAGGGCATATCGCCCTGCCAGTCAATGTAGCCATCGAACAAGGTATTCATGACAGCGGTGCCACGCGTGGCACGCAGGATTTCGCCGCGCAGGCCGATGAGTCCGCGGGAAGGAATGGAGAATTCCAGCCGGACGCGCCCGCTTTGGGCATGGCCCTTGCCATGACTCACGATCTTGTTGTTGACGCCCTTGCGCATTCCGATTTCCTGCATCAACACGCCCACAAAATCCTGGGGCACATCGATGATGAGTTGTTCGGAGGGTTCCTGAACCTTGCCGTCCACGGTGCGGGTGATGATTTCCGGCTTACCCACGGCCACTTCGTAACCCTCGCGGCGCATCATCTCGATCAAAATCGCCAACTGGAGTTCCCCTCGTCCCATCACTTTGAAGGAGTCGTGGATGCCCATGTCCTCCACGCGGATCGACACGTTGGTGAGCAGCTCCTTGTCCAGCCTTTCGCGCAAATGCCGCGAGGTCACGTAGGAGCCATCCCGTCCCGAAAAGGGCGAGGTGTTGATGGTGAAGACCATGGAGATGGTGGGTTCATCAATCGGAATGTGCGGCAGTGGCGCGGGTGTTTCGGCGCTGGTCACGGTCTCGCCGATGGTGATGCCCTCGACTCCGGCGATCGCCACGATGTCCCCGGCCTCGGCGGATTCGAGGTCGATGCGCTCCAGTCCCTCAAAACCGTAGAGTTTCGTGATGCGGGTCTTTTGCAGGCTATGGTCCAGCTTGGCAATAGCCACTTCATCGCCGCGCCGCAGCGTGCCGGAAAAAATGCGGCCCAGCGCCAGGCGCCCGTGGTACTCGCTGTAATCCAGGTTGGCGACAAGAAGCTGAAGGACCGCGTCACGATCCCCGGACGGAGCAGGAATGGCGCGCAGGATGGTTTCGAAAAGCGGCTGAAGGTTTTCCGAAGTCCCGTCCAACGTCTCGCGCGCGATGCCGTTCTTCGAGATGCAATAGAGGACGGGAAAGTCGAGCTGGTCTTCGGTGGCGTCGAGGTCGATGAAAAGGTCGTAGACTTCGTTCAAAACTTCCTGTGGCCGCGCGTCGCTGCGGTCGATCTTGTTAATGACCACGATGGGAGGCAGCTTGGCCTCGAGCGCTTTGCGCAAAACATAACGGGTCTGTGGCAGGGGACCTTCACTCGCGTCGACCAGCAGCAGCACGCCGTCCACGAGCTTCAGGGCGCGCTCGACCTCACCCCCAAAGTCGCTGTGGCCGGGCGTGTCCACAATATTGATGCGCGTGCCGTGATAAGTGATGGCGGTGTTTTTGGCCAGAATGGTGATGCCACGTTCGCGCTCGAGTTCGTTCGAGTCCATGACCCGCTCCATCACAGCTTCGCCATTGCGGAAAATGCCGCTCTGGCGGAGCATGGCGTCCACCAGAGTCGTCTTGCCGTGGTCCACATGCGCGATGATGGCAATGTTGCGAATCGATGTGTTCAAACCCCATCCTCCTTGATCCAAGGGCCCGGGTCGAAAATTAATTCGCCGGGCGACCGGTACATTGTAAAAGCAGTTGCGCGTATCAGGCGGAGCTTCTTCGTGCGGAAGCTTGGCGGCATTCCCGATAAAGGAACTACTTCTTCCGTGGCCCAAAACCCGAAGCCGGAATCTAGACAGCGGATACGTTCTAGAATAGCAGTGATTGATGAAGCGTGCGGGAAGAAAGTCGAAGGCGGGGGAGGCGGGGTTCAGACTCGTGGAGGTCGACACCGCGTGACGAAATGGGTAGGGGCGGTTCGCGGACCGCCCCTGGCACTTCATCGGAGAGGTAAAATCATCACTCCTTTCGCTGCAATGCTTCGCGGCCACATCAATCCGCCATCTTAGCAATATGAACGTCGAACCCGGTTCCAGGCAGCAGCGTCGTGAGCGAAAAGGCGGTGAATTCGTCGCCGGTAAGCTCGGTGCGCCGAAAAACGCCCGGTTCGGTTTCTTCCGTTTCGTGGCGCGCGCCGAAATCCTGCAAGAACGCCTGGGCATCCTTCTCGCTGATCTGCTCCGTGTTCTTACCCTGGGTCAGAGCTTCGGCCGCGTAGGAGCGGATGAGTTTGGGCCAGTATTTTTCGAGCAGCGCCGTGCTGGCAAACATGTCGGCCCAGATGATGCGGCCGTTCACCGCCACGACCACACCCACGGCATTCCGCTCGCGGAGTTCGCGCATCAGCCCGAGGTACGATTGCTCGATGGGCGCGGCGACGGCATCAACCCGGCGCTTCACCTCGTCATTGGCCATCACTCCTGCATAGGAGGATGTTTGCGCCATGGCATGCGCGGCGGGAGGGCTGGCGGCCATTCCCAACGACTGCGATGCGGAGTGAACTTCCGACCACACCTTTTGCTGGTTTTGGTCGGCCATAGCGCTGCGCCGCACACTGGGTTGCGCCATTTGGGAACTAAAGGAACCGAAGTGAGACTTGGCTGCCACCCAACGTTCGGGCTCGACACAAAATACCGAGAGATCGATCGGTTCGCTCTTCGCCGGAACGATGCGGTCCTTGCCCACCACGCGATCCTGCTTGCCTCCGGTCACAATTTCTCCCGCCAGCAGAATCAGCGGGCGGCCGGAATTGTTCACCAGCACCAGGCGGTTGACCTCGGCGCCATCGGAGGGAATGTAGCGCTCATGGCCGCGGACGAGCGGCCGCACACTTCCCGCTTCGCTCACCACCACTTCGCCGGAGCGAATGCCCTCGTCCAGGGTGAGGAAATTCTGCGTGTCGTGCGTGCGATCGGCAACCACCGGAAAGATGGTCAAGTTGCCACGGCTGATGGGCGCCAGCACTTTGTAATTGGACCCCGCTTGGCCGGCCTCCCCCAGGTCCGGCGCCAAGGAAAGGACTATGCCCGATGCCAGCGTTAGAACAGTAGCCAATGTCAGTAGTTGTCTGCGTCTCATCCGAGCCTCCTCTTTGCAGGGTTGACCAGATACGAAAGTCCTGGTCTGTGGGGAGAACGAATGAGGGTATAATTCTTGCATCCAAGTCTCGGGAGCCCGGCTGCGGCTGTGGATGGAACGACTTGCCGCGATGGGTCGTGGATCAACTTGATGCAGCGGCGGCCTTACGCCGCCATGGGGCGAGATGAACTCGGCGGTAGGTCAGCAGGCGCCGCGGGCGAGCCTGACAGTCAAAGCAACCCGCGAGGCGCAGAGGTCGATTTCCATGAGCGGCAGCCAGGAAACCGCGGTTCGGCCAATGAAACTCGAGATTCCCGATTCGCTGTCGGAGCGGCTTCACCGTGAAGCCGGAGCGGAGAAGTTCGGATTGACGCGAACCGTTTTCGCCGCCGTCCTGCAAGAGGTTGCAACCAAGTATCTGCCAGCCGACGCAAGCCCCCCCGAAGTTTCCGGTTTTCTCTCCCACCTTCGCGTTGAGGAATTGGCATTGGCGCGTGCCTGCGCTCTGGGCAACGAGGCCGCTTGGGAGATTTTCCTGACCCGCTATCGCGAGAAGCTCTTTAACGCGGCGCACTCCATCGTGCAGACGGACGCGAACGCGCGCGAGTTGGCGGATTCCCTCTATGCGGATCTATACGGGACCCGTTCAGCCGATGGCCGCCGAATTTCCAAACTGGAGTCGTTCACGGGCCGCGGCTCGCTGGAGGGCTGGCTGCGGGCCGTCCTGGCGCAGGAGTATGTGAATCGCTTTCGCCGCCAGCAACGCCTGGTGAGTCTGGAAGAACAAGCCGAGGCGGGGGCGCAGTTTGAAGCTGAAACGCCCGACCCGGCCCTGGCCATCGACGCGCGTTTGCGCGAGGCGACGGATGAAGCGCTTGGTTCGCTCGCCTCGGAAGACAAATTCATTCTGGCCAATTACTACCTCGATGGCCGGCGGCTTGCGGAAATCGGACGCCTTCTGGGCGTGCATGAATCCACCATCAGCCGGAAGCTCGAGAAGATCACGGCTTGGACACGCAAGACCATTCTCTCCCGACTGATGAAACGCGGCATGAACCGGAGAGAAGCGGAACAAACCATGGAGGTTGAGGTTACCGAACTCTCCCTGGATGTCCGCCGCAGACTTATGCAAGAAAAGGGTGAGCAGACCGTTCCATAAGAGTAGGGGTAGGTGGCAGGTCGTGGATGGTAGGTGGTAGGTCGTAGGTGGTAGATGGGGTTAGGTCCCACGAGTGAGCCTACGGGGAAAAGAGTAGGCGTAGGCGGATGGGCCGGTAGGCGATGTAAAGACCAATTGCGGGTCGTAAGGGCGGGCTCCGACAAATCGTGTTCCCACCGCCCAACTGCCTGACTGCCAACTCGCCAATCAATATTATGGCTGGATTACCAAAAATCGCGCTCGCACGGCTGAAGGCAAACCGGGCGATTGGCAACTCTCCTCCGGGATCGGGCTCTCCTCAGCGAGACGACCATCCCGACGCCAACCTGCTTGCGGCATTTGTGGAGAAGACTCTTACCGACAGGGAGCGCACCCAATTGCTGAATCACCTCAGCCAGTGCGCGGACTGCCGTGAGGTTGCCGCCCTCACGCTGCCCGCGGAAGAAGCCACGGCGGAACGCGCCGGCGTGGCAGCGCCGTGGCGTTGGAGGCCCGGACCGATTGTCCGTTGGGCCGCGCTGGCAGCGGCGTTGGGAACCGTGACGCTCGTTGTGGTTTTGCGCCCCGGCATGAGGAAAGAGAGCCGGGAGATTTCAAGAATGACGCCCGCGCCAGCTCCCGCGGAAAGTATCAGCAGCCCTCCGTCGCCTTCCCCCGCGCCTCCGCCAGCCCAATCGGCGCCGGCGTCCGCCAGGGCGAGCGCGCGTGCTGCGGAGAAGAAAACCGCCGGTGATTTAGCGGCAACCAGCGTGCCGCCACGGCCCCCCGGAGGCCTGACGCAAGATAATCTGAAGTTGCGCGCCCAAGCGAGTCGGCAAATGTCGTATTCGGCGGTCTCTGGGGACCGCGCCATGGCAAAGGGGACTGGGAATCCCCTTGCGAGCGGTGATCAGGAAAAATTACAGGGAGGAACCGTGACCACCGCGCAGGCTCTTCCGGCACCTTCCCTTCCTTCCGCGGCGGCCGGAGAGCCCATGGCCACTTCCGGAGAAGCGGGGAAAGCGGGGACCGGATCTATGGCAACCGTGGAGCCTTTGACCAAAGGGGCCTCACACTCCGCGTCGCTCGGCATGAGAGCCAGCGCGAGCACAGCAGTCGCCGCTCCCGCAAAGGCTGCTCCGCGAGTGATGGCTCAGGCAACCTCCCACATGACGGCTCAAGCGGGCATCGGCGGATTCCGAGCAGTGCAAAAGGTCCTGGGATCCGGAACTGTTCCACCCGCTGCTCTCTGGAACGTTTCAGCGGATGGCAAATTGCAGCGTTCGGCCGACGGCGGAACAGCGTGGCAGCAGATCCAAGTCGCCGACGGCATCACGTTTCGTGCCGTGGCGGCTCTCGGCAACAGTATCTGGGCAGGTGGCAGTGACGGAGCTCTTTTCCATTCCACCGATGCGGGCGCCACGTGGGCACGCGCCGGCATCAATTTCGAGGGGAATACCGTCACCGAAACAGTTACGGGCATTCAATCAAGCGACCCGCAGCACCTCATCGTCTCCACGGCTTCCGGAGCGCAATGGTCGAGCGAAGATGGCGGCCAAAGCTGGCATCAGAAACCGTGACGGACTAAAACGGAAACTCGAAATTGAACAAGGGTATGCACGCTCGTAGCACGGACCTTTTTTGCAGGTCCGCGGCTTTTACCGGTCCATAGGGATCTGGCCCGGAGGTCACCAGAGCACGCTCGCGCGACGTTGCTCATCAACAATTGGCTTTGTTTGCTATAACATCTCGGGGTGGCGGGGTTTGGGCGGGCAAAATATTCGCTTCTTGCAGCTATCTTTCGTGTTTTCAATGACATCACAACATTCTTGATAACTGCTTTGATTTCAGTAACATCTCAGGATAGGCGACAAAATGTCCATAGTCGATCCTTTGTTTTCAATAACATCTCAGGAGCAACCTTCATTTTTCATCGTATTGCGGTCCGTCCATGTGCTCCATAAACGGTCAAATTGACCCCCGGCAAGCCTCGTCAGTACTCGACCACAAAATTGCCAGAAGGTCGCACGGGAAAAACTGTCCTGCACCCAAAACGTCGGGCAGACAGTACTCATTCTCCGATGCTGATATATCCAACTACTGTTTGTCAAGAAAAATCGGCAAACGAACTAGCCCCGCCTCTTCGGGGAGAGAGGACCCATGGAAGTCAGCGACGATCTGTCCTGCAGGTGCATAGGTACCCGCCGGGGGTATAATAGTTGAGGAGAATCGGGGGGCCTCGAAACCTCCAGCGCACTTGACGTTGGCACGCGAATTTCGAATTTCCAGTTTCGATTTTCCAGTTTCGAGTTTCGGTTTTTCTTAGGGGTCGTGATTCATGGCCACGCTGC
>CAZCVY010000271.1:0-2092 GCA_964501985.1 uncultured Acidobacteriota bacterium | reverse complement strand
TTTCCAGTTTCGAGTTTCGGTTTTTCTTAGGGGTCGTGATTCATGGCCACGCTGCAGAATGTAGTTAACGCCAACGTTCGCGAAGGCGAGCTTTACGAAAAGCTCGACCGCGGATTTGTGCGTTGTTTTGCCTGTGGCCATTGCTGCCGGATTCCCGAAGGGCAACTGGGCGTCTGCAAGGTTCGCTTCAACGAAGGGGGCAAGCTCCAAGTCCCCTGGGGCTACGCCGCGGGAGTGCAGTGCGACCCCATTGAAAAAAAGCCCTTTCACCACGCGTATCCCGGCGCGCTGGCTTACGGCTTTGGCATGTTGGGGTGCGACCTGCATTGCTCCTACTGCCAGAACTGGGTTACCTCGCAAGCCTTGCGCGACCCTCGCGCGGTCTCCCGGCCGATGCATACGACGCCCGGCGACCTTGTTCGCGATGCCTTGCACCAGGGCGCGAAGGTTTTGGTCAGTACCTACAACGAACCGCTGATCACCAGTGAGTGGGCGGTCGCGGTGTTCAAGGAAGCCAAAGCGGCGGGACTCGTGACGGGTTTTGTTTCGAACGGAAACGGTACGCCACAAGTGCTGGAATACCTGCGCCCGTGGGTGGACCTCTACAAAGTCGACCTGAAGAGCTTCGACGATAGCCACTACCGCCAACTCGGCGGCCGCATCGAACCGATTCTCCAGACGATTCGCAGTCTGCATCAAATGCGCTTGTGGGTCGAAATCGTCACCCTACTCATTCCCGGCTTCAATGACTCCGATGAAGAGCTCAAGCGGCTCACCGAATTTGTGTCGAGCGTGTCGTGCGACATTCCCTGGCACGTCACCGCCTTCCACAAGGATTACAAGATGACCGACCCCGCCAACACCCAACCGCGCGACCTTGCGCGGGCAGCGGCGATCGGGCGCAAGGCCGGCCTGCGGTTCATCTACGCGGGGAACCTGCCAGGCCAAGTAGGCGACCTTGAAACCACCCGCTGCCCCCAGTGCAGCGAATCGCTCATTGAGAGGTTCGGCTATCACATTTTGGATTATCGGCTGACCTCGAAAGGCGCTTGCCCCCAGTGCGGCACCGCCATTCCCGGTCGCTGGGCGGAAAAGTTCGAGGGCCAAATCGCCGACCTGCCGTATTTGCCGCGTTCGCGAAAGAGGGAAGAACGTAGCTGGTAGGTCGTAGGTGGTAGATGGGGCGTGGGGACGACAGCATGCCGCCCCTCGCGTTCTTCCCACATGCCAACTGCAACCTTCCACCTGCCGTCTCCTGTCCTACCGAATCCCGTAAAAAAAGTAGCCCGGCCCGACGCGCATGTGATGAATCATTGTATCGGGCGCGACGGCAGCGAGGAGGAGTCCTCCTACCGCCTGCGCCAGCGCCAGGGGCCAAATATTGCGATAGCGGGCGAACACCTCGGCAAAGACGAGCCCCGCGATGAACGTGGCGACCATCAAGATGAGGTTGGGAATGTGCGTGGCGCTGAACATGATTCCGACGACGGCAGAACTGAGATGGCGGTTGCGGATAATCAGCATCAGACGGTTATTGAAATAAGACTGGGTCAAGTATTGCTGAAACACACACCAACCGCCATATCCGAGAAGCGCCACGAGGGAATACCAGGTGGGGTGAAGTAGAGCCAAGCGGCGATGGTAAAATCCATAGATCAGCATTGGGACATACAGGATGATGGCCAGCGGCAGCACCCACTGGGCGCTGGCTCGGAGATCGGTCTTGCCCAAGCCGAGCCCCCGCAGCGTGTCCCGATGCAACACATGACTCACGAGAATCAAGGCCCAGAGCGCGATCCAAGCGATCGGGCTGGTGTGCTGCCACCTCCAGATATAGGCGAGAATTCCCGCAAAAATCAGTGCGACTTCGCATGAGGTGGCGATGGCAAGCGGGCCGGTTGCCACCTCAACGTTCAATTCTCCGGTTGGGGCACCCTGACTCATGAAAGTTCCGAGGTCCATTGTACTCCCGAATTTCCGCGCAGCGGGCTGCAGGTGGATCAATAAATCCGAGGGTCTCGTAGGGGCACCCCTCGTGTGTACGGTATCATGACATCCTTTACAGGTTGTATCAGGACATCCTTTACAGGAG